>JBAUDW010000083.1:0-4436 GCA_049678285.1 Phycisphaerae bacterium
TCTCGGCCACAGTTCGCTCTCCATGCTTTGTCTCCTGAAAAGGGGTTCAAGACAAGCATAAGAGCGAACTGCTTGTTGCGCAAGAACTTATAGCAATGGCGCAAAATCCTGTAAAATGGCGGGGCTAAACCCCGCTAACGCGGGGCAAAGGCCCATGAATGGGCCTAACAGCCACGGCCAGAATCCGTAGTCACACCCGGGGCCCGCGCGGCCCAACGATAGTCTCTTTATCCGCTCGCGCGCGGCCGTATAATACCGGGGCTGACCGGCGATCCTGTTTCGGTGGAAGGAGACCTCATGCGGCGTGGTTGGCGTAGATGCGAGGCGACGTGGGCGTGGGCGGTCCTGGCGGCGATGGCGATTGCGGGCTGCGAGGCCCGGCAGGGCGGGGCGACCCGCGCCCCGGCCGAGGAATCGTACGAATCGCTTCGGCGCACCGCCGTCGTCGAGGTGTACCAGGCCTGCAAGGAGTCGGTGGTCAACATCGGCTCCGCCCGAAAGGACGAGAAGGACCCGAACATCACGCACACCGAGTTTGCCAGCGGCGTGGTCCTGCACCCGGCGGGATTCGTCCTGACCAACGCCCACCTGTTGCAGCAACCGGGCGACCTGGCGGTCGGCTTCGAAGGCGACGGCGACCTCCCGGCCCGGGTCATCGCGGTGGACGAGGAACGCGACCTGGCGGTGCTGAAGATCGAGGCCGACCAGCGGTTCAAGCCCATCCGGTTCGGCCGAAGCCGCGGACTGCTCGTCGGCGAACGCGTCATCACCATGGGCAACCCCTTCGGCATGGGCCTGACCGTGGCCGAAGGCATCGTCAGCGCCCTGGGCCGGTCGACGAAGTCGGAGTACGCGTTCTACGCCGACATGATCCAGACCGACGCCACGACGAACCCCGGGAGTTCGGGCGGGCCCCTGCTGAACGTCTCGGGCGAGATGGTCGGCATCAACACGACCAAGAACCTGAAGGCCGACAACATCGCGTTCGCGATCCCGGCCGACCGCCTCCGCGAGGTCCTGCCCGACATCCTGGCCGTCGAGGAACGCTACGGGTTCTCGCTCGGCCTGACGGTCGACGGCGACGGCCCGGCCTGCGTCACGGAGGTGGCCAAGGGTTCCCCCGCCGAGGCGGGCGGCGTCCGCGCCGGCGATATCATTACGCACATCGGCCGCGAGGACGTGGCCTCGGCCCTCGATTTCCACCTGGCCCTGGTGGGGGCGCGCGGCGGGGAGCCGATCTCCATCGGAGTCCTGAGGGACGGGCAGTTCCGGTCGCTGACCGTCGTGCCCAAGACCGTTGAGCCGCGCGCCGCCGAGCAGAACGTCGGCGCCCTGGCGGCGGGCCTCGAGTGGGAGGCCTGCAACGGCCGGTGGGAACGGCTGCCCGACTTCTCGGGCGTCGAGGTGGCCAAGCGCGGCACGGCCGAGCAGTTCGGCCTGGCGGGGTTCGAGGGGACCGACGGGTTCGCCCTGCGGTTCACGGGGTACATCGACGTGCCGGCCGACGGCGTGTACACGTTTTACACGCGTTCCGACGACGGCAGCCGCCTCTACATCGGCGACCGTCTCGTGGTGGACAACGACGGGCCGCACTCGGCCCGCGAGGCCCGGGGGTTCATCGTTCTGGCCAAGGGCAAGCACCCGATTACGGTCGCGTACTTCGAGACAATCGGCGGCGAGGTGCTGGAGGTCTCGTGGGAAGGGCCGGGCCTGCGGAAATCGCCGATCCCGGCAACAGCCCCCTCGAGCGCCGCGCCGTAGGCTTCTCGCCGCAGCCGTTGCTGGGCGCGGGAGCGTCGGCGCTTGTCCCCGACGGCCGTTCAGCGGATTGCGCGGATTGATGAGCCGAAGTCTCGGCATCCTCGACTTCCCTTTCGCCGACCGAGCGCTGGCGCGCGGCCGGGGAAAAAACCGGACGGCGGAAGCCTGACAGGGAACGGAGGGCCAATCAACCCCCCTTGGAAGGGGTCCTGGCGGGGGGTAGGCCTTTTCGGCCCATCCGGGCAATCTCGCAATTATTTGGTATTGACAATCCGACGACCTGCCGATACACTAAGGCTCGTAAAGAAACCGCTCGGGGTCGGCCTTGGGCCGGTCCCGGGGGATAGAACCGCGTGTGCGGTTCGATTTGGCTGGGTCTGTTAGGGCTTCCCGGTAACAGACCTGCAGGAAGAGATTCCGGGAAGAGGAATAGGAGTGGCATCAGATGGCTCGTGGCAAGGTGAAGTGGTTCAATGAGCAGAAGGGATTTGGATTCATCGAGCAGGACACTGGCACCGACGTCTTTGTCCACTACTCGGCGATCCAGGGCGCGGGTTTCAAGACCCTGGCCGAGGGCGACGAGGTCGAGTTCGACGTGACTCAGGGCCCGAAGGGTCCCAAGGCGGAAAACGTCCGCCGACCCGAAGGCTAACTCAACATGCCGATGAAAACGAACCCCGTCCGAAAGGGCGGGGTTTTGTTTTTGCGCCCTACCGGCCGCCCCCCTCGGCAGGCACCGGCGCGCCGGGGGCAAAAAAGGGATCGCGCTCTTGCCACCGGAGAAGGGTTGCGGCAGGTCGTTGCGACTGTATAATGCCGGTGGACAAGGATCGAGCGACGGGAGGCCGCTGTGAGTGTGCGTCTCCACCCCCACGCTGTCGTTCGCATGACAGAGCGGGGTGCGACCGAGGCTGAGGTGATTGCCACGGTCGAGCACGGGGAGCGGTTCGAGGCCAAGTTCGGCCGGACGGGATTCCGCCGGAACTTCTCCTTCGACGGCGAGCGGCGCGGCCGCACGTTTGCCGCCAAGCAAGTTGAGGCCTATGCGGTCGAGCAGGCCGGCGGATGGCTTGTCATCACCGTGATGGTGAAGTACTATTAGGGCAAGGAGAGCGGCAATGAAACTGACGTATGATGCGCGGCACAATATCGCTTACCTGCGGCTGCACGAGAAGGCCGGCCACCAGGTCGAAACCATTCGCCTGAGCGACGAACTGAACGTGGACCTCGCCCCGGACGGGACGGTGTACGGCATCGAACTGCTGAACGCCAACGAGCAGTTGCGGGGCGAGGACGGCGGGAACCTCGTCCTGGTGAACGAGGCCGAGGGCAAGCAGCAGCGAATTTCCCTTGGCCCATAGCCGATCTTCGTCCGCCGCCCCGAAGGCTAACTCAACACGCCGATGAAAACGAACCCCGTCCGAAAGGGCGGGGTTTTGTTTTTGCGTTCTACCGAGCCGCCGCCCTCCGCATCGAGGCCACCCCAAACCGGGGATAACTCAGGTTCTCAAGGTCTTGCATAGGCCTCCCCCAGAGAGTATTATCGGCTCATGCCGACGGGAATGCCCATCGTCGTAGTAGGCAGTACCAACACCGACATGATTATTCGGACGCCGCGGATCCCGCGCCCGGGAGAAACCATTCTGGGCGAGGATTTTTTTATGGCGGCGGGGGGCAAGGGGGCCAACCAGGCGGTGGCGGCGGCCCGCGCGGGGGGACAGGTGACGTTTGTTGCCCGGGTCGGCCGCGACGTGTTTGGCCGGCAGGCCATCGAGGGCTTCCGCCAAGAGGGCATCAACGTGAAACACATCGCCTGTGATCCGGAGAAACCGTCCGGCGTCGCCTTGATCTTCGTGAGCGAGGGCGGAGAAAACTCCATCGCGGTGGCGTCGGGGGCCAATAGCCGATTGTCTCCGCAGGATGTTGAGCGCGCCGACCAGGCCATCGGCGCCGCCAAAATCCTGGTGACACAGTTGGAGATCCCGTTGGAGACGGTGGAATCGGCGGTACGGCTGGCCGGTCGCCATGGAGTTCCCGTCGTGCTTAATCCGGCGCCGGCCCGACCCCTGAGCGACGCCCTGCTGCGGCACGTGGCGGTGATTACACCCAACGAAACCGAGGCGGAACTGCTGACCGGAATCCCACTGGAAAACGACGACGCCATCGAGCAGGCGGCGGACGTTCTGCTGGGTCGGGGAGTGCGGGCCGCCGTCATTACCCTGGGCGCCCTGGGAGCCTTTCTGGCAACGGGCCGGAAGCGATGCCGGCTGCCCGCCTTCCCGGTCACGCCGGTAGATACGACGGCGGCCGGCGATGTGTTCAACGGGGCGCTGGCCGTCGCGCTGGCGGAAGACCCGGACCTGGAACGGGCGGTGCGATTCGCCACCGCGGCTGCCGCGCTTTCCGTCACCCGGTTGGGGGCTCAGCCTTCAGCGCCCGCGCGAGAGGACATTCTTCGCCTTCTGACTTCAAGATCTTCGCCTTAAACGTGGACCTTGGAACCGTCTCCCGGAGGAAACGCACATGAAGAAACAGCCCTGGGTGGTATCAGGATTTTGCATCTACGCGGCCTTGGCATCATGAATCAGTGTCCGAATCAGGTTGAGGATGATCTTGCCTTGGACCCACAGGCGAACCCGGGGAAGGGTGCGGACCCAGTTGGGCAACGGCGCCAG
>JBAUDW010000084.1:0-25913 GCA_049678285.1 Phycisphaerae bacterium
ACGCCCGGCCGTGGGGGTAAGGGGGTCTTTTGCGCCGACCCCGCATCCACGACGCTCTTCCACCCCCCCGAACACCCAAAACCGCCATATCACCCTAACGCAATACGTGCGTGAAATATGCGGGCTAGGATCATTCCGAGTTCCGAGTTCCGCGTTGCCTCACCGCCCCCCACGCACTCTGTCATCCCGAGCGCAGTCGAGGGATCTCGCCTCGAATCCGTTGCCTTTCGCATTCCGAGTTCCGAGTTCCCAGTTCCGCGTTGGTATCTCCCCGCCTTCCATCTACTTCCTTCCGGCTTCTTTCGATATAATCACACAAGCCTCTTTCGGGGGATCCGCACGATGAGCGACATGTCGGAACGCCTGCTTGGTCAGTGACGGAGCCAGCCGGGAGAGGGCAAGGAGCGAGCGGCCATCAACGGCTTGCCGTCGTCTCTTCACAACCGAATAGCTCGACATGGTCCACGACGCCAACCGGGACATAAAGGAATGTGGGTTCCGGTTCTTCCCCAACGGATGCCGCAGCCTTCACGCTCTCGATCAAGACAAAGCACCCCGGCAGTCGGGCACAAACGAAGTTCTTGAAATCCCGCTGAGTTCCGGCGGCCGTGTCAGCCCGAATCAGAATCTCGCCGATTTTTCTGCGGTTCGCGGAGAACAATTCGGGCACCGAGAGTTCCACCATCCAGAACCAGTCGGCGGCAACCGGAGCAAATGCATCAAGTAGCCTCTTCGGAAAGGGCTTCCCCGCCCAGCCGCGCACCGCCCCGAGGTGCGTTGCGTATTGTGCCCCCTTCAGCAGGATCGTCCGCAGCACGAGCAATTGACTCGCGTGATATCCCTCCAGTCTCTTCTGCCAGCGCTCCGTCCAGCCCTTGAATGTGCCGGGTACTTGCTTCAGGATGGCAAGCAGGTAATCTGCACCTATGGCCTCTGCCTCGATAGGGTCCACTTTGATTTCGCTCGGAAGCGAGCCGATGGCATACACGACCCCGCCCTGTTGTTGTTTGCACCGTACGCGGTTGCCTTGCGCATCCGCACACATCCGGATCGGCTCAATGTAGTTCTGCGGAATACAGTAGTTCGAGCCTGCATTGTCATCGTGGCCCACGAACATGCTGACCCACGTCCCACTTGACAGCGCCTTGGTTGCCCTGCGCATCGGAAAGTAGAAGAGGTTCGCGTCGGGAACCCAGGCGTCTTCGTTGAACGTGTGGCCGAAAACCGGGACTGTGTGACACACCATCGCGCCCCCTGCGTCCTGTTTCTCTGTCTCGAAGAACAGGATGGCTGGGAAACCCGACTCGATAGCCCCATACAGGTACCGCTCGTATGGCACAGTTGGTGTGGTCGCTCCGGTGTAGTCGCCCACGAAGGTCTCGGCCCCAACCTGACGCAGGATGTGGCAGATCTCGTCACTGGACAGGCCGTCGCCCGGATTCTTCGGCGGCAGACCGGCTACGGTTCGAAACTCATGCGCCCACTGGTTCATCTTTCGATAAGATAGGTCCGCTCCCAAAAAACGTGTCGCTGCCGTTCGCACGGCGACGTGCGCACAGGAATTCGTTATCCCGTTCTGCTGAGCATACAAGTAGCCCTCAATCCGCATCTCGCGTCCCGCGATGCGGCAGGCCCACGTCGGACTGCCCCGGATGTAGTTGTTCTCATGCCAACTGGCCGTGACGACGGACTCGTAGACGCAGAATTCGTCTCGGCCCCTTGGGCAGATGAGCGGCGTTGGCGGCACAACGTAATGCTTTACGATGGCGTAACCAAGAAACCGGCGGGGCGAGATTCTGCTGAGGCTACGTGCATCACTGACAGAACCGCGGAAAAAACTGAGACGCCAAGCGTTGCTCTTTGCCGGATCATACGCTGGACACAACTGCTGCAGGTCAGCGTTCTCTTCGGCCAAGTCCGCGGCGCCTTCCAATCGCTCAACAACGATGGTTTCCCCGCCGTGCATTCGTACCTGTGAGAGAATCCTGCGCAGTGGCCAGATGCCGCCAAAGTGGTCTTCGACGAAATCGAAATTGGAGAAGGACCGCGCGCTTGGAATGAATTCAATTTTGCCGACAGCAGAAACTGTGCGTGCAAATCGCTTCATGGCCTGGGCTGAACCCGCAACTTAGGCACAAAAGACGGCGATCAAAGGGATCTGCTAGCGGGCCACAACCCGAACCTTGCGCGAGTCCTCCTTGAATTGCCGATACTGCCGCAGGAACTCGGGCACGTCATTGTCGGCAAATGAAACTTGTTTGCTGACGCCCTTCCCTTGGCTACGGCTGGTGGCCGCCTTCAGAATCGCTTCCCGCTTCTCCTCGAAAGACATGGTCGCCCGGCGCATGTCCCACCTCCAGAGGGGGGTGTTCAGCCTCCACCCCAATATCCGATAGCATCGTCTTTCCACATCTCGTGTCAACAGAAAATATTCACCCTGCATATTGTGGCCAACAGGGCAAGCCACACAGTCTATCCTCGCAGGTCTTTAGGAAATATACCACATACCCTCGAAAAAAGCAAATGGTCATCAAGCGTAATCCCTGTCGGTTGGCCCCCGCATCAACCGGTAGTTGAGGAAGCCGAGTCAGCCGGGTGTCTCACGGGTGGCCATGCGATTCCGGCCCGCCTGCAGACGATCCGGCCACCTAAGGCTGGGCGGGTGTCAATGACGCGGAAATGCTTGCAGCCTCAGTGGCAACATTCCAGCCCCTTCTGCCTCTGCCGATCCGCTTGCGGCTCGGTTGCCTTTCAATCCGCAACCTTCCCACCATAGCCCAGAGGGCGACGGCGGGTTCCGCGTTGTTTTGCCGCCTGCCACGGCGTAGTTGAAAACGAAGCCGGGTTCCCCCCTCCCCCCCCTCTGCGTCCCTTCGACTCGCTCCGCTCGCTCAGGGCAGGCCTCTGCGCCCTCCCCATGTAAGAAAGGAGCCCTTCCCGCAGGGACCTTCGGCCGGGCCGCGTTGAAGGCTGTGCCGTTTCGCTGTCCCCTTTCCGGTTTCCAGTCTCCGGGGTCCGGGTTCTCTTTTCCCCCACCCTCCCTCTGCGCTCTCTGCGCCCTCTGCGTTGAAGGCTGTGCAAGCGGCATGCCAAACGGACCGAAAAAAAGTTATTAACATAAAGGTATGCACATGGCATGGATGGAAAGAGTGCGAAATAGGGCACAAAAACCGGTAAAAACCGACCCAAAAACGTGAAAAAGCCCCTAAAAAAGTCAAAATCCGCGCTAGCCCATCTTACCAATAGCACCCCATCCGCCGAAAAAACCCCCCGGACGCCAGCGCCAGGGCCGGTGACCTCCCAAAAATCGCCCGAAAATCATCCCCCAAACTCCCGCAAAAAAGTTATCCACAATCGCCGGCGTCCGTAAGTCGCGCTCACTTGGCCGACCCCGTCGCCTCCTCGTACGCCTCTTGGCCGAGAACCACCGACCGGATATAGACCAGGTCCTCGAGGGTCGTGTCCATCGGGCCTTTCTGGCGATCGTGGAGGATGAAGCGGTCCATTTTCCCCTCGTCGTTCGACCCATCGCTCGACCCAGAGGCTCTCGACGGGGAGGCTCTCGACGGGCGGGCGAGGTACAGCGGCTGGCCGAGGATGTGCCCCGTGATCGTGTGGCCCCCGAGGAGCGTCAGGCGGTAGGCGAACTTCCGGGCCGGGTACGACCGGCCGGTATAGACCTTCTCCGGGCTGCCGGCCTCCTTGAAGCGCCATTCCTTTTCCATGCGCTCCCACTCGATGACCGTCTCAATCTTCCGCACGGCCGGGACGGGCACGTACTCGTACACCTCCTTCTGGAGGTTGAAGATCTTCACTCGCTTTGCCCGGGTCGTATAAAGGCGTCCGGGCACTTTGGCGCCGGACGAAAGTTCGACGTATCCCGGCACGGCATCCTTTCGGACACCGTCTTCCTCGCCGGCCGCAAACGGGTTGACCGGCTCCTCGCCGACCTCGCCCCCCTGCCCCTCATCGACGAAGGTGATGTCGCCGGTTGGCGAGATCGCGGGGGGTTCCGGCTCTCCGGCCCAAACAAGGCCGGTGATGAGCAACAGCCCCGCCGCCAAACCGCCCCATCCCTTCATCGTGACACGCCCCCTGCCATAACGCGCCCGACAAGTCAGGCGGCTAAATGCCGGCTCGCCGCCACGCGTGGGCCCTGATTGCTGCGCTTGACACCCGCGTTCGCCCATCCCATACTGCCGCGCATGGCCCCGCCGCGCATCGGCATCCTGGGCGGCACGTTCGACCCGATCCACCTCGGGCACCTCGTCCCCGCCGAGTACGCCTGCGGGCATCTGCGGCTGGACCGGCTGTATCTCGTTCCCTCGGCGGCGCCGGTTCATCGTCCGCGCCACACGCCGGCCTCCCCGGAGCATCGGCTACGGATGTGCGAACTGGCGGCCGAGCCCATCCCGCCGTTTGCCGTCTCCGACGTCGAGATTCGCCGCACCGAGCCGTCGTACACCGCCTTTACCCTCGAGCATTTTGCCCGGACCGCGTGCCCCCACGCCACCCTTTTCCTTCTCATCGGCGAGGACAATTTGCCGCTCCTTCACACCTGGCACCGCATCGCGGATATTGTCGCCCTGGCGACCCTGGCTATTCTACCCCGACCCGCTCCAAAAGCGAGCGACCTCGGTCCCCTCTGCGAGGCGATAGGCGAAGAAGCCCTCGGGCGAATTCTCGCAAGCCGCGTTCCCGCCCCTCTTTTGGACATCAGCGGTACGGACATCCGGCAACGGGTCCGCACGGGTCAGTCCGTTGCCGGTCTCGTTCCCGCCAGCGTGGCCGACTATATCGCTCGTCACGCTCTGTACCGGGGCTAGTACTACCACGCTACAAAGGCTCAGATGACTCATTCGACCCGCCGATGGCCTTTTCAGGGGGAATGGGCCCCCCAGGAGGCCATCGCCATGGATGCCGACACGGTTTTGAAAATTCGCCCCGCCTTGTTTCCCCAAGAAGGGAACCCGGACGGCGTGCGTCCAGTGGCAGCACTGCGGGGCCACCGGCAAGACCGACAACTGCGTCGTCAGCGTCCACCTGGGCTACGCGACGCCGGGCGACGACTTCCACACGCTCCTGGACGGCGAGCTGTATCTGCCTCGCCAGACCTGGCACCAGGACCGGGCCCGGTGCCGCGCCGCCGGCATCCCCGACGAGGGGGTCTATCGCCCGAAGCACCAGATCGCCCTCGGCCAGGTCCGACGGGTCCTCTCGGGCGAGGCCAAGTTCTTCCTCTCGAATGTTCCTCAGGCCCCCGCCGAGACGCTCCTGGCCGTGGCGTTCAGCCGGTGGCGGATCGAACGGATGTTCGAGGACACCAAAAGCGAACTTGGGATGGACCACTTCGGGGACCGCCAGTACCGCACGATCCGGCGGCACCTCGTGCTCAGCGCCGTCAGCCATCTGTTCCCGGCGGAGTTCCGGCTGGCGGAAATGGGAAAAAATCCGGATCTGACGGTCGCCCAGGTCCACGCGGCCACGGCAGCCCTCGTGCCGATCTGGATCCGCGGCGGATGCTGCTCGAGGAAATGCGCCGAGGCCATCAGCCGCCGCCTTTTTCTGACCCAACAACGAAACGCGCGCCGCCCGCAGCCACCGACGGCGAATCCTACGCCGATTGCACGAAAAAAGCGTGTTCTTGAACGGCGCGTTCATCTGTCAACCAAGGCGCTTGTGGCGTAGTAGTACTAGCAGCCTTGGCTCCCGCCCTCGCGGAGCAAAGCCGAAAAGCCTCACGCGTCTTGTTCCAATCATCTTTTCTCTGGAAGCCAGCCCATGTTTTGTGGCCGCGCTTACGCTTCGGCCTCCCTGCCACCGCAGCACTCCGACGCTCAGCGGCTTTGCGCTGACGGACCACGTCTTCGGCTTGGCCCCTCGAGAACACGCCGCAGGCGCTGCTCCAATCATCTGCACTTTTCGGATCCTTACGGTGCTTTTGTGCGAGGTTTGTGCAGGCAAATGACGGGCAAACGCACCAATACTGCAGCATCGCTTGCTGTCCCCCCTAGCAGTTGAACTCTTCTCATCTGTTGCGGTTGCACGCCATTGCCGCTGCCGTCTCCTGCCGGTGTCTTGTGACTCGGTTGGACCAGGTGGGCTTTGAATTGGCAGGCACACTCAAGAAGGATTGCCCTACCACGGCGGATACGCACCGTTTGTCGCTTATGGCCAACGTTCCACGTGGAACACGCGGGTCTTGCTATTCGAGGATCGCCAAGATGCGGTCAAGGTCCGCGTGGTTATAGAACTCGATGATGATGCGCCCGGTGCCCTGCTTGGGCCCCTCCTCGACGCTCACTTTCGTGCCGAGCGCCTCTCGGAGCCTTGCCTCTACGTCCCGGACCCCCGGCGATTTCTCTTTCCTCTTCTTCCCCCGGCGAGACGGCGCCACCGCACTGACAAGCCGCTCTACCTGGCGGACCGAAAGGCCCTCCCGGGCGACCCTCTCGGCCACCGAGACTTGTCGCTTGGGGTCCTCGACGGCCAGCAGTGCCCTGGCATGGCCCATCGCCACCATCCCCCCGCGCACCAGCGCCTGCACCTCGTCCGGCAGTTCCAGGAGGCGGATCATGTTGGCGATCGTGCTGCGGTCGAGTCCAAGCCGACCAGCCGCCTGTTCCTGGGTCTGGCTCGTGCTCGCCAGATAGGTCCGGAAACTCTCGGCCTTCTCGATCGGGTCTAGGTCCTCACGCTGAAGGTTCTCGATGAGGGCGAATTCGAGCATCCGCTCGTCAGGAACCTCCCGTACCACGGCCGGGATTTCCGCCAGGCCGAGTTCCTTGGCCGCCCTCAGCCGGCGCTCGCCAGCAACCACCTGGTACCGGGACCCCGCCGGCCTCACCATGATGGGCTGGAGGATCCCATGCTCGCGAATCGACGCTTTCAAACCCGCCAGTTGTTCGGCGTCCATACCCTGGCGTGGCTGAAACGGGTTCCCGTCAACCAAACCCACCGGCACGGACGCGGTCGGGCCTCCGCCAAGAACCTCGTCGGTCGGTTCGGCTCGACCCCCGCGCGAAAGCCCCTGAAGCAGCCCATCGAGGCCGCGTCCCAAGCGTTTCGTTGCCATCGTCTGCACCCCTATCCTATCAGGCCCCGGGTCGTGATCTCGGCCACCAGCGCGATATAGGCCCTCGCCCCCCGGGAGCGGGGGGCGTATTGTATCACCGACAGGCAGTGGCTCGGCGCTTCGGCCACCGCCGTGTCCCTCGGGATCACGCTCCCGAAAACCGGCTCGTCAAGTTTTCCCCTGACCTCGGCTTCGACCTCGCGGCTGAGGTCTGATTCCGGGTCGTACATCGTCAAGAGGACCCCCCCGACGCGAAGCAGCGGGTTCCGTTGTGCTGCTTGCCGGACCGCTGCCAGGAGTTGGACAAGTCCCTCAAGCGGGTAGTATTCGCACTGTATAGGGACCAAGACAGCCGCCGCTGCCCCGAGGGCGTTCTGTGTCAGCAGCCCCAGCGAGGGAGGACAGTCAATAAGGACGACATCGAACCGTCCCGCTTGGAGGCGTTCGAGGTTGTCGCGCAGGCACGTACTTGCCAGACTCCGCTGTGTGGCCCAACGCTCGAGGTCTCTTCCCGCAGGGACGCAGGAGACGCCCTGCCAAGACGTTTGGACTATGCTTCCATCGGCGGCGGGCGTGAAGGCCGGGCTGGTATCCACGGCCTCGGCGCCCATGCCGCTGGTGGCATTCGCCTGGGGGTCGACGTCGACGACGAGGACCCTGCGTCCCGCCAGGCCGAAGGCGTGGGCAAGGGTGGTGGCGGTAGTCGTCTTACCGACTCCGCCTTTCTGATTGGCGATTGCGAGGATGCTAGCCACGGCCTTTCCCTCGGGGCTGCATTGTACATGGTACCTGGCCAGGGGCAACAGAAAACTCTTTGCGGGTCTTTCCCGCGGGGCTATAATCTATGGTGTGGGCGTTCCACGTGGAACACGGCCCTTCTGGGCGGCCGTCGCATGAAGATTCGCACACACGTCTATTATAGCGGGCAGGTGCAGGGCGTGGGTTTTCGGTACACGGTGGTGCGTCTTGCGCGTGGCCAGGCGGTGACGGGGTTTGTGCGGAATCTCCGGGATGGCCGCGTGGAGTTGGTCGTCGAAGGCGAGCAAGCCGACGTGGGGCGGTTCCTGGATGGGGTTGATCGGATCATGGCAGTTTACATCCACAACCGATTGGTAGAGGACGAGCAGCCGACGGGTGAGTTTTCCGGGTTCGAGGTGGCATTCGGGGCGATTTGAGGCGGGTCACAATGCGGTTGACGGGGATTGTCCTGAACACGTTCCGGGAGACGGTGCGGCGTCCGTTTTACTTTGTTCTGGTGGCGACGGCGGTGGCGGCGCTGGTGACCACGCTGCGGCTGCCCCTCTTTACGTTCGGAAGTGATACGGATATGTACAAGGACCTTGGGTTATCGTTTATTCTCGTTTTCGTGCTGCTGATGGCTCTTTTGGCGTCGGCGACGAGCGTCGCGAGCGAGGTGGAGGATCGGACGGCTTTGACGGTGCTCTCGAAGGCGGTGGGGCGTGGGCAATTCGTGTTGGGTAAGTACCTGGGGGTGATGGCGGCGGTGCTGGTGGCCGTGACGGTGTTGGGGGTGGTATTCATGGCCGCGGTGTATTATCGGGTGCGGCTGGATGCGGGGGTGCTGGAGCGGGCGTACACGCACGGGGGGATCGGGGCGCAGGTGGAGGCGTTCCGGCAGAAGCAGTTCGGGCAGGCGCTGACGGTGATGCCGGGTCTGGCGCTGGTGATATTGCAGGTGGGGGTTTTGGCGGCGGTGGCGACGGCGGTTTCGACGCGGCTTTCGCCGGCGGCGAGCGTGGGGGTGAGCCTGGGGGTGTTTCTGGTGGGGCACCTGACGGTGTTCCTGGAGGCCGGATTGCGCGGTTCCGCGGGTGCCGGGCAGTTGGCGAGGCAGGGGGTGCTCGCGGTGGTGCCGTTCCTGGAGATCTTCAACCTGAACGAGAAACTGAGCCACGCGATGCTGACCCCGCTCGCGGCGGGGAGCGCCGGGGCGGCGGAGTGGCGGGCCGTGTGGGAATACGTGGGCTGGTCAGGGCTGTACGCCTTGGCATACGTGGTGTTTGCGATCGGGTTGGGGGCGCTCTTGTTCCGTCGTCGGTCGCTGGGCTGAGGGCTTGGGGAGGCCTTTTTTGCTTTTGGCTGGGCTGTTCCAGCCGGCCGGTGCCGCGGGGGTTTTTACTGAAGACCTTGAGAGCGGCGGGCCGATAGGAACGGTATCCCATCCCAGCGTGAGGGCTGCTGCCCGCTGAAAAGCGGCAGCGGCCCGCTTTTTTGCGCGGTTGACCGGGCAACCGGGGGGCGTATAATCGCGGCCGATTTTCGCGTGGGAGGCAAGGAGCGAGGCATGTCCGAGAATCGCGCGTCAAGGCGTAGCGTGAAGGTGGTGGTGCTCTACAGCAGTCTGAGCGGGAACACACGAGCGATGGCGGAGCACGTGGCGGCGGGGGTGCGACTGGTGCCCGGGGCGACGGCACGCCTGATGGACGCGGCGTCGCCGGAGATGGAGACGTTGGAGAAGGCGGACGGGATTGCCGTCGGCTCGCCGAACTATTATTCCTATCCGTCGGGGCTGGTGAAGCATTTCTTCGACCTGGCGTTCCAGAACACGGCTTTCAAGGGGAAGCCGTACGTGGCGTTCTCGACGCACGGGGGAGGCGGGGGGGTGTCGGCGATTCTGGACCGGCTGGCGAAGTCGCTGGGGATGAAGCGGGTGGGGGAGGGGCTGGACATTCTGGGGGCGCCAGGGGGGGACCAGGTGAAGGCGTGCCGAAAACTCGGCCAAGCGTTGGCGACGGCGTCGGCGTAAGGGCCGGGCGGCGGGCCGGAGGCGTCGGGAGGCAAGTGTGTTGTACGAAAAAGGGTTGACGGACCCTGAAGGGCGTGGTTAAGGTATCGCGCGATTGGCCGGACCCCAGGGGAGGGGCGGCATGGCGGGTGAGAGCGAACGGACAGAAGCGGCATCGGAGTCGAGTGCGGCGCGCGCGAAGAGGTTCGTGGCGTCGCTCGGCGAAGAGGAGATCATGCTGCTTCGTCTTCGGGACGAGTTGTACGACGGGCGTTGGGACGCGATGCTGGCAGACCTGAACGACCGGCTGCAGGGCAAGCCGTACGTCTTCCAGCTCGCCCACCGGATTCAGGACGACATCGAGCGGATCGAGCGGTTGAGTCGATTCGAGCGTCAACACAAGGTGAACCTGGCGTCGTACGTATGAGGCGGTCGCGGTCTCTGGAGCGAACGATGAAGCGAGCGGACAGGGTAGGGTACTGGCTGGCGGTGGGGGTGGCGGCGCTGGGGCTGGTGGCGTCGGGATGCGGTCGGCAGACGCGTGGGCCCGAGCCATTCCCCGTGGTGCCGTCCGTTCTCGAAGCCAACGGGATGGACGTGCTCTGGCACACGCAATTGGTGCTGGTGAAGAAGACGCACCTCGTTCGGCTGTGGTTGTGCGAGGGCTTGCTCGTCGGGCTCGGCAGCGACAACCGAATCTACGTGGTGGACGCCAGGACGGGCGTCCGGCGCTGGTCCGTGCCGACGGTACCGGTGCACGAGACGGTGTGGCAACCGGCCGTCCACGGGGACAAGGTGTGGGTGGCTTCGACGACGACGCTCACCGGGCTGGAGGCGGCGACGGGGCGGGAGACGTCGCGGAGGCGGCTGGACTTTGCGGCCTCGGGGCGTCCGGCGGCGTGCGAGACGCACGTGTTCATTCCGAACATCGAAGGATACCTGGAGGCGCTGGCCGTCGTGCCGGACACGGTTCCGTGGCGCCGGTGGATGGAGGGGGCGGTGACGGCGGGCCCGGCGTTGGACAACACGATGGTGTATTTCGCCAGCCAGGGCGGGCAGGTGATCGCGTCGAACCAGGCGCGGCATCGAACGGCCTGGTTGCACCGGACGGAAGGGGCGGTGACGGCGGATCTGCGGTGTGCGAAGGGGAACTTGGCGCTGGTCGCGAGCCTGGACTACAGCGTGTATGCGTTCGCGGGCAGCAGCGGGCGGCTGGCGTGGCAGTACCATGCGGGCGAACCGGTCCGCCAGGCCGCCTGCACGCAGGGCGACCTCGTGTTTGTGTTTACCGCCTCGAAGGGGCTGACGGCGGTGGATGTGGAGAGCGGCGACGCGCGCTGGACGCTGGCCGCCGGCCGGGACTACGCGACGGCGGACACGAAGAACGCCTACATCGTGAGCCGGGGCGACGACATCCTCGCCGTTTCGCGCACGGACGGCAATGTGCGTTTCGGCCTGCCGCTCCGCCGGGGGACGCTGGTGGGCGAGAACGAGACGGACAGCGGCGTTCTCTACCTGGCGACGCCGGAAGGCCAGGTGATGGCGGCGGCGGTGAAAAGTGAATCTCCCTAATCCTCAGTCGAGGAGTCCACGGTGCGACTCGGCCTATGCACGTCCTGTTTCCCCGGCGAGAGTCTTCCTGATGTCCTGAAGTGGGCGGGCTCGGCCGGGTTCCAAGCGGTCGAGATCGAGTGTCCTCCGATTTCCCGCGGCAACACGTGGCACCGGGGGTGCGCGCTGGACGTGGGCGCGCTCGATGGTCCAGGGCGGGACGCGCTCGGGGCGGTGCTCAAGCAGTCGGGCGTCGAGGCGGCCGCCTTGGCGTGGTACGGCAACGTCCTGGACCCGGACGCCGAGCGGGCGCAGGCGGCGATTGCGCATCTCGGGCGCGTGGTGGAGACGGCGGCGACGCTGGGGGTGGGCGTGGTGTGCCTGGCCGTGGGGCGTCCCGGCGCGCCGGGATCGGCGGGGTTGGGCGATTCGATTGCCCAGTTCGCCCGGCGCGTGAAACCGCTGGCCGAGCAGGCCGAGGCGTCCGGCGTCCGCCTGGCGGTCGAGAACGACCCGATGTGCGGCCTCCTGGTCGAAGACATGCCGGGCAACGCGGCGTTCAGCCCGGAACTGTGGGAGAAACTCTTCACGCACCTTCGCAGCGACGCCGTCGGCCTCGCGCTCGATCCCTCGCACCTCGTGTGGCTGGGGGTGGACCCGATCGCGGCCGCGACGGATTACGCCGAGAAGATCTTTCATTTCCAGGCGAAGGACACGGAGGTGTTCGACGCGCGCCGGCAGGATTGCTCTTGTCTGAGGCCCACCGGCGGATGGTGGCGGTATCGGCTGCCGGGGCTGGGCGAGATCGACTGGCGGCGAATGCTGGACCGGCTCCAGGAAGTGGGGTACGGCGGGGCGGTGGCCGTCGAGCATGCCGACCCGGTCTGGCAGGGGAGCGCGGAGCGCGTGAAGGCGGGCTTGGTGCTGGCGCGCCGCCACCTGGCACAGTTCTTGCCGTAGTAGTTTGATGCTTTCAGGATGGCGCGGCGGTAGAATGGGGCCAACATGAGAGGCGTGGCGCTCGACATCCCGATGGAGGCGGTGAAGGAGTTCTGCCGCCGGTGGAAGGTCAAGGAGTTGGCCCTGTTCGGGTCGGTGCTGCGCGACGATTTCGGCCCGGCCAGCGACGTGGACGTGCTGGTGGAGTTTTGCGAGGAGGCGGAGTGGAGCCTGTTTGAGTGGGTGGACATGATCGAGGAGTTGAAGGCCATCTTCGGGTGTGAGGTGGACCTGGTGTCGAAAGGCGGATTGCGGAACCCATTCCGTCGGCGCGCCATTCTGAGCACGCGGAAGGTTGTCTATGCCGCATGAGCCGCAAGACATCGGATTCCTTTGGGACATGCTCGATGCCGCCCGAGCGGTGAGGGAATTCGTCGCCGGCTGCTCGTTCGATGATTACGCCGCGGACCGGAAACTGCGGGGAGCGGTGGAGCGGCACATCGAGATCATCGGGGAAGCGGCCGGCAAGGTGAGCCGAGCCTTCCGCGAGGCGCATGCGGAGATTCCGTGGAAGCGGATCATTGCGCAGCGCCACGTCCTGGCGCACGAGTACGGAGAGATTGAAGACCCATTGCTGTGGCGGGTAGCCACGCGGCACATTCCCGACCTCATCACGGCGCTGGAGCCCTTGGTTCCGCCGACGCCGAAGGATGCCGACGGCCAATAGCCGTCATCCTAAAAGGGAGGTCCGTGCTGGCGCGGCGGCTGGTTTGTCCTGCACGTGGGGTCCTTCGCATCGCAGGGGCTCGATGACAACGATCGCCGACATCCTGGCAGCGGTGGACCGCTTGGCCCCGTTTCGGCTGGCCGAGGAGTGGGACAACGTCGGCCTCCTGTTGGGCGACGCGGCCTGGCCGGTCCGGCGCGTGCTCGTCAGCCTCGACGTCACGGAAACGGTGTGCGACGAGGCCGAGCGGCTCGAGGCGGACTGTCTCCTCGCGCATCACCCGTTCCTGTTCAAGGACGTCAGCCGCGTGACGGCCGAGACGCGCGCGGGCCGGTTCGCGCTTCGTCTGGCAGCGGGTCAGCGGGCGGTCATCGCGGCCCACACGAACCTGGACGCGGCCCAAGGGGGCCTCTGCGACCTCCTGGCCGAGCGCGCAGGCCTTACGGACCTCGAGCCGCTGCACGCGGAACCGCTCGAACGGACCTACAAGGTCGTCGTCTTCGTCCCGGCGGGGGATCTGGAATCGGTGCGCCTTGCGGCGTTCGACGCCGGGGCAGGGCGAATCGGGGCGTACACCGAATGCAGTTTCGCGGCCGAGGGGGAGGGGACCTTCTTTGCGGGCGAGGGAACCAGCCCGGCCGTCGGCGCGAAGGGTGATCGCAGCGCCATCCCGGAGCACCGCTTGGAGGTCCTCGCGGCGGAAAGCCGCGTCGGGGCGGTCGTGGCGGCCATCGGGCAGGCCCATTCCTACGAGACCCCGGCGATCGACGTGTATCCCCTGAAGGACCTGCCGGGCGAGGCGGGCCCTGTAGTAGAGAATATCTCTCACTACAGGGCGGGCCTGGGCCGCGTGGGCCGGCTAAAGAAACCGAAGACGGCCGGCCAATTGGCCGATGATATCAAAAGAGCGCTCGGCCTCCAGGCGATTCAAGTCGCCGGCGAGCGGTCCGCGCGCGTCGAGCGCGTAGCCGTCAACACCGGAAGCGGGAGCGGCCTGGTGGAGGCGGTCCGCGCGGCCGGGTGCCAGGCGTATCTGGCGGGGGAACTCAAGTACCACGAGGCGCAGGCGCTTGCCGCCGAGGAAATTGCGGTTATCCTGGGCGGGCACTACGAGACGGAGCGCGTGCCGCTCGAAGATTGGACGCCGCGGCTGGCCGAGGCGGTGGACGTGGAGGTGCGGTTGTCGGAGTCGGAGCGCGGGACGCTCCGGCAGGCGTAGAAACGGGACGGCGAAAGGGCCGAGAGTCGAATGGCGCCGCTCATCTATCCCCTGGCTTCGGGCAGTTTGGGGAACGCGCTCCTGGTGGCGTCGGGGCGGACGCGGCTGCTGGTGGATTTCGGGATCGGCCGGCGGCGAGCGGTCGCGGCCATGCAGGCGGCCGGGATCGAGCCGGAGACGATCGACGCGCTCCTCGTAACGCACACGCACGGGGATCATTTCTCGCAGGCGGCGGTGGGCTGGTGCCTGGCACACAGCGTCCGCGTGTTCTCGACGGCAACGAACCTCGCCCATTTGGCGAGCGCGATGCCCGGCTTTCGGCGGCTCGAGCGGGCGGGGCTCCTGGAGCCGCTCGACGGCGACGCGGTCGCGATCGGCGACGCGGCGGTCGAAGGCTTCCCCGTGCCGCACGATTCCCCGGGCGACTGCCTGGGATTCCGGATCACGCTGGGCGGCCGGCGCGGGCGGCGCGTCGTCACGGTGGCGACGGACCTCGGGCACGTGCCGGACGAATGCTTCGACCGCTTCGCCGACGCCGATGCCGTGGTCCTCGAATCGAATCACGACCCCGTGATGCTTGCCCGGAGTGGCCGGCCGATGGACCTCATCAAGCGGATCGCCGGATCGAACGGGCACCTCTCGAACCAGGATTGCGGCCGGGCGGTCGGGGAAATCGTCAAGCGGTCGCGCCGGCGGCGCGTGCGGCACGTGGTGCTCGCGCACCTGTCGAGGGATTGTAACCGGCCGATGCTCGCGCTCGAGGCCCAGGCGCACCTGGCGCAGAAAGCGAAGTCGATGCATCTGGCGGCGGCGAGCCAGTTCGAGCCCGGGCCGATGCTCGAACTCTGAACGCAAACGGCGCGAGCAAAAACAAGCCCAGGGATTGCAATCCCTGGGCTTCTGTTTGCGCCCCCGCGGCGGGGCCGGTGTCACTTCGTCGGATCGAGGATGCGGCCGAAGAAGAGAATCGCACCGGTCTTCGTATCCCGGATGAGGAAGAGGAACGGGTGGTCGGCGCGGAAGACGGGCGGCGGCTCCGCGACAGCCGTCATTCTTGCAACGACAGCCGTGGCTGCCGCGGCCTCGGTCCCCTCCTCGTTCACGTCCACGAACGCCTTGTGGACGACGGCCGAGATGAAGAGGTCCTTCTTGCCGTTCATGCCGGAGAAGTCGGCCTTCGCCGGGTCGAAGGCGTCGGTCATGCCCATCGCGACGAGGGGATCCTTGAGGGAGAACTCGGCGGTCGTCTTGAAGCGGGGCAGGGCAACCCGGACTTCCCGCCGGCGGAGCCCCGCGCAAGTCCCTTCCAGTATGTTCAGCGTCAGTGCTGCTTCGAGCCCTTCGATGCCGTCCTTCGACTTAGGCAGCAGGACGACCATCGCGAGCCGGTCGCCCTGGTACGCGAGTTCCAGGGCGTGCATCTCGCCGCCGTCGAAGTAACCGAACTCCGCCGTCTGGCGCATCAGGGGCGCGGTGACTTTCTTCTCGGGCGTGACGAAGAAATCCTCGTCGCGCGTAAGTTTCTTGTCGAACTCGCTCACCCACTTGCCCTTGAAATAGATGGCGTTCGTGAGGACCAGGCGGGTCATCGCGTCGAGGACGCCGGGCTTCAGGAGGTCCTTGATCTTGTCGCGCGTCTCGCGTTCGACCCACGCGTTAATGGTTTTGCGGGAGCCTTCGGTGTCGGCGGTGAAGTCCACCTGTTCGAGCCCCGCGCCGTAGTTCTTCTCGACCAGCGCAAGGAAATCGGAAAGGAACTCGTAGCCCTTCTGTCCCCAGAGGCGGTTGGCGACGGCCAGTTCGAATGCCCCGCCTGCACCGGCCGTGTTGAGGTCGTTCTGGAGCGCGCCGTAGGCGGCGTGAACGGCCGCGCCCGACGCCGGCAGGGAGAGCGCCTGGGCCATCTGCTCGGCCGTCTGGCCGCGCGCGCCGGCGGAGGTCATCGCCAGGGCCGTCGAGATCGAATAGGGCGAAAGAAAGAGATTCCCTTCCTGGCGCAGCAGGTGCGCGTAAAGGTCGAAGGCGAATCGGTTGCATCCGTCGGCCACCTTGGCGACATTTTCGGCCGGAGCGGTCGGTTCCTCACGGACCGCCCACGCCCCGCCCGCAAGCACCAGCACCATCGCCATCCCGACCGCAATGCGTTTCATGGCTTGCCTCCGCACTCTGGTTGCGCTTGTTAGACATCCGACCGTCCAGCCGGTTCCATTTTAGCATAGTGCGCAGCAGGGGGACATGAGAGGATTTTCCGGCGAGCGCGGTCCTTTCGCCGCAAACGGGCTTGCTCGCCTCAGGCCCCCGTAGTATCATGCCGCCCGAACGCCAAATCGGAGAGACGCCCTGAGCGAAAACCTGCGAGTTCTAGTCGTCGGGTGCGGCACCCAGGGGGCGCATCACGCGCGGGCGTATCATCGCCTCGAGGGCTTCGAAATCGTCGGCCTCGTCGACCGGGACCCGGCGAATCGCGCGCGGCTGGCGGAGGAACTCGGCGGCCTGCCGCAGTTCGACGACTACGAGTCGGCCTTGGCTGCGGTGAAGCCCGACGGGGTGGCCATCGCAACCTGGCCGGACACTCACGGCCAGTTCGCCCTTCAGGCGCTCGATGCGGGGGCGCATGTGTTCATCGAAAAGCCCCTGGCCGAGACGGTCAAGGATGCCGAGGCCGTGGTGCGCCTGGCCGGCCGAAAGAAGCGCAAGGTGCTGATCGGTTACATCCTTCAGCATCACCCGGCGTGGATCCGGTTCATCGAGGTGGCCCGGACGCTGGGCAAGCCGCTCGTCATGCGGATGAACCTGAACCAGCAGAGCGTCGGGGCGGCGTGGGAAGTCCACAAACGCCTCATGGACACGATGTCTCCGATCGTCGATTGCGGCGTCCATTACGTGGACGTGATGTGCCAGATGACCCTCGCGAAGCCCGTGCGGGTCCAGGCCATCGGCGCGCGATTGAGCGACGAGATTTCCCGCGACATGTACAACTACGGCCAACTGCAGGTCGTTTTTGACGACGGCTCGGTCGGATGGTACGAGGCGGGCTGGGGCCCAATGATGAGCGAGGTGGCATTTTTCGTCAAGGACGTCATCGGGCCGAAGGGGTGCGTGAGCATCGTCGCCGCTACGGCGAAAGAGAAGGGCACCTCGGCCGACATCGATTCCCACACCCAGGCGAATGCGCTGCAGGTCCACTTGGCGGAGGCTACGCCCGATGGCACTTTCGCCAAACCCGACCAAGTGCTCGACACCGCCGACGAGCCGGACCACCAGGGCCTGTGCGACCGCGAGCAGGCGTACTGGCTGAAGGCGATCCGGGAGGACCTGGACCTTGCCGAGCACTATGAGGCCGCCGTGAACAGCCTGCGGGTCGTCCTGGCAGCCGACAAGTCGGTCCGCACCGGACGCGCGGTGAGCCTCAAGTAGCCCGCCGCCCTTTCGGGCGGGCCAAAAAACGCCATTCGCGCGGCGGCGCGCCGAAGTGCGTACCCGATGCAAAAGAAGCCCAGGGATTCGAATCCCTGGGCTTCCTCATGCACGTGATCATGCGCAGCGGTGCCGAACCGTTAGCGCGAGCGTTTCTTGCGGTCCTTCTTCTTACGCTTCGAACGCTGCCGCTTCTTTCGCTGGTGGCCGAAAAGGTCGATCTGGGCCATCTGCTGGGCGGCGGCCTTTCGGTCCCCGCCGAAGGCGCCCGCCCCCTGCATCTGGCGCACGAGGTCCTTCACCTGGCCGAACGATTTCACGAGCCCCGCAACGTCCTGCGGTTCCACCCCGCTGCCGCGCGCGATCCGCCGGCGGCGCGAGGCGTCGATGAGGTCGGGCTTCGTGCGTTCCCGGAGGGTCATCGAGTGGATGATCGCCTCGGTCTGGTCGAGTTCCTTGTCGTCCACCGGCAGGTCCTTCAGGGCCGACCCCATCCCGGGGACCATCGCGAGGATTTCCTTCAGGGGCCCCATGCGGCGCATCTGCTTGATTTGCTTCAGGAAATCGTCGAGGCCGAACTCCGCCCGCGCGAGTTTCTCCTGCATGCGGGCGACTTCCTCGGCATCGACGGCGGCGTGGGCCTTTTCGACGAGGCTCACGACGTCGCCCATGCCCAGGACCCGGTTCGCCATCCGGTCCGGATGAAACTCCTCCAGGCGATCGAGTTTCTCGCCGACGCCGACGAACTTGATGGGCTTGCCCGTGACCGCCTTGACGCTCAAGGCCGCCCCGCCGCGCGCGTCGCCGTCCAATTTCGTCAGGATCACGGCCGACAGTTCCAGCGCCGCGTTGAACTCCTTGGCGCTCGTGACGGCGTCCTGGCCGGTCATGGCGTCGCAGACGAGATAAATCTGGTGCGGCTGGACGGCTCGGGCGATCCGCTTCGCTTCCTCCATCATTGCCTGGTCCACGTGGAGCCGGCCGGCGGTGTCGACGATCACAACGTCGGCGTCCTCGCGCTTCGCCTCCGCCACGCCGTTCTTCGCGATCCGCACGGGATCGCCGATCCCTTCGCTGTAGACGGGCACGTCCACCTGCGAGCCGACAACGAGGAGTTGCTCGACGGCCGCGGGGCGATGGCAGTCGCACGCCACGAGCATCGGCCGGTGACCCTCGTCGCGGATCCGGCGCGCGAGTTTCGCGGCCGTCGTCGTCTTGCCGGAGCCTTGAAGGCCCGCGAGCATCAGCACCGTCGGGCCGGGCGAGGCGTAGGGGATCTTCGAATCCACGGGCCCCATCAGGCGGACCATCTCGTCGTGGATGACCTTGACGAAGACCTGGTCGGGCCGCAGGGTCTTGAGGACTTCCTGGCCGATCGCCTTTTGCCGGACCTCTTCGATGAAGTCGCGTGCGACCTGGTAGTTGACGTCGGCCTCCAGGAGCGCCGTGCGGACCTGTTCAAGGGCCTCCGCGATGTTCGATTCCGTCAGGCGGCCGCGGCCGGTGAGGCTGCGGATGACGCCGCTCAACTTTTCCGTCAGGCTCTCAAACATGGCGCTCTCGTGTTCGGTCTCGGCCGCGGCGGAGCGAGAGGCGAGTTTACCACATTCACTCTGCCGCGGAAAGGGCCCAGCCGAGCCCGCGCGAATCCGCGCCCGCACGAAAAAAATCCCTCGGGGCCGGGCGACTGCTCACCCGCCGAGGCGGGGCCGGTCCCGAGGGAGGTCAATTCCTCACATCGAGCGACCCGTATGCTAACCCGCCGACGGGAACGAATCAAGCCGAAAATTCGGAGGCTTCCCGTCGTGCCGCCGGGCCGACGCTAAACCCTTGCGCCAAAAGGAGTTGCGTCGGCCTGTGGCCGATCCCGGCCCCTGGAGGCCGCCAAGCGACCGAAAACGGCCTGCCCGCCCCCTCGCTGCACACAACTCCTTTCCCGAAAAAGACTTAGGCGCCTCCCGCCCGTTTCGGCGCGAGATTCCGTTGATTCCCGTGATCCAGAGCCGTAAAACGGCTTCCGCCTCTTATGCTGCGAGGTCTCCATGACGTGCTCGAGCGCTACCGTGCGGGAGTTTGCCGCGGCCAACAGCCTACGGGCCCGTGTCCTCGCGATGCCCGAGAACACCCACACGGCCGAGGAGGCCGCGCGGGCCCTCGGGACCGACCTAAAGCACATCGCCAAGTCGCTCCTTGCGCACCTTTCGGACGGGCGGTTCGTTCTGTGCATCCTGCGCGGCGACCAGCGGCTGGACCGAAAGAAACTGTGCCGCGCGGCCGGGGCGAAGCACCTGAGCCTCGCCAAGGCCGACGACGTCCTTCGCGTGACGGGCTATCCCATCGGGGCCGTCCCGCCGTTCCCGCTGAAGACCGACGTGCCCGCGTACATCGACCCCGGCGTGCTCGAAGTGGACGTGGTTTACTGCGGCGGGGGCGACGTGGACGCCCTGCTCGAAGTGCCGACGGAGGAACTCGCGCGCGTGACGGGCGCCGAGGCCGTGGACCTCGCGCTAGAGTAGTCTCCGGCGCCCCTTCTGGAAAGACGGCGCGACCTGCGGGTGCCACGGTTTGCTTGCAAACCGTGCGGCCGACGCCTGCCGCACCGATTGACAAGCAATCGGTGGCACACGGGGGAAACGACTTTCCCTCCCGGGAAGCGACACTACCGCAGGAGGCCCCCTCGGCGAAGGACGTCCAGGACAAGCGCATCCACGGCGAGGTCGGTCGGGGCGGCGGCATAGCCGATGCCGCGGTCCGCGCACCACGCGCGCACTTCCTCGCCGAAGCGCCGGGCCCCGGCGATGAGCCGCTCGCGCATCTCGGGACCGAGGTACACGCCCATCGTCTCGCCCGTCTCTGCGTCCTCGACCGCCAGGTCGCCGAGCCCCTCGGGCGCGAGGTCCGCGCGGTCCGTGACGTGCAGGCACCACGGCTCGAAGCCGTTCGCCTGGAGGGCGAGGAAGGCCCGCTCGTAACCCGCCGGGTCGAAAAGGTCCGAGACGAGGATCGCGAGGCCCGCCTTCGACGCATGGGGGAGAAAAGCGTCCACGGCCCGCTTGAGGTCCGTCGGGCCGTCCGGCGAGAGCCGCCGGAGAAAACCGAGGACCGAAAGCAGGTGACTCTTGCCGCGGCCGGCGGCCAGATGCCCGCGGACACCCTCGCTGTTTACCGCAAGGATTTCGACGCGCTCCAGGCTCGCGAGGCCAACGTAGCCGAGCGCGGCCGTCAGGCGCCGGGCGTAGTCGAACTTCGCTGGCCGGCCGGTCGCCATCGAGGCGGACGCGTCCAGGAGGAAATAGATCGAGAGGTCCTCTTCCTGCTGGCAGAGCCTCAGAAGCAGCCGCTCAAGCCGGCCGAAGGCAGCCCAGTCGATGTGGCGAAAATCGTCGCCCGGGACGTACGCCCGGTGCTCGGAGAACTCGAGGCCGGGCCCCGTGCGCCGGCCGGCGCGCGAGCCGGCGCTCGTGCCGGCAAAGAGGTGGCGCGCGACGATCCTCAGGTATTCCAGCCGCGCGAGAAATTCGGAATCAAACAGGTCGTCGGCCATGGTGCTATCCTCACCGCAGAGGCGCAGAGGGCGCAGAGAAAAGATATTCTTTTAGAACGACTTTAGGCCATCTCCCTATTTCTTTTGCCCAAAAAGGCTGTTCTCTGCGTTCTCTGCGCCTCTGCGGTGAGACTCACTCTTCGGGTTCGGACACGTGCTCGAGGACGTCCCGGATGACGGCGTCGGGCCGGACGCCCTCGGCCTCGCCCTCGAAGTTGAGGATGAGGCGGTGCCGAAGGGCCGCGGGCGCCATCCGGCGAACGTCCTCGAACGCGACGTTGTAGCGCCCGTCGCGAAGCGCCAGGACCTTGCCGCCCAGGATGATCGCCTGGGCCCCGCGCGGGCTCGCGCCGTAGCGGACGAACTTCTTGGCTGTGGGCGACGCGCCCTCGGCCTCCGGATGCGTCGCCAGGATGATCTCGCTCGCGTAATCGCGGACGTGCGAGGCAACGGGCACCTGGCGCACAAGGTCTCGCATCTCGAGGATGGCCTTGGAGTCGGCGACGCGCCAGGCCTCGGACACCTCGGCGCCGGTCGTGCGGTCCACGATTTCGGAGATCTCCGCTCGGCTGGGGACGGCCATCAGGAGTTTCAGAGCGAACCGGTCGAGTTGCGCCTCGGGCAGGGGATACGTGCCTTCCATCTCCAGCGGGTTCTGCGTCGCGAGGACGAAGAACGGCTCGCCGAGGCGATGCGTCGTGCAGGCGACCGTGACGCTCCGCTCCTGCATCGCTTCCAGGAGGGCCGACTGCGTCTTGGGCGTCGCGCGGTTGATCTCGTCCGCCAGGATGAGGTTGCCGAAGATCGGGCCGGGCCGGAATTCCCAGTCGCGCCGCCCATCCGGCATCTCGACGATGACGTTCGTGCCGGTGATGTCGGCCGGCATAAGGTCGGGCGTGAACTGGATCCGCCGAAACTCCAGGTCCAGTGCCCGCGCGAGCGTCCGCACCAGCAGGGTCTTTCCGATGCCGGGGACACCTTCGAGGATGGCGTGCCCGCCGGTCAGCAGGCAGATGAGGACCCCCTCGAGGATCTCCTCGTGGCCGACGATCACCCGTCCGATTTCCTGGACGATCTTAACGTAGGTCTCGCTGAAGCGGTCGAGCCGCTCCTGGACCTCCGGCGTCGTGCTCAAGGTCGCCTCCTGATTCGGCACCTACCCAGGTTATGATAGTGGAGAGCCCTCCGCCCGGTCAAAGGGTTTACGGAACGCATCACCCTACCACGTTATACGCCCGGACGTGGAAGGCGACGCCCAAGACTTGCTCCGGGCGTGCGGCGAGAAACTACCGCGGCGGCACCAGCGGCTCAAGGTGCCGGATCAGGCTCGGGATATGGTGCGAGATTATTTTCCAGACCCGCTCGTGTCTGACGCCCCCGTAATCGTGCGCCAGAACGTTGCGCAGACCCACGACCTGGCGCCAGGGCACCTCGGGGTGTTCATTTCGAAATGCCTCGGAAACCTGTCGCGCCGCCTCGCCGAGGATCTCCAGTTGCCGTTCCACGGCACTGCGCATCATCTTGTCGGCAAGATATTGTTCGAAGGTCACGCCCTCGGCGAATTCGCGGACCGACCGGGCGGCGTCAAGCATGTCCCACAGGTAGGCTGGGTCGCGCCCGTCAGGAGGCATAGAGCACCTCGCGCGTCCGCATAATCTCCTCGCGCCGGAAAGGATTGCGAAGACCCTCCGCCTCGACCAGGTGGACCTCGCGGCCGAAGACGGCTTTGAGTTCGTCCTGCATGTCCACAAGGTCGAAGAGGCTCCACGCGGCATCCTTTTCGAATCGCACGAGGACGTCCACATCGCTTTGAGGGCCGAAATCATCTCTTAGGGCGGACCCAAAAAGAGAAAACTCCGTCACCTTCCAGCGGCGGCAGAACGCTTCAATGGACTCGCGGGGAATGACCGTCACGTTTACCCACCTCAAAAATAACCGCCCCAAGATACCACGGAGCGAATGCGGCAACAAGGTCTTTCCGCGGGGCACGCCCCATCACCCTACCACGTTATACGCCCGGACGTGGAAGGCGACGCCGAGGTCTTGTTCGGCCAAACGGCGCACAGCTTCCAAATCCAGGCCCAAGACGGCGACGGCCGTCGCGCGGACGCTCGGAATCATTTCCTTCGCGCGGCGAATGAAGGCGCAGACCGTCTCGAACGCGTCCGGCACGGTCGGCCGGCAGAGGCGGTCGTAGGTGGCGGCGTCGGCGGCGTTGAGGCTCACGCTCACGGCGTCCACGAAGTCGGCGAGGTCCGGGACGATGTCGCGGCCGTGAATGGCCGACCCCTGGCCGTTCGTGTCCAGGCGGACCTTCTTCTTCCACCGCGCTCGGACCTCTTTGCCGACCTTGCGGATCTCCTCCAGCCGGAGCGTCGGTTCCCCGAAACCGCAGAAAACGACCTCATCGTAATCCTCGAGGCGCGCATCGCGAAGGGCTTTCAGGATGTCGCCGGCCGACGGCTCGCGCGCGAGGCGCAGGTCGTGGCCCTTGACGACGAGTTCTCCGCCGCTCCGCGGGCAGAAGCGGCATCGGTTCGAGCACTCGTTCGTGACGTTGACGTAGAGGCTCCGGCGAATCGGATAAACGAAGCACGAGCCACCCGCCTCGAGCGGCAGGCCAAACAGGTGCGCCGCGTTGCGCGTCGTGATGCGTCTCAGGTCGTTCTCCGTCAGGCCGTACAGTTCCGCCAGGAACCGCAGGACATGGACGACATAGGCGGGCTCGCTCGTCTTCCCGCGCATCGGGGCAGGGGCGCAATACGGCGCGTCGGTCTCCGCGAGAACCCGCTCGAGCGGCACGACGCGGGCCGCCGCCCGGACCTCCTCGGCGTCCGGGAAGGTCAGAATCCCCGAGAACGAGACGTAGAAGCCGCGGGCGAGCGCCTCTTCCGCGAAATCGGCCGCGCCGGTGAAACAGTGGAAGACGCCACGAGGCATCTCGCCCTCGGCGGCGGCGTCGAGGACGGCAAGCGTGTCGGCGTCGGCCTCGCGCGTGTGGACGATGAGGGGTTTCCCCAGACGCCGCGCCAGACGCACCCCCCCGGCAAAGACCTCTTTCTGGACTGCGCGCGGCGAGTGCTCGTAATGGTAATCCAGGCCGAACTCACCGAGCGCGACCACTCGGTCGCACCGGGCGAGGTCCTCCAGGACGGGCCAGTCCACCGCCTTCACCGTCAAGGCGATGTGCGGGTGGAACCCGATGGCGGCGTACAGCATAGGTTCGCGCTGGGCCATCTCGACGACGCGGCGGTTCTCGGGCGGCTCGGTGCCGACATTGATGATCTTCACAACGCCGGCCGCGCGGGCCCGCTCCAGGACCCCCACCAGGTCGCCCTCCAGGCGGTCGAAGTGGACATGGGCGTGGGTGTCAATCGCAGGTTCGGGCATGCTGTGTGCCTCTTGCCGAAACACGCGCCGCGCAAGCGCGGCGGCTAAACCTTCGCCGCCTTCGCACGGTCGCTCTACCTTCCCGTCGCGTCGAAGGCGCCCGGATAGTGCCGAATCTCGGGCCGGCGGCGGTCCGCGCCCCGGAACTCGACGGCCAAGACGTCGAAGCGGACGGGCCGCTCGAAGGCTCGGCGCTCGGCCAGGAACATTTTGGCGGCCGAGATCACCCGCCGCCGTTTCGCCCGGCCGACCGTCTCCTCCGGCCGGATGGCCGGGGTCTCGCCCTCGGCGACGGTCAGGCTGCGGACCTCGACGAAGCAGACCGTCCTGCTCCGTTTCTCGAGCGTCACGAGGTCCACCTCGCCCTGGCGATAGGCGACGTTCCGCGCGAGGATCCGGTGGCCGTGCTTCCGGAGGAACCGCTCGGCGGCGCGTTCGCCGGCGTCGCCGGTCGCCTGGGCCGGCGTCCGCGCCTTCGCCTCTTTCGCCTGCCACGGCCAGCGCATGATCGCCCCTTCAAGCGGAGGCGATTCTAGCCGCCGGCGTGGCCGGGTGCAACGATGGAGGGACGGCCCGGGAGCCGGTCGCTGGGCGAAAATGGGGTTGCATCGCCGTCGGGGCGGGGGTATATTGGCACCCGCGAAGGTTGCCCGGTGGGTCCGTTACGGATGGTCCCGGCGACCCTTCAGCCGATGGCCGGTGAGCGGGCGTAGCTCAGTGGTAGAGCGTCACGTTGCCAACGTGAATGTCGTGGGTTCAAGCCCCATCGCCCGCTCCAATTCTTTGTGACGGAAACGGCTCGAGCGGCGACCAGGGCGAACGGGCGAGCGCGAGCCGATTTTTTCTCTTGGAGCAAGGGGAGCGGCGGCCCCGCGGGGCACACCCAGTGAGAGGATGACCATGGCCGAACCTGACACTGCCGAACCGCCGCGGGACGAAACCGCCCCGGCAACAGACGCCGCCAAGTCCGAGGAGACGGCGACGGCCGAGGAAGCGCCGGCGATGCAGGTCGCCGTCGAAGACATGGGCGTGTGCAAGAAGAAACTCTCGATCACGATTCCGCGCGAGGCGATCGACCGCAAGTTCGAAGAGCGGTTCGCGGAACTGGAGCGCGAGGCCCAGGTTCCCGGCTTCCGCCCCGGGCACGCGCCACGGCGCCTCATCGAGAAACGTTTTCGCCGGGCCGTCGCCGAGGAAGTCCGCGTCGGCCTCGTCTCCGAAACGCTCTCGAAGGCGCTCGAACAGGAGAAACTCGACGTCATCGGTGAGCCGGACATCGACCCCGAGTCGGTCGAACTGCCGGAC
>JBAUDW010000085.1:0-16413 GCA_049678285.1 Phycisphaerae bacterium
GGTTGCGATCACCGCCTGCATGCGAAAGATCCTCGTCATCCTGAATACCCTTGTAAGGAACGATTGCCTATGGTCGCCACCACTGCCAAAAAACGCTTGAAAAGAAACACAGCCGCTCACCCCACCCTCTCCCACCGGGGGAGAGGGAGAACAAAAACATTTTTCGACCGTCCTTTGCAGAGAAGCGTAGCATGAGCGACACGGTCCAGGAACCCGAATACACGATCCCGGTGGCGTCGCGGCTGAAGCGGCTGCCGCCGTACCTCTTCGGCCGCATCAACGCCACGAAACTGAAGAAACGCCAGCAGGGCGTGGACATCATCGACCTCGGGATGGGGAACCCCTCGGACCCAACCCCGAAGCCGATCGTCGACAAACTCTGCGAGGCGGCCTCCGACGCCCGCAACCAGCGCTACAGCGTCTCGATCGGCGTCCAGAACCTGCGCCGCGAGGTCGCCCGGCGATACGCCAGCCAGAGGAACGTCGAACTGGACCCGGCGAACGAAGTGGTCGCCTGCCTCGGCTCCAAAGAAGGCTTCAGCCACATGTGCCTGGGGCTTCTGGACGCCGGCGACACGGCCATCGTCCCGGACCCGGCGTTTCCGATCCACGTGTACGGCGTGGTGCTGGCCGACGCCAACGTCATCAGCGTGCGGCTGGGGAACGACGACGAGTTTCTCAAGCGCGTCGCCTACGTCGTCGAGCACATGTACCCGCGGCCGAAGATCCTCATCCTCAACTATCCGCACAACCCGACGAGCATGGTCGTCGAGGACGTGCGGTTCTTCGAGGAAGTGGTCGCGATAGCCAAACGCTTCGGCTTCCTGGTGATCCACGACTTCGCCTACGGCGAGACGTGCTTCGACGGATACCGGGCGCCCTCGTTCCTCGAAGCCAAGGGCGCCAAAGACGTCGGCGTCGAGTTCACCACCATGTCGAAACCCTACAACATGGCCGGCTGGCGGATCGGATTCTGCGCCGGCAACGCCGAGATGCTGCGCGCCTTGGCGAAGGTCAAGGGCTACTACGATTACGGCGTCTTCCAGGCGATCCAGATCGCCTCGATTGTGGGCCTCAGGCAGTGCGACGCGGACGTGCTGCACCAGGCCCGCGTCTATCAGAAGCGCCGCGACGTGCTCGTGGAGGGCCTGCACCGCATCGGCTGGACCGAGGTCGAGTCGCCCAAGGCGGGTATGTTCGTCTGGGCCAAGGTCCCCGAGAAGGTGCTCGCCGGGCGGGGGACCATTGACTTCGCGGTGGACCTGATGGAGAAGGCGAACGTGGCGGTCTCGCCGGGGCGGGCGTTCGGCCCGAACGGCGAAGGATACCTGCGCCTGGCGCTGGTGGAGAACGAGCAGCGTCTGACCCAGGCGGTCCGCCAGATCGGCCGCGCGCTGAAGGCCTGACTCTTTCATTTGCAATCCCCCGCCGCCGTGCTAAAATACGCAACCCTTTTGGACTCAGCGAGGCGCGGCGTGGGCAAGGCAACTTTCCCGGGCGGGGTGCATCCGCCGACCGACAAGCGGACGGCCGACAAGGCCACAGAGACGCTGCCGGTGCCGGAGCGGCTCGTGGTGCCGATGGCCCAGAACCTCGGCGCGCCCGCCAAGCCCGTCGTCCAGAAGGGCGACGCGGTGAAGCGCGGCCAGCGGATCGGCGAAGCGGACGGCTTCATCTCCGCCTCCGTCCACGCCCCGACCTCCGGAACCGTCACGGGCATCGAATCCGTCATCGACGCCGCCACCGGCCGGACGGTCCAGGCCGTCGCCATCGAACCCGACGGCCGGGACGCCTGGGCCGAGGGGTGCGACAGCCCGCGCGACTGGTTGCGCCTTTCGGCCGACGAACTTCGCGAGGCGGTGGTCGAGGGAGGCATCGTCGGCATGGGCGGCGCGACGTTCCCAACCCACGTGAAACTCGCCCCGCCGAAAGGCAAGACCGTCGACACGATCCTCATCAACGGGGCCGAGTGCGAACCTCTCCTCACGTGCGACCATCGGCTGATGCTCGAGCGGCCCGGCGACATCCTGACGGGCATGCGCATCTGCATGGCGGCGACGGGGGCGTCGCGGGGCATCGTCGCCATCGAAGACAACAAGCCCGACGCCGCCGAGTCCATGCAGTCGGCCGTCCGCGGATTCGACGGCGGCGGGGTCCAGGTCCTCCGCACGAAATACCCGCAGGGGGCGGAGAAGCAACTCATCCTGGCCTGCCTGGGGCGCGAAGTGCCGACGGGCGGCCTGCCGGCCGACGTCGGCGTCGTGGTGCAGAACGTCGCCACGGCCGCGGCCATCGCCGACGCCGTCACGCGCCGCCGGCCCCTGACGGAGCGGGCCCTCACGGTCGCGGGCGACGCGACGCGGCGGCCGGGGAACTTCCTCGCGCGGATCGGAACGCCCCTCGGGGCGCTTCTGGCGCGCGCCGAAGTGGCCGACGGCTTCGAATCGCTCATCCTCGGCGGGCCCATGATGGGCAAGGCCCAGTTCACCACGGACCTTTACGTCACGAAGGGGACGAGCAGCGTCCTGGCGTTCCGCAAGGCGGCTGTGTACGAGCACAACCCCTGCATCCGCTGCGGGGCGTGCGTCCGGCACTGTCCGTCGTACCTCCAGCCCAGCCGACTGTCGATCCTCGGCGAAGCGTTCCTCGACGGGAACCTCGAAGCCGCCGAAGAAGCCATGAACGCGGGCCTCATGGACTGCATCCTGTGCGGGGCGTGCGCCTACGTCTGCCCGGCCCACCGGCGGATCATTCACCTGGTGGAGATGCTGCGGGCCGAGCGCCGAAAGGCCCTCGCGCGCCAGCGCGAACGCGAGCGGCAGGCCCAGGCCAAACTCAAGGCGGAGACGGAAAAAGTTGCCCAATAGCCCGGCTCAACCCGCGGACGCTCAAGGCCAGGACCGGCTCTTCGTCGGTCACTGGCCCCATCTGCGCGCCCGCGACTCGGTCCCGAAGGTCATGTGGTCCGTCGTGGCGGCGCTCGTGCCGGCACTCGTCGCCTCGGGCTACTTCTTCGGCCTCCGGGCATATCTGCACGTCGGTCTGGCGGTCGCGACGGCGGTCCTCACCGAGGCCCTGATCCAGCGCCTTCGCAAAAAACCGGTGACCGTCGGCGACGGAAGCGCGGTCGTCACGGGTTTGCTGGTGGCGTTCTGTCTGCCGGCCCAGGCGCGGTGGTTCGTGCCGATCGTCGCGGCGTTCGTGGCCATCGCCATCGCCAAGCAGTGCTTCGGCGGCCTCGGGGCGAACATCTGGAACCCCGCCCTCGTCGGCCGCGCCTTCGTCCACGTCGCCTACCCGACGGATCTGAACCCCTCGGCGTACCCGGTAGTGAACAGTTTCTCGGCGAACGTCGGAACGGTCGGCCATGCCGCGCCCGCGATCGAGGCCGTCTCGTCCGCGAGCCCGATGGCGCATTTGAAAGCAATCGCCACCGGCCAGACCGATGCCGCGAGCGTCCTCTCCGAGAAACTCCCCGGCCTCTGGGACATGCTCCTGGGGCACATCGGCGGCAGCATCGGCGAAACGAGCGCCCTCTTGCTGGCGCTCGGCGCCCTCTACCTTATCTATAGGGGCTGGGTCCGCTGGCAGATTCCCGTGGCATACCTGGCGACTGTGGCGCTGGGGGCGCTCGCGCTGCCGCTGCGGTTCGAGGCGGGCTGGCATCCGATCCTGACGGCGTCGCCGGACTTGGCGGCCCGGTACGTAACGTATCACTTGCTGGGCGGCGGCCTCATGCTGGGGGCCTTCTTCATGGCCACCGACATGGTGACCAGCCCGCTGACGAATAAGGGCATGCTCCTCTTCGGCTTCGGATGCGGGGCCCTGACGATCCTGATACGCCTGTACGGCGGCTACCCGGAGGCGGTGTGCTACTCGATCCTCCTCATGAACACCACCGTGCCGCTCATCGACCGCTGGACGCAACCGCGAATCTTCGGACACGAGAAATGATCCGCAACCTCGCCAAGTTCGTCGTCATCCTCAGCGTCGCTTGCCTTGTGATCGGCGGGGGGGTGGCAGCGCTCTACGGCCTGTACCGGGGCGACATCGAGCGCCGCGAACTTCGGATCAAGGAGCAGGCCATCCAGGACGTCTGCCCCGAAGGCGCCTCGGTGGACCCGGAGCATCCGATCGCAGGCGTGCCCATGGCCGCCGATGCCGTCTATGCCGCACGCGATTCCGCCGGCGGGACGGTCGCCTACGTCGCCCAGGGCGAGGCGCAGGGCTACTCGAGCCTCCTCAAGGTCATGGTCGGCGTGCGGGCGGAGGATTTCGCAGTGATCCGCGTCGTGGTCCTTTCGCAGCAGGAGACGCCCGGCCTCGGCGCGACCGTCGGCGAAACGCGCTCGACCTACACGCTCTGGCAGAAACTCTTCGGCTCCGGCGAGGCCGAGCAGTGGGTCAACGCCTTCCTCGACCAGTTCCGGGGCAAGCCCGTGCAGGAGTTTCCGCAGATTCACAGCATCACGGCCGCAACCATTACGTCGGACGCCACCAAACGCGCCGTCGAGCAGGCCCTGGAGCGCATCCGCGACGCCGCCGGAAAAAAAGGGACAGGGATACTTGCGAATGAGTGAAACGCCCCTCAAAACCATCATCGAAGCAATCCTCTTTGCGAGCGACCAGCCCGTGAGCGCCGACCGCCTGGCCGACGCCGCCGGCGAAGGCGTCGCCGTCGGCATGGTCAAAAAGGCCGTCGAGGACCTGATGGCCGACTACAACGCCACGGGGCGCGCCTTTACGATCGAGGAGGTCGCCGGCGGGTACCAACTCTTCACGCGGCCCGAGTACAACAAGTACCTGAAGCCGCTCGTTCGGGCGCGGCAGCAGGCGCGGCTGACGCAGGCGGCCCTCGAGACGCTCGCCATCATCGCCTACAAGCAGCCCGTCGCGCGGGCCGAGGTCGAGGACATCCGCGGCGTGGCGTGCGGCGACATGATCCGCGCGCTCATGGAAAAGGGTCTGGTGCGCATCGCCGGCCGCAGCGAACAAATCGGCCGGGCGCTCCTCTACGGCACCACGAAGAAGTTCCTCCAAGCGTTCGGCCTGTCGAGCGTCAAGGACCTGCCGAGCGACAAGCAACTTGTCCAACCGTGAACCGAGCCCGCCGCGGGAGCGGCGGGTTATCCTCATCCGCCGCGCACCTCATTCATCGCCCGCTCAATCGCTTGGCGTAGGGCGTCGGTTCCTTGGCGTGCGGCGGCGACGATGTCGTCGGAGGCCAAGCGCTCGAAGATGCGACGGCGCAGATCCGCCGGGATGTTTCGCTTCTTCAAGTTTTCGCGCACCTCGCGCAGGACGGCCAGGTACGTCGCGTACTCCGGGCCGAACTCTTTTTCGAGCCGCTCGCGCAGTCGTTTCGCCAGCGCCGGCGCCGCGCCGCTCGTCGAAATGGCGATCAGGAGGTCCCCCCGCCTCACCTGCGCGGGGACGATGAAGTCGCACAACTCCGGCCGGTCCACGACGTTCACCAGGACGCCGGCCGCCCGCGCGTCCTCGGCGACGCGGCGGTTGACCGCCTCGTCGTCCGTCGCGGCCACGGCGACGAGCGCCCCTTCGAGATGGTGCCTCTCGTACCGCGCCGCGAGGCACTCGAAGCGCCCGTCCTCGGTAAAGCCGGCCACGAGTTTCGGCGCGACGACGCGCACGTGCGCCCCGGCGTCGGCCAGGGCGCGGGCCTTGCGCAGCGCAACCTCCCCGCCGCCCACCACCACCGCCCGCCGGCCCGAGAGATCCAGCGCAATCGGATACGCGAAATCCGATTCGGTCATGGGAGGAAAGTATAACCGGCCACGCCGGGTCAGACAACCGAATCCGTCGGCTTCCCGGCGGCCACGAACGGCAGGACGTGCGGGCCGTGGGGCATGACAATGATGCGGGCCTCCGGCCCGTGCTTGTCGAACGCGCGCTCGAGGCCCGCCTGGAGGCTCGCGACGGGCGTCACAAACCCCGTGAGCAACGATTCCTGAACGTCGCGCGGCAGACGGTCGGACCAGAAGAGGATCTCGCCGTGCCGGGCGGCCTTCGCCAGGTTCTCCAGGGCCCACTGGTCCTTCGCGACCGGCGCGCCCTCGGCCGTCACCGCGGCCATGAACGCCTCAAGCGTCTCGTGGCGAGCGAGCAGGTCCGTGAACTCCTCGTCGCCGACCCCTTCCTCGCACGCCGCCGCGTAGAGGAACGTCCCGCCGCGCTTCAGGATTCCGAGGCCCGTCAGCAGGCCCTTCTGGCACTGGTAGAAGGTGTGGTCGAGCGGCCAGCCGCCGTTGGTCGTCACGAGAATGTCGCACGGCTCGGGGACGGGGCGCGCGGCGTGTTTGCGGAGGAACGCCACGCCCACCGCGTGGACCGTCTCCAGGTCGGCGCCCGCGAAGACGCCCGTCGGCCGGACCCGCCGGTCCACCGTCACGTTGACCGTGAAATGCGGCGGGGCGAAGGCGGCGACGGCCAGCGCCTCCTCGTGCTCCGGGTTGCCTTCCAGATAGCCCGGCAGGGCGCGCGGGTGCTCGAGAAATTTCGGCGCGTGCCAGGCCCGGACTGTCTCGTCACCCGCGATGCCGGGGCAGATGGCCTTTCGGCCTCCGGAGAAACCGGCCATGAGGTGCGGCTCGATGACGCCGGTCGCGATCCGCACGTCGGCCTGGACCCACTCGCTCGCCAGGACGACCGGCGTTCCGGCGGCCGTCTCGCCCAGGCACCGGAGCGTGACAGACCGCCGGCTGAAATGGTTCACCACGCGGTACCTCGCAACGACGTCGGTGCCGAGGAGTCGGCACGTCTCGTCGCCGACAACCGGGCCGTGCAGGCCGGTCCCGATCAGAATGGTGACGCTCTCGGCGGGGATGCCGGCGCGCTCGAGTTCCGCGAGGATCGGCACCACCAAGTCGTGGTTCGGGCAAGGCCGGGTCCGGTCGCTCACAAGGACGACGGCACGGAAGTTGCGCCAGTCGCGATGCCACTCCTTCGTGCCGACCGACCGGTTCCGGCCTTTCGTCCGCTCCGCGAGGACCGCGGCAAGCGACGGCCCCGCGACCGGTGCCCGGAGGGCCTTGGCGACGGCCGCCTCGGCCGGCTCCAGCGCCGCCGGCCATTCGGGCTCCACCACCGCCACGAGGTTTTCGTCCGGCACGTCGATTGAAGCGCCATCGCGGCCATAGGCCAGTTGGATGCGCATCCGAGCCCCGTCGGGTCCTCCCCCTCGCCGAACCACAAGCCCTTATTTAAACGGTCCGGCCGGCGGCCGCAACACGTTTCTGGACGCCGCTCGCTTGCCCGCCGCCGGCGCCCCCCGCCGAGCGGTTTGGGCTTGAACGGCGGGTGGGATGAGGGTATAGTTCTCGCGGCAGGTCCCGTTCATGGGCGCTTAGCTCAGTTGGCTAGAGCGCGTGGATCACACCCACGAGGTCACAGGTTCGAGTCCTGTAGCGCCCACCATCACCGCAGGCGCGTCGGGCGGCGCTATTTCGCTGCGCCGAGGGCCGCCAATTCCTTTGCCGACCCCGCCTCGCAGACGACGCGGAAGCCGACGCGATCGACGTTTCGCTGCTTGATAGGTACAAGGAGGCGGCGGAGGGCCCGCGGTGCGGTTTCCCGCATAGTCTGGGCCGAAATCAGGCGGCTCGGCCTCGCCGCTCCGACGGCGGGCCTTGCCCGCGAGTAAGACGCCCGGCCGCACGGGATGTAAGTGCCTGTGCTGTAGCAAGTTACGCATTGCCCGAACGGCTTTCTGGCGTTGTAGTGCTAGCGATTGGTTGTGAGCCGCTTGAAAAGATCGACCTCACCGGGGGCGAAGGGCGTGCCGTCTTTCCTCAGAAGGTCGTGGAACCACACTTTCGGCTCGGGCGTGTCTTCCTTGGATCCCCATGGGTAGATAGTCTGTGTTTTCCCGGCCACAAGGCCCCACATGTAGCAGCCGACGTTCTCGTCCTTGAAGATGGGCAGGTGGCTTCGGACATCGCTGTGGCCGCGGCGGAGCCATTCGGTACAGATGACGGGGCGGCCGTGTTCTTTGAGTTCCGCGATCTGGCGCGACAGGTCCCCGGCGCCGCCGTAATTGTGGAAGGTGATGACGTCGGACGCGGCGACCTGAAAATCGTTCAACTCCCTGCTTCGGTGCCAGATACCGACGGTCAACGGCTGCGACGGGCCGGACGCCCTTGCCCACTGGAAGGCCTTCTTCAGAAGGGGCAGCGATCTTGTGCCCTGGCCGCTGTTGCCGGGCTCGTTGTAAAGGTCCCAGAACACGATGCGCTTGTCGGCGGCAAAGGTGCCGATGACGTCCCTGGCGTAGCGCTCGAGCCGCGGCCAGGCGCCCGGGGCGTTGACGACCTTCTTGCCGGGACTCTGGAGCCAGCGGGAGTTGTGAACGCCCGGGATCGGCGGAGGCTGTTTGCCGATCGCCGGGTTCTCGTTCCAGCAATCGTCAAAGATCACCAGTGCGGTCCGTATGCGGTGGCGGTGGGCGATGGTGAGGAACTCGTCGATGCGTTTCTTGAGGCCTTCGGCGTCGGCCTCCCAGGCGAGGTCGTGAAGGTAAACGCGGACCGTGTTGAACCCGATGCCGGCCGCCCAAGCCAGTTCCCGGTCCATGGTGGTGCGATCGAACGACTCTTCCTGCCACATCTCGAGTTGGTTGGCGGCGGTGCTTGGGATGAAGTTGCAGCCGACCAGCCAGGGCTGCTGTGCGTACCAGGTGTTCGCCCTTTCTGCGGACCACCGGCCGAGGGTCTCGCTGGCGAGAAGTCCCGGCGCGCCGGGATCGGGCGACGGCGTCTCGTCGGCCTTCGGCTGGGCCGCTTCGATCCATGTGCACCAGCAGAGCGTCAGGGCCATGCATATCGTCAGGGTTTTCATCGCGAGCGATCCTTTCCTTAAAGGGGTCGCGTCCCGAAAGCGGGTGAAAACCCGCCTGAGGCGGGCAGGTTTGGGGTTCGGCGCGACCCGGTCCGAAGCCCAATCCGGCCCGCCGTCCGAGTCGTTCGACCCATCGCTCGACCCAGAGGCTCTCGACCGGCGGGCCGGGCACCACCTTACGCCGCCTCCTTGTACCTGTCTACCACCGAAACGTCGATACGAGCGGCCGCGGCCTCACGTGTGGCCTGGGCGATCTGGTGCCGCAGGTCGCGCGTCCGCCACCGGCGGGACGCCTCATACAGGGCCGTGCTGGCCCGCGAGATGCTCGACCGCGAGAGGTCCGTCTCACCCCAGGATCCGCCCAGGGCGCGGCGGACAACTCCTCGATCTTCGTGTACCTTCTGGCCATCGGCGTTTCTCCTCCCCCCTGTGCCCATTCGAAGCGAAGCGACTGGGCTCCGAGGATAGGACAACGCCGTTTTCTCATCACCCAATTTCCACCCGCTTCCGGGACGCGACCCCGACTCGGCGCCGAGTCGGCGCCTCGGGCGGCGGCGTGGATTCCGGGCAGCCGGTCCATTTCACCGAGAAGATGCCATTTTGCGAGAAACAAAGCCGCCGCGCGCGGGTTCCACAAAGCGGGCGAACATCCACGGGCATTTTTCGGCGGATTTCCAAAGCGTTTCCGGGCACAATGCCTTCGCCGCGTCCCGCGATGCTGGGACCGGCGCGAGGGGGTTTTGTCCCTCGCTTCGCTCCGGGGACCGCTTGAGGGAGGCGAACGGATGAATCGGCGAGGTTCCGTTTTCGTTGCCGCAGTTCTTGCTGTCTGCGCGCTGGGCCTTGCAGCCCCGGCGGCCGAACCCGAGAAGGCAACCGACAAGGCGACCGAAGATTACAACATGGCGGCGTGGCTGTACGGCACGCAGAAGTTCGATCTGGCGGCCGACGAGTTTCGCGCCTTTCTCCAGAAGTATCCGAATCACGAGAAGGGGGCCGACGCCCGCCTCGGACTCGCCAGGTCGCTTCGGCATCAGGGGAAGAACGAGGAGGCGATCGCCGCCCTCGAGGAACTCCGCAAGACTGCTCCCAACTACGAACGCATGCCCGAGGCGCTTTTCTATCTCGGCGAGGCCCTCACGGCCGTCGGCAAACCGAAAGAGGCCGCCGATGTCTTCGACGAAATCCTCAAGAAACACGACAAGCATTACCTGGCCTCGTGGGCCCGCGCACGCCGAGGCGAAGTGCTCCTCGCCCTCAAGCAGCCCGGCGAGGCCGAGAAGACTCTCGCCCCCCTGGTCGAAGAGTTCCTCACCGGCAAGGATGCCGACAAGCATCTGGAGGCGGAGCGCAAGCGCCTCCAGGAAGTCGCGCCGGCCGTCGCCGCCTCCTTCGACTCGCTTCTGGAACGGACCCACCTGAACCTGGGCCTGGCGCGTCTGGCGGCCGGCCGATTCGACGCCGCCCGCGGAACCTTCGAGGAGTTCCTCGCCATCGCCCCGAAGAGCGACCTGGCGCCGACGGCCCGATTCCACCTGGCCCAGAGCCTCTACCAGACCGGCCAGTACGACCGGGCCGCCGACGTCTATGCCGAGGTCGCCAAGTCCAAGAGCCCGCTGGCGCCCGATGCCGCGTTCGAGGGCGCGCTGGCCCTCTACCAAGCCAAGAAGTACAAGGAGGCCGCCGCCGCCTTCGCCGACGTCGCCAAGCGATTCCCCGATTCGGAGCGGGCCTCGAAGGCGACCCTTTACGCCGGCACCTGCCTCTACCTGGCCAGCGACTACGCCGGCGCCATCCAGGAACTCCAGGAGAAACTCCAGAAGGACCCCTCCGACACGGAGGCCCTGTACTGGCTCGGGACGGCGTACCTGAAGCAGAAGGGGTTCGCGGAAGCGCGCGGCGCGTTCGAGAAGATCCTGAAGGCCTCGCCCGACGGCCCGCGCGCCGCCGACGCGAGCGTCGGGTGCGCCGATGCCCTGCTGGCCGAGGGAAAAACCGAAGAGGCCGCCAAGGCCTATCGCGAGTTCGCCGAGAAACACCCGGACCACGCGGACGTCGCGCGCGCCCTCTACGCCGCCGCCGCCGCCCTTCACCGCGCCGGCAAGTATGAGGAGTCCGACAAGGTGTGCGATGCCTTTCTCGCCAAGGCCGGCGGGAGCGACCTGGCGCCCCAGGTGCTCTTCATCTCCGCCGAGAATCGGTTCCTCGAGAAAAAATACAAAGAGGCCGCCGAACGGTACCAGGCGCTCCTCGAGAAACACGGGGACGCGCCGGACGTTCCGGCCGGACGCTTCCGCCTTGCGTGGGTCCGCTACTTCGAGAAGGATTACGACGCCGCCCTGAAGGAACTCGCCGGGATCGATGCGAAGAAAGCCGACGCCGCACTCGCCGCCGAAGCGATCTTCCTCCAGGGCAACTGCCTCTTCGAAAAACAGGAGTACAAGAAATCGGCCGAGGCGTTCGGCAAATACCTCGACTCCACGGGTAACAAACCCAACGCCGAAAACGCCCTCCTGAAGATGGGCCTCGCGCTGGCCCGCGCGGACGACGCTGGCGCCGCCGTCGCACGCCTCAACCAGTTCGTCAGCCAGTACGCTGCGAGCGACCAGAGGCCGCAGGCACAGTATGAACTGGCCGAACTCCTGCGCGCCGACAAAAAGTGGGACGAGGCCGCCAACCATTACAAGGAAGTTGCCGAGAAAACCCCCGACCACGCCCTCGCGCCCTACGCGCTATACCACCTGGGCACGTGCCGGTTCGAGCGGGGCGCCTTTGCCGAGGCCGCCGACGTCTTCGGCCGCGCCGCCGACAAGTATGCCGCCTCGGACCTCGCGCCCCAGGCCATGTACCAGAAAGCCCTCTCACTCCAGAAGGCCGACAAGATTCCCGACGCCCGCGCCGCCTACCAGGCCCTGCTGGCCAAGTTTGCGGGGCACGACCTGGCGCCGTCGGCCCTGCTGGGCCTCGGCACGTGCCTCGAAAAGGAGAAGAACTATGCGGAGGCGGCCGACGCCTTCCGCAAACTCCTCGAGGCCTCCAAGGACGACAAGGTCCGCGAGCAGGCGGCCTACGAACTCGCGTGGTCCCTCCAGCAGGCCGGCAAGGAGAAGGAGGCCCTGGAGGCGTACGAACGGCTCGCGCGCGATTTTGCGGCGAGCGCGCTGGCGGCTGACGCCAATTTCCAGGTTGCCGAGGCACGCTACCGCGATAAAAAGTACGCCGACGCCGACGCCCTCTACTCCAAAGCGCTCGCGGCCTCCGGCGACCGCCTGAAGGACAAGATCCTTTATCGCCTCGGCTGGTGCAAGTGGGCCGAGGAAAAGTACGAGGAAGCCGCCAAACTCTTCGACCGCCTCGTCGCCGAAACGCCCCAAAGCGACCTCGTGCCCGACGCGCTCCTCCAGGCGGGCGAGGCGCTGGCGCGTCTCGGCAAACCGGCCGACGCCATCGAACGACTCTCGAAACTCGCGGACCCGAAGTTCAAGGACTTCCCGCACGCCGCCGACGCACGCTTCCGCCTCGGCGAGGCCCAGGCCATCCTCGGCCGCACCGACGAGGCCGTCGCCACCTTCACCGCCCTCGAGCAGGCGTACCCCGACTACCCCGCCATGGCCGAAGTGCAGTTCGGCATCGGCAAGGCCCTCTACGATCTGAAGCGTCTCGACCAGGCGCGGCAGCGGTTCGAGCGTGTCCTCGGGATGACCGAGACCGAAACCGGGGCCAAGGCCCAGTTCTACGTCGGCGAGACGTATCTGGCCGGCGGCGACCCGCGCGAGGCCCTCAGGGCCTACCTGCGCGTCGTCTCGCCCCTCTGGAACGCCTACACCGAATGGGCCGCCGCCGCTCAGTTCGAAATCGGGAAGTGCTACCTCAGCCTCCAGAAACCCAAGGAGGCCCGAGAGGCTCTTCAAACCGTCGTGGATAAGTACGGTGACACCAAGTGGGCCCAGCCGGCCCGCGATGAACTCGCGAAACTGCCGGCCTGACGCCCGGAACCAAAGGAGATTCGACCGATGACCTTGCGCCATCCCGCGGTCCTTGCGTTCGCCTTCGCGCTCGTCGTCGGAGCGGCTCTGCTGGCCCCCACCGGCCGCGCGCCCGCCGGCGTCCCCGAACCTCCTCCCGAGGCCGCGGCGCCTCCCGAAGCGGCCGCGCCGACCCCCGAAGGCGCCCCCAAGGGACAGAACCAGCAACCGCCCACCCTCTTCGAACTTCTGGAGCGCGGCGGGCCGGTCATGTACCCCATCTACCTCTGCTCGTTCCTGATGGTCGCCTTCGCCATCGAGCGAGCCGTCAACCTTCGGCGAGGCAAAGTCCTGCCCGCCGATTTCGTTCGGAACCTGCGGGGCCTCGCCTCGGCCCAGCCGCTGGATAGGGACAAAATCCTGACATACTGCCAGGCAAACACAAGCCCGATCGCACGGATTTTCCGGTCGGCCGTCAAACGCCTCCACCGGCCGCTGCCGGAGATCGAAAAGACCATCGAGGACGCCGGCGCTAAAGAGGTGCGCCTCCTGAAGCGGAACACGCGCGTCCTGGCGGGCGTCGCCAGCGTCGCGCCGCTCCTGGGGCTTCTGGGCACCGTCCTCGGCATGATCAGCGCGTTCAAGGACATTAGCATGGGCGAGGCCCTCGGAAAGGCCGACATCCTGGCCTCCGGCATCTACGAGGCGCTGGTCACGACGGCGGCGGGCCTGACCGTCGCCATCCCGAGCCTCGTGCTCTATCTGGTCTTTGTGGCAAGGATCGACAAACTGGTCGGCGAGATGGACGATCTGACGCTGGAGTTCGTCGAGACGATCGAGGAGGGGGGACACTTGGCCGCGGCATAGGATGCAGCCGTCCGAGCCGCCCATCCGGGCGGGCCCGGCGCTGAACGCCGCCGGCGCAAAGGAGTCAGCCATGCGCATCGATAGAGGCGCCGGAGAAGAAAGGGTTGAGATAAACCTGACGCCGATGATCGACGTCGTGTTCCTCCTGATTATCTTTTTCATGGTCGCGACGAAATTTGCAGAGATCGAGCGCGACCTGCGCGTCAATCCACCCTCGTCGAAACACGCTCAGCCCGTCACCGCCACGCCGCGCGAACTCATCATTAACGTCACCGAGAAGGGCCGGTATATCATCTCCGGCGTCGAGTACACCCCCGCCGACCTGGAGCGCCTCATCGCCAAGGCCGTCAAGGAAAACCCCGACCAGGCCGTCGTCGTCCGCGGCGACCGCAAGGTCATCCTCCAACTGCCCGTCAACATCCTCAGTCTCTGCGAAAAATACCACGTCAAACGCAAGTTCCTCACCACCACCGAACCCGGTCCCTAGGAAGCGCGGATGCCGACTTCCCGAAAACGCGTCTGGGCCGGAAGGATCCTCTGGATCCTCGTCCCCCTCGGGCTTCTGGGCGGCGTGGTGACCTTCCTCGCCTGGCCCCGGCACGAAATCCTCTACACCGACGGCCGGCAGACGTGGCCCGCCAAGCCCGGGCTGGGCCTCCGGACCGTCCTCTGGGGCGCCGGCGACCTCCTTCGGACGCTCGGCGACCTCGGCGAATGCTACGACCCCTGCCTCTCCCCTGACGGACAGGAACTCTACTTCACCTGCGGACGCGCCGGCGCCGACGCCAACCTCTTCGTCGCCTACCGGACCGGCGGCGGATGGACCGCCCCCAAACCCATCGCCGAAATCAACACCGACGCCGACGAGATCGGACCCGCCCTCGCCCCCGACTCCGCCACGCTCTACTTCTTCTCCAACCGGCCCGGCGGCGAAGGCGGCTACGACCTCTACGTTTCCCGTCACGACGGCACGCGGTGGTCGAAACCGGTCAACCTCGGGCCGCACGTCAACTCGCCCTTCAACGAGTACGACCCCTTCGTCACGCCCGACGGGAAAGCCCTGCTGTCCGCCTCCAACCGCCCCACCGAGGAGGACGAACGGCTCCCGGAACACGCCTGGCCCGCCACGCTCCGCGAACAGCACCGACTCTACGACTACGACATCTACGCCCTCGACCTGGCGGCCGAAGCCGCTCAGCCCCGACGACTCGACAGCGCCTCCGGCCCCGCGAACGACGGCCAGCCCGCCGTCTCGCCCGACGGCAAGTGGCTTTACTTCGCCTCCGACCGGCCCGGCGGCCTCGGCGGCTACGACCTCTGGCGCGCCCGCATCACGATGGCCCCCCTGGGCGCTATCCTGTCCCCCGAGAACGTCGGCGAACCCGTCAACACCCCCGCCAACGAACTCGACCCCGCCGTCAGCCTCGAAGGCTTCGGGCTCTACTTCTCCAGCGACCGCGCCAAGCCCGACTCCTACGCCATCTACTTCGCCCGAAGCCACGAGGTTTACCAGATCGTCCAGACCCGCCGCCTCGCCCTCGGGCCTATCCTCGGCCGACTGTCCTGGCCCCTCCTGGGGCTCATCGCCGCCCTCATGGGGCTGGCGATCGCGCTCCTGGCGCTCCTGAAACTCCGCAAACGCCCCGGACTCCTCGCCGGCGCCATGATGGCGTCGCTCATCCTGCACCTCATCGCCCTCAGTCTCTTCACGCTCTGGCAACTCTCGGTCGGCGTCTATGAACTGGCGAAAAGTGAAGAGCGGTTCGAGGTAGCCGTCAGCATCCCCGGCCTCGCCGAGAGCGAACTCTCGGCCGAACTCAGGACCGCCCTGGCGAACCTCGCGCGCCTCGACCCCGGCCGCCTCGCCCTCGCGAAAACCGAAACCCTCACCGCGCCGCCTAAGTCTCAGGTCACGGGGCCCGAGGTCGCTCTCGCCGAGCCCGCGCCCGCGCCCCAGGAAATCCATATCCTCCCGCCCGAGGAGCGGCCCGTTGAACTCGCCGAAGCCCTCAAGCCCGAGTCCGCACCCGCGCCGATGCCGGAACTCGCGCCACCTGAACCCCTCGAAACCATCAAGCCGCGCGAGGCACGGCCCGTCGAAACCGCCGAACGCCTGCCGGCAATGCCGCTTGCCATGGCCCCGCGCCCTGAAACCCCCGCGGTGCGCGAAGCGCCCGTCCCCAAGCCGGTCGCCACCGAACGCGTGGAAATCGCGCCGGCGCCCCGGCCCATCGAGCCGCCGCTCCAGCCCGCCACTCCGACGCCCGAGGTCCCGGTAATCGCCGTCGAAACCACGACCCCGCTCGCCGTCGAAACCCCCGCCGTCCTCGACGTCGCGCCCGCCAGGAACGAACTGGCTGTTCGCCCCGTCCGCGCAGCCGCCGAGCCGACCCGAGAGGTGAGCGTCCGTCCGCTCGCCGCCGCCCGGCCTGAAGCCCCGTCGGCCGAACCTGCGACCGTGGCCGCCGCCCCCGCCACCGCGGCGCCTCCCGTGGCGCCGGTGGTCGAAGCGCTGCTGGCGGCCCTGCTGGTCGAAACCCGCGCTGCCGCTCCTCCGCCCGCCGCCGTCATCGAAGAAACGCCCGCCGCCGGCGCCGCTGTCGCCGCGGCCGACGTCTTCGATATGCTCCCCCCAGCCGCCGGGCCCGTCGCACCGCGCGAGCCGCGACCGGCCTCCAACGGCAAGACCGAAATCGAACCGCCGACCGGCGCCCTCCCGGCCGTCGCA
>JBAUDW010000086.1:0-1727 GCA_049678285.1 Phycisphaerae bacterium
GTGGCCAAGAATGGCCACCGCGCCTCCGCTTACCTGTTGAGGGGCGGAGTTGACAAAGTAGCGTTAGGCGCGATCCTCGTACACAACGCGTCCGCCCACGAGCGTCCACTTCACCCGGCCGCGCACCTTCCATCCCGCGAACGGGCAATTCCGCGCCCGCGAGGCGAACCGCGCGGGGGCAATCGTCCACCGCTCCTCCGCGTCGAGGATCGTGACATCGGCCGGGGCGCCGACTGCCAGCGTGCCGTAGGGCAGACCCAGCACGCGCGCAGGATTGATCGTCAGACGTGCCAGCAGGTCCGGCCAATCCAGGATGCCCGGCTCGATGAGCGCGCGGACGTAAACCGGAAGGGCCGACTCCAGGCCAATCATGCCCGGCGGCGCCGCAACGAAGCCTTTCGCCTTCGCCGCGGCGGTGTGCGGCGCGTGGTCCGTGGCCAGGCAATCGATCGTCCCATCGCGGACGCCCTCGGTCACTGCGGCCACGTCCGACGCGCTTCGCAGCGGCGGGTTGACCTTGAAGACCGGGTTGCGGCTCCGGAGGGCCTCGGGCGTCAGGGCGAGGTGGTGCGGCGTCGCTTCGGCCGTCACGGGCGCGCCGGCCGATTTCGCCCGCCGCAGCGATTCGACCGCCCCGGCCGTGGAAACGTGGCAAACATGCACGCGGCAGCCGGTCGCGCGGGCGAGGCGGCAGGCCCGCTCGACGGCCGCCTCCTCCGCCTCGGCCGGGATGCCCGGCAAGCCGAGCGCCAGCGTCATGGGCCCGTCGTTGATGATGCCGCCGGCGGCGAGGCGGGCGTCCTCGCAGTGGCAGATGGCCACCGCGCTGGTTGCTCCCGCCCGGCGAAGGACTGCCTCGAACACTTTCTCGTCGGCCACGTCGGAACCGTCGTCGCTGAACGCGACTGCGCCGGACGCCTTCATCGCCGCGAGGTCCGCCGGCTCTTTGCCCGCCCGGCCGCGGGTCATCGCCCCGACCGGAAGGATGTGCGCCAGGCCGGTCTCGCGGCCTCTGCGAATGTAATAGGCCACGGCCTCGGCCGAATCCATCGGCGGGTCGGTGTTCGGCATGGCGCAGACGGTCGTAAAGCCACCCGCGACCGCCGACGCCGCACCCGTCTCAATCGTCTCCGGCAGAGCCGCAAGGTCCGCCCCTCCGACTCTGGACGCTGCCCCGGCGACGGGCGGCTCGCGGAAGTGGACGTGCAGGTCAATGAAGCCCGGCGAGACGATCCGGCCGCGGCAATCGATGGTCCTGTCGGCCTGCCCCCCCGGGGCCGGGCCGAGTTTGCCGGCGGGGCCGACGCGAGCGATGAGGCCGCCTTCTATTACAAGGTCGCCGACTTCGTCGCGCCCCGCCTGCCCCGTTGGGGAGGCGGGGTCGATGATGCGTCCGCCCATGAGGAGAAGACTGGCCACGCTCCGCTCTCCGCGTTGGTACTTCACCGCCGCTTTGCGCGGCGTCCCGCCGGGACGCCGCGCCATTCTCGTCGGTGTCCGGCGTAGCGCGAGGGCTTGTCCCTCGCGCCATGACAGCATGCGCGGGGGTCAAGCCCCCGCGCTACAGGCTTTTTCCTCTCCCTCTCCCCTCGCGGGAGAGGGGTGGGGTGAGCGGCTGTGTTTCTTTTCAAGCGTTTTTTGGCAGTGGTGGCGACCATAGGCAATCGTTCCTTACAAGGGTATTCAGGATGACGAGGATCTTTCGCATGCAGGCGGTGATCGCAACC
>JBAUDW010000087.1:0-12971 GCA_049678285.1 Phycisphaerae bacterium
ACGCCCGGCCGTGGGGGTAAGGGGGTCTTTTGCGCCGACCCCGCATCCACGACGCTCTTCCACCCCCCCGAACACCCAAAACCGCCATATCACCCTAACGCAATACGTGCGTGAAATATGCGGGCTAACTCGGCCCGACGACACGGTTTAAAAACTCGGCGGCAAAACATCGGTCGGCGACAACGACAGCGAAGCGACGACGCGAGGATGTCGCCGACGGACAAGTTGTCGTTCAGCGCAAAGGAGGAACAGTTCATCATTCAGGCACCTCCCGTTGCAGGGGGTTCAAGCGTCAGCCGGGGCGAGGCGAAGGTTGAAGCCGGAGCCTCGGCGCGCTTATTGGAATATGGATGGAAAGCAATACTGGCGGCGGAACGGGAGTGCTTCGGCGAATGGTTCGACGGGGAGTAGAAATGTTGCCTCCCGCGAACGGTTTCGAGGACGCGCCCCTGCTCCACAAGGCTCCGCAATCGCCGCTCCACCGTTCGGACGTCCACGCCCCACCGAGGGGCGATCTGGTGGCTCGTGGTCGGCCGGCCAACCTGCTCCAGGTAGAGCAGCATCTCCTGGTCTGTGACCTTGGCTCGTCCCTTGGCAGCGGACTTATAGGGCGAGGGCGGCGGAACTTGGGGCTGGACCTGAACGAGCGGCACGGGCACCGTCTCGTCTTTGTCGCACAGATACTCCAGGCGCAGGAGCCCGCCCGGCCCCACAACGAATGCCCTGTCGATGGCGTTCTTCAGCTCCCGTACATTGTAGGGCCACGGATATTCCCGGATCCATGCCGCCGCTTCTCGATCAATGACGCTGAATTGCTTTCCCCCTTCGGCGTTTTTCTTCCGCAGGAAGTAGGCGGCCAAGAGGAGGCAGTCTTCTTGCCGGTCACGTAGGGGAGGAAGTGCGATGCGGAGCACGTTGAGCCGCGCGTAGAGGTCATGCCGGAATCGCCCTGCTTGCACGGCATCTTCGATGGATTGGTTGGTGGTGGCGAGGACCCACGCGTTGGTCCGTTGCGGGGTTGTTTCTCCCAAGCGGCAGTATTTCCCTGTCTCGATGACGCGCAGGAGTTTGGCCTGAAGCATCAGGGCAAAATCCACGATTTCATCGATGAGAATGATGCCGTCTTCGGCCGCCTCAAACCGCCCCTGGCGATCGCCGAAGGCGCCGGTGAACGCGCCCCGCACGTGCCCGAAGAGTTCGCTGTCGATGAGGGTTTCCGGCAGGGCTGCGCAGTCCGCAACCACAAGAGGCCCCGGAACGGTTGCGCCCAGAGCATAGGCAATAACCTCTTTGCCTACACCGGTAGGGCCTGTGATCAAGGCAGGACATTTGCAACCGGCCATTTTGAGAACACGGTCGAAAACCTTGACCATCGGAGGGCTTCGGCCCACGATGATACCGCTGCAGCCCTCACTTCTGTAGCGGAGTCCCCACCAGGGCTCCGTAAGGCCTATGGAATCTGAAAGAACCAGGTTCCCTGCAGAATCCTCCTGGTAGACCTGCCGGTCTTTGCCATCCGTAGCCCCTACGGTAAGCGGGTGGATTTGTTCTGAGGACTGCGTCTCTTCACCCTGGCCCTGAAGCAAGGGCAGGTTGGTGGTCGAATCCTGGCCTCGGTAGTTACGTTTTCTGGTCATTGTCTGCGGCGGCAGTGCCTGCACCGCCCTCGTTTACACGGGCTTCGTCTCCCTGCTCGGGCAGCGTGTGGTCGGCCCCTGTTGCGCGCCGAAGCAGGTCCGCCTCTTCGAACTGGCACACGCAGGCGCACCGGCGCGGGTCAAGGCCGACGGCATGCCAGACGTCAACGGTTTCCTTGCACAGCGCGATGGGGCCGTCGAAACGCTTGCGGATTTCCGAGATCGCGAAACGGAAGATCTCGACGCGAAGGTCTTGCGGGTAACTGTATTTTCCGACGCTGGTTTTCATCCGAGGCCGGCCGTCCTTGCCTCGCTTCCCCGTCGGAACCAGCATGGGCGGCAGCATGGGCGCCATTCGGTTCATTTCGGACAAGAGGTGGAGACCGGTTTCCTCCTGGCCGACAAGGGCCTTGCGCTTCTCGTAGAACTCTTCTTCGAACCGGAGCGTGCCAAGCGTGATACGCTGCGGCGCAATCTCCGTGAATATCCTCTCGATCGTGTCCACGTACAGGCGCTGCCAACCGGGGAGCGGCACGATGGGGTCGAGGCGAACCCGGATGGGGTAGCCGGCCTCCTGGGCGCGGCGGGCGGCCGCGAGGCGCTGCTCGAACGGGGGAGCGCCGATCTCAAACTCGCGCGAGATTTCCGGGGCGTTCAGGCTCCAGGCGAGGACCGCGTGCCCATTATGGGGAAGCGCCAGGATCGGCTCGACGTTGGTGGATTTGGTCAAGAGAAAGAGGTAACCGTTGGGCAGTTGGCCGAAGAAGGGGATCAGAATCTGGGCCGCGCCCGTGACATGCTCCAGCGCCAGGCCATCCTGGAGTTCGCCCATATTAAAGATGATTGGGGTTGACGCCTTTCCGACAAGACGCAGGATCTTCTTCATAATCCTGTCGTACCGCACGTGGACGGCCATGAACGGGAAGAGACCGCGGTATGTACCCTTTAGGAAGCACCATGTGCACCGGAAAGGGCATCCGTTGCTGACGGTGACGAGTTTCGGAAAATGCGGGCACCCGATGCGCGGGTCGGCCATCTCAAACTCGCCGACCACGCTGTTGGTTGTGGGGACCAGCACGAGAACGTGCTTCCCCGCTGCAATTCGCTCGGCAAGATCGGCGGCACAGGAAAGGATGTGCGACGCCCCCCGGATGTCGCGCGGAAGGCTGGTCCCGGCGACACGGACGGGAACGCCCGGGCACCGCGCGAGAATGCGGCGTGTCACGGTCTCGTCGATCGCTTCCTTGGTCACAACGATTTCATCGGGTTGCCACATATTCCATCCTCCTTACTGTCGCGCGTCCGGTTAGGGCGGCGTTTTCTACTTTGTTCCAACCAGGTTCTCCCAGCAGGTCGTCAGAGGTACCGCGTAGCGGGACGCGATTTGCTGCACCTCGCCGATCAGGAGCCCGCGAATGTATTCCTCCGGTAGCCGCCACGCGAACGACCGGGTTCTCGGTTTGCCGCCCCAAGGGGCGCCATAAAGGGCGTGGAAAGCCTCCTTGAAATCCGGGCATGCCCACCTACCTACGGGAACCTTCAGCGCCGAAACGATGACCTTCTGGCACCCGGTTTCGGAGGCGAAGCGGATGAGGGCTTCGATCTCGTCCAGGGTCTGCGTGCGCTCCAAACCGTAATCCGGCAGCCGTGGGTGCGGCCACAAGTCCGCAGGCAGGGGCTCCCGCGGGAAGAGCGGGTCGATCCTGATGCTAACGCGGATGCCGGCCTCGCGCAGCCGACGCATGCCCTCAAGGCGGGAACCGACGCTGGGGGCACAAGGTTCGTAAAGTTGTCGGCCCCTTTCCTCGGCGAAGGCAAGGCTCACTTCCACCTGACAGGGGTTGAGCGAACGGAGTATCCCGGTGTAGTTCGGTTGCGAGATGAGCAGGGGGTTCTTCGTAAGGAACGTGACCGTCGTGAAATGGCACCGGTTGGCGGCCACCAGTTCCATAATATGAAATGCGTGGCGGTGTTTTGTTTCCAACGTCTCCTGGAACGGATCGGTCGAGTTTGACATGTGGAGGGGGGCCGGCGGCACCGTCAGATCCCGAATCTCCGCTAGGTCGTCCTTGGCTAGGTCGATGAAGCCTTCCTTCTCGCGCGGTCGTGTGGGGTCAGGGACGTAATTCCTGCCATAGCAGTAACGGCACGCATGCTCGCAACCGGTGTACACGTTGACGCAAAAGCGGATGCCAGCGGGGAACTGAGACCGCTTGGCGAACGGATTGTAGAGGGCGAACATGTGCGGGCGCAGGCTCGCGGATTTTGCCGGATTCTTGGGCCTGGTGTAAAAGTACTGAGCCCAGCGATGTGCGACATCGGGCGATAAACCGGCAAACAGGGCCGGGTCGGGAACATCGAGAACCGTGACAGTATCGTTCACGACGTCGCCTAACGGTGAGGAATTCGCCGCAGCCGCTTGCTCGATGTACCTATTCGCCAGTCGCATGCTGGACTCCAGAATCTTGCTTCGCCACCTTGCCATCATGGCGTCTCCTGGCCTCTGGAGGGCTCGGGCCGCGAAATCGTGGTCTGGCGCTTGAGGAGTAGTTGTCTACACGTCCGACAGACTGCCGACTCGTGCCGGGTAAACTCACCGGCACCCAGGCGCAGCCTAGACCGATAGGTACTTGAGATGTTCTCGTCGTGTGTTCCCAGAAAGGTCATCGCGTTGTACAAATCATACATCGTGGGCGAGCTGTCCCTACCCGCGGTTTCGATTGGCAGTCGTTCGAGAATCTGATTGACGACTCTCAAGGAAAGAAAAAAGGGCGCTTGTCGAAGCCGTAGAATCAAAGCATCATGCTGATCGAGGCCGAGGCCGACCCGATCGAGTTTTGACAACCCCTCAGCCGAGGAAGGCCACAACGCCCACGCCTCTCTCGCAAAATTCTCAATTTGGCGGAGAAAGGCGTCTTGGCGGTCGGCCCGGTTCGATGGGCGCCGGAGCCGGTGGAACCGGCCATCGCATGTCCGGGTGATGGCCCCGTTGATGCACGCAAGACGGAGAGCGGCCCCTTGGACTTGCACGGCCCCTTCCGTGTCCTCGCTCAGGCTTATACCGAAGGCAACTGTGTCCCCTGGCCGTGGTTGGCACGTAAGAGTCGGGGAGATGACGGAGATGTCGAATCGGCCATTCCAGATATAGTTTAGAACCCTAAGGTTCTCTTTTTTCACATCATCGGGGATAGCGTTCAGGATGCTACGGAGGATTGGCAGGCGCGGGACAGGCAGCAGCCTACGGTCCTGAACTCTAACCACGACTTGGCCGTCCATTACGACTCGAAGCGATAAATCATCAACTCGTTTCTGATGGAGTCGATGATTGAAAGAGAAAGCCCTTAATTCGTCGTCGCAAGAGCCGAAGTATGGGGCCGGGATTTCGGCCAGCCGGGCCAAATCCTTAAGGGCGTTCGGTGAGACTTGGAACAAGCCGTCCAACGCTTTTCCGCGAATGGCCAGGAGGCCGTTTAGCTCGAGTTTCAAATCGTAGGCCACCACCTCATGACGGGCGGCCCGGTCCTCCTGGGCAGCAACTTCTTCGATGAACCCCTCCAGGGTTGGGGCTTTCTCGAGCGTCGGCATCATGGTATGCTCTCCTTTTACTACCCACGGAAACTCTGCGACGTTGACCGCGCGCCTCAGCCATATACGGCCCTCTATTGGCGGGGTGTTTCAGGTGAATGGGCCCACGTCACTTGAATTATCGGGGCTTGGAGGGTCGTCGCAATCCGTCCAAAACAGTCCAAGCGGTGAAGCGAGGAAGGGATTTCTGAAAGAGGGTTATTGGGAAGCTGTGCCGACAGATCATCTGAGAAAATGAGTGACCGAGTGCTATCTTTTCATGCCCCGCGTGAATCGACCTCGCGTACGCGGTTCAAACCTTGGAAGCGCGCGGGACAGAAGCTGTAGCTGACAATCCAAACCGGTCTAAAGGGTGGACACTTGGGAAGTGGGACAGCGCCTTCGGAGTCGGAGGAAAGTCAACTTGAAACCCTGGGTAGCCGCCCATTGAGCACCCTCCAGTCGGGTCAGTAGCCGATGAGGGGATGAAAAGAGTGGCGTGGTGCCACTCCGGTAATGGAGTAGGGTCAACTTGGCGAGGTGAACGTGGGCTCCGGCGGGTTTCGTGTAGGTGGAAATACAATTGGTTGAGTGGGGCGTGGATTTGCAGACGGTTCTGCTGGAGATCGCGGACAGACCGATTGGCGTTTCTTAATGTCGCGCGGTACAATTGTTCTGGTTAAGTGGTGGCCACCTGGAGACAGGCGGCTACTGCTCCACCACGACTATGGAGGCCGATGCCTCATGGAGATCATGTTGATAGAGTTCTGCCCGGACGAGAAGACGGTAAGAGTTGTATGCCGCAATAAGGAAGCGTTTGTCCTCGAACCGATGAAGCCGATATATTACGATGCGATGGAGCAAGTAGCGCGGCTGCAGCAGAACGAGGATCGAAAGCTTGTTTCGGCGGATGAAGTTTGTAAGGCCCTTGATAAGCAGGTGAAGGATCATGGCCCCACGCCTGCCGTTCCCCAAGAGCAGAACGGTGTGAGAAGGAAGGCCGCAACGCTCTATAAGAATTGGAAAAACAGGTTTCTTGAGGGTTATTGGCAGGTTAAGATTGTTGATGGTAAGAAGGTCAATCCAGAAGTTGCAAGAGAGATCCTGCAAGCAATCTTCTATCGTCACAGTGGGTCGAATGAGCGAGCACTCCTGAGGGTGGGGGACACGACAGACATCAAGGTGGTGATCGGCGGTAGTCGCGCGTGGCGATCAATTGGAGAGGCATGCAAGGCGCAGGTGAAGAGTGCCCTGAAGCATGTGGGTTGGGATCTAGGTTCTGCATATGTATCCCGGGATGCCGCCCTTACGAGCCTGAATGCGTTCTTGACTTCCAACAAAACCCTGTTTGTCCTTGTTGGCAGCGCCGGGACTGGAAAAAGCGCGCTCATGAACTCGTTTGTGGGTTCCCTTGAAGTTCCGACAGTTTTTCTTCCTGGAGCACTATATGCGAGCAGTGGGCTGCAGGTTCAATCTGAAGTGGTCGAACATTTGAATGCGTTCCTTGAATCAGGGTCCGGCGGGGACGCTGTACGACGAGCCTTCTCGGTTCAAAAATTTCATTTCCTCGATGAAATGACGGCGGTTAATGACTCTTGTTTCGTGGTGGTTATTGACGGCGTGAATGAATGTCACGGCGCGGACGCGACTACGGAAGAGGTCTTGCGACTTGCTTCCACGGCACAGGCAAGGAACACACGGATCAAGTTTATCGTATCCTGTCAGGCGGGGCGATGGCAGCGCCTAGTAGGAAGGGTAGTTGTGCCGCCTCATTGCCTTTTCCACCTGGAGGAGTGGAAAGGAGGTGCGCGGGGGGAAGAAGCGGCTACATACAGTTTTTGCTTGGCTGAGTTCGATGATAGAGAACTGAAGGCCGCAGTAGAAGCCTATCGGCGGCGTTATGGTTTCCGAGGAGAACTGACTGAACAAGTGAAAGAGGTCTGTCGATTGCCTCTTCTTTTGCGATTTCTCGCTGAGGCATTTGCGGATAGGGAACTGCCAGAGAAAGCAAATGTGGCGAGTATATACGAGGCCTACTGGGAGTATGTGCTGCGCGGCGCGCCAGAAGGAACGGATCGTTTTGTGCTTTCCGTTGCTTCTGAAATGCGCCGGCTTGAGTGCACCGGAATTACAGAAGACGAAAATCTTCGAAACACGCCTCATTTCAGTCCTGAGCGACTGACCTACCTCATGGACGCCAGAATGTTGGTGCGTCGGTCTGCCGATGGCAGAGACCGAGTGACTTTCTGGCACGAGAAACTCCTAGAGTATGCGCTCGCAAGGAGTTTCTTGGGCAACGAGGAGGAAGTGCTCGATAACTTGGAAGACATATTGGAAGAGAAGAGCAGATTCTTGCCTCTCTGGGACGGGATACTGCAGCTCCTTACAATGGCAGACATCGAGTTTCAAAGTCGTTTTCTCTGGTGTGTTGCCAGAAGCGGCCACTTCTATTCTGCGGAACTGGTATGCGAAGCAATGGAGCAACTACAGGAACTTTCAAGTGACACGCTGCTGCTCATGGAGTTTCTAGCCGAGAGCAATCCGTGGGACATGGCCAGGATGATTCTTCGACCACAACTGACGCAGCGGTTTAGACCTGATGAGTTAACAAGGATAATCGAAGAACCCCTTGACGAGATAGCACCCGAGTCGTGGGCAGAGACAAGAATATACGCCGCGAATAATTGCTGGATAAACTGTCAGAAGGCATTGTCTTCAAGGCGCGTTGTCGAGAATTGGGTGGTCCATGGCAGTGCGAGACTAAAGCAGATTGCGTTGGGGACGCTTGTTCGCTTACCCGATTGCTATAGAGATCAAATAGCAGGAATTCTTAATGCTTTTATCTCCAGCGCGGAGTTGGAACTCCACCAATGCGCGGCTTGGGTGTTGCCACGCCTTTCGGAAAGCGAGTGCGAGCCTAAAAGGTCACTTGTAGCCGATGCAGTTCGTGGACTAGCTGGAAGCTCTGATGAAAATGTCCGTAGCGAGGCCGCACTCGCTCTCGGAAGGTCAGTTCTATGTGACGTTAAAAGCAGGGAGGTTTTGACGGAGTTGGTAGTAAGTCCTGCCTGGGAAAGACGATGTCTAGCCGCGAGAGCTCTAGGGCATGCGTTAGGTTGTTTAGAGGGGGAATCTTGGTGGCAGATAGCTCGAAGTCTTGCCGCTGACGAAAAGGAAGAGGTCAGAAACAATTTAGGATACGCTCTTTGGGATGGAATATGGGTGGAAGGAAAAGGAAACCGCATTGCTTTGGCAAGAAATGCTCAACAGACAGAGAAGATACTTGAGTCTATTATTTCAGGATCTTCTTCAGATATCCACTTCCGTTTTCCACCAGGCACAATAGTTCTGGATGACAAAGTACGCTCAGACGAAGCCACGCTCAGCCAAGACTGTCTTAAGCGGTGGAGCAACAGCACTAACGAGAGGTTACAGCGATTTGCGACAAAAGCCTGGTCAAGCACATTTGGTAAAAAAAGTGCGGACATTGCCTGGCATCTTGCCTGTTCTGATTCTCCGAGAGTACGTGAAGACCTAATGTCCCAAATAGGGCGGCCACAAGAGCGGGAAAACGCTGCGGACATCCTGGTGATTGTGAAACACCTTCTGGGCGATCCTGTTCAGAGGGTGAGAGTTGCGGCTTGTAAAGCGCTGAGGCCATTCTGTATTATGTTTCCAGCGGAAGTTGTAACTATTCTTTATGAGAACATGATGGATCAGGACCAGGAGGTACGGTCAACCGTATGTAACATGGCCTTGAAGCTTATCGAGAAGGATCCCAAGCAGGCCGCCGACATCATCTTCAGCATTGTGCCTTCGCTGACACTTGGTTCTCCACGGACTGCCGTTGGGGAAGCACTCGGATATCTGTTGAGTGAACGAAGCGGGATGTTCGTTTTTGAAAAATTGGTGGCCTCTGATGGCGAGCCGCAGCATCATGTAGCTGGGGTTGCGGCAGCGACGGCTATAGTGTACGAGTCAAAAAACACCCAGTCTCTTCTAAGGGCGTGGAACCATATCGTAGAGTGTGCAACATGGCGCGCTCAAATACCAGCGCTCGGTGTAATACTGTTCGAGTTGAGTCGATACTCAGACAGATCCTTTTCCACACCGTCTTGCCATAAGATGGAGCCCGCGCTGGAGGTTCTGCGCGTCGGGAGCGAGAGCCATCATTGGATCTCACGCGCTTGGTCGGCAGCGTGCCTCTGGAAGTCGGCTCGGGAGCGAGAGCCGTTCAGAAGCGCGTCAATAAGGCTCCTTGAAACCCTCTCGCGCGATCCCGATTGGAAAGTACGTTTTGCAGTGGAGACCAGCGGGGCACTGGAGTTGGGATCCTTCCGCATGAACTGCATGAAACAGTATCGGGGTCAGTTTTGGGGTAGTAGACAGCACGTACTATCTGCAATTACTGGGGCTGCACACTTTTTTGATAGGCTGGCTCATGATACAAACTCCCTTGTGGTTGAGGGGGCCTCGCTGTGGGCCGAAGCCTTGGATGAGAATTGGAGCGATGCAAAAAACAAGGCATTGAACGAGCGGGCTCGGTCACTTCTGGCGCAGTTTTACTGCGAGGAGTTGCAGCAGGGAATGGCTAAACTGGAGTGGGAGATTGACGCTATGGCCCTGGATCATAGCGAACTGCTCATCAGTATACGCCTTCTAAGGCAAGCGGAAACGGATTGTTTGGTGGAATCCTGGAAGACAAGTCAGTCATGGCCACTCCGCCAGGTTGCGCAGATGTACTTCGGGCAAGTTATGGCGGGCAACACTGACGAGGGAAATACGAAATGTGTATGAGGGGGAACAGTATTGGAGAAGCGGCTGCATCTCTCTGCGACTTTGTGACTACCGCAGGAACACAGTTAAACCAAGAGGCACCCGCAAGGGGCTGCCTCCGTAAACCCAACGCACGCTGCCGCCGCTCGCGGCACCCTAAAAGCAGAAGGGCCGCTGAAGCAGCCACTTTCTTCTTTTCCCCTTCGGGTCGGGTGCCGCTCGCGAACAGAGGTACTCCCAAAAGATATATGGGCTGCCCCACGGAGGGTGGCTTCAAAACTTGAGGTGAGAAAATGGAGTACGAACAAGCATTGATCATCGGCAAGCGGCGACGTGCCGATGCGGCCGTCGCTCTCGGTGGCTATGTGCGGGAGCGGGTCACGGATCTCTGTGCCGTGAAACCAAGCAAGGACGCAGGGCTTGATGCACGGGACTGGGAACCCGTGGGCGAGGAGAACTTCAAGGAGGTCTGCATGCACAGGGGACCGACCGGCGACGAAGAGGCGTATCTTCTGGTCGTGGACGCCGATGGCCGGGCCAAGGCCTGCACGCAGCGAACGTATCCGCTGCCGCTAGCCCTGCAGATGGCCCAGGCGATCCCCCTGCCGACGTATGCGGGGCCGGGTGCATCGCTCATGGAATTGATCCATGCCGACGCGATGCGAAAGGCTCAGCGCATCGTGCAGACGCCGGATCTGTAAGGCGATGCGGGAGCGGATAAGGAGGTGATGCAACATGGCATGGAGACCGACACGGTATCTGATAGAGGGCGAGCTGAACAATACACTTCCCGGCAAGGTCACGGGTTGGATGGAGTTTGCCGGTATGGGCCAGGGGGTAACCTTTGACCTGGCTGGCGACTTCCACCGCGACATCCGCGGGGCGAAGATCCACTTGGTGGGCAAGGGCAGAAGAGAAGACCCTGCGACGGCGAAGTACATGGACGGCCTCGCGGTGCACCAGATAGGTAAGGTGGGCGACATTACTGCGGGCCTGCCGCCGCGCGACTACGCGGGCTATCCGTACATCGAGTGGTATTCGAAGGAGAACGGACGTGTGGTCTTGGAACTCGAACCCGAGCAGGTCCAGGCGGGCCAGGACCTCGGTGACCCCGAGCGGCGACGCCTCGACGGCCCGTAACAGTTCGATCTTCTCCTGGACGGACATGCGAACGTACCTCCGCCTCAGAGCCCGAGGCTTTTTTTAAGCCGGGCCACGTCGAGCACGGCCTCGGCCAGGGCGCGCTTGAGGGCCTCGTTCTCGGCCTTCAGGCCACGGACCTCGTCGGTGGTGGCATCCCGCCGCGTGTCGCGCACGAGGCCGTTCTTGCCGGCCTCCAGGAAGTCCTTGGACCAGCGGTAGTAGACGGTGGGGGCGATGCTTTCGCGGCGGCAGAGCTCCGCCACGGAGATCTCGCCCCGGAGGCCCTCCAGGACGATGCGGATCTTCTCTTCGGAGGTGAACTGCCGGCGGGTGGCCCGCCGAATCTGCTGTACGACGTTCTTGGCCATGGTTCGGCTCCTTGTCTGGCCCAGCCTATCGGAGCCGACCGGCCGCGTCCACGGGTGGCGGGGGCTCTCCCCCCAGTCCCCGCCACCCCTGGACCTCTCACTTCACCGAATGCTCATCCTTGTGCCAAAGTCGCTGACGTTGAACACATGGTGGAGATGGTTTCCATGCCCATGAAGCTGCGGGGCCAGCCATAGAACGAGCCGCACCAAAGGCAGATCGGATAGCCAATCTCCGTAATCGGAGCTTCTCCGGCAGGAGCGCCGAGGCTTCAAACTGCGCCGGCAAACCCAAAGCGGACACCGCCTTTCGCGCCGCCGCCTGGCCGGTGGTCTTGCTGCGTTTCGTCGTGTTGGAGTGTTTCAAGGGTGTTGTCATCGTTTTCCTTCCTCTCTCACGATATCCCGTATAGCTTTCCGAGCTTCTCGGTTACGGTTCGATAGTGGTCTTCCGCATAGGTTTCGGAATAGCCGATTTCGACAACCAGCTGGAGCGTCGGATCGGCCAGCTCTTCGAGCATGGACAACGTTTTCGGCAGATCGTTGCCGACTCTGACCTTGACGATGATGCCGGAGCCTTTCAGGGCGTCCCGCACCGCGGCCGGCGAGCATGGCGAAGGGTCGCAATCCATGGAAAGGGCGCAGTCGATCATGAAGACTTGCGAAAAATCTTTCAACTGCCGCATGACATGGGGCCAGGCGCCGCACGAATGAATGGCCACGCCGCCGAACGCCTCGCCGAGCCGCTGGTTAAAGGCTATCGCGAACGTGCGGGCGAAGGCGGCGTCGCAGAACGAAAGGTTGTCGTCCGAGAGGGCAATGCCCCGGCCGAAGGGATTGCCATACATTCCATGCCCCGGCCGCATGGCGCAGGGGCCGATGTGTTCGTACTGCACCTTGCTGAATGCGATGATCGTGTCGGTGACCTGACCGAGAAAACGCTTCGCCAGCTCCGGCGTGTCGTAGCAGCCGATCATGAAATTGGTGGCATCGACGATCAGCGTCGCGGTGTCGAAAGGTGATTGTGTATCGGTCAACGAGATCGGTAGGCGGCCGCTGGAACGGGCGTTGATGGCGTCGATCACCTCCAGGACCATCCGCATGACCGGGCTCTTGCGCCAGTCGGGTTGTTCGAGCTCCGCGACCTCCGCCAGTTCCGAGTACCGGTAGTGGGTGGCCGGGGCTTCGCCTTCCCGCCAGACGTAGTTGCAACCGAAGGCATTGGCGAAAACGCCGACGCCGATCCATGGCTCCAGGTACGGCAGTTCGTCCGTGAATTCGAAATCGAGATTCGCGGCAAAGGTCTCCCAGTTGTTCTTCACCACATGCTCGACGCTGTTGCAGTCGTGCCACAGCCGGGAGCCGCCGGGACGTTGAATGACCAGGAACGGCTGCTCCCCATCGACGAACCGCTTGAGCTTCGGGCCTCGCCGCGCCTTGAGCCGGTCATAGCGGTTGATCAGAGCGTTAACGTCCATGGTTTGTC
>JBAUDW010000088.1:0-9938 GCA_049678285.1 Phycisphaerae bacterium
GAACGAGGGCGAATACGCCGGCAGCGGAATCTCGCACCTCCTGGAGCACGTCGTCTCGGGCGGGTCGACCGACGAGCGGACGGAGGCGGCGACGCGCGAGGCCCTCGAGGCCATCGGCGCCCAGACCAACGCCCACACGAGCAAGCAGTTCGTGTGCTACCACGGCCAGGCGGGAGCGGACCACGTCGGCGAACTAATCGACATCATTTCAGATTACGTCATGAACAGCGGGGTGGATGCGAAGGAGTTCGCCCGCGAGTTCGAGGTGGTCCAGCGGGAACTGGAGCGCGCGGAGGCCAGCCCCGACCATGTCCTGTGGCGGCTGGCGGACGAGAACTTCTTTCTGAACCATCCGGCGCGGTATCCGGTGATCGGGCACCTGGACGCGCTCAGTCGGCTGACGCGGGAGGACCTGGCGGCGTTCTACCGGCGGGCGGTGCGGCCGGACAATGCCGTGGCGGTGGCGGTCGGCGACTTCGACGCGGACCAGGTGTTCGAGGCAATCCGGTCGGCGATGGGCGGGTGGGAGCGCCGCACGGCGGCGCCGGTCGTCCTCGGGCCGCGCGAGCCCCAGGTCGCGCCGCGCCGGGCGGAGCAGGGGATGGACGTCGCGAGCGTGCGGGCGATCCTCGAGTTTCCGACGGTTCAACTGACGCATCCGGATTTGTATCCGCTGGACATCCTGGCGTTCGTGTTGGGGGAAGGCCGGGCGTCGCGCCTGGTGGCGGACCTGCGGGAGCGGCGCGGCCTGGTGCAGGAGATTGCGTGTTTCAGTTACACGCCCGCGGGGTACGACGGCGGGCGTTTCGGCGTCCTCTGGCAGGCGGAGCCCGAGAAGGCCGAGGCGGCCCGGGCCGCGGCGCTCGAGCACCTGGCGCGGGCCGCGCGCGAAGGGATCACGGCCGAGGAACTTGCGCGGGCAAAGCGCCAGAAAGCGAGCGAGCACGCCTTTTCGCTCCAGGCCTGCGAGACAATAGCCGCCGACCTCGGGACCAACGCCCTTCTGGTGGGCGACCCGCACTTCTCGGATCGCTACGTGCGGAACATCCAGGGCGTGACGCTCGAGGAAGTGAAGCGCGTGGCGGCGAAGTACCTGAGGCCGGAAGTCCTGTGCGAAACGGTCGTGCGGCCGAAGCAGAAAACGCCCGCCGAGGGCGAGAAACCGGCGGCGCCGGCCGTCGCATCGCAGCGGCCGGAGATCATCTCCCGCGTGCTGGCGAACGGGGTGCGGCTGCTATTGTGCCCGGTCGCGGATTGCCCGACGGTGAGCATTCAGATGGGCCTGCGCGGGGGGCTTTCGGTCGAGTCGGAGAAGAGCGCGGGCATCTCGCATTTCATGAGCCGGATGCTCCTCAAGGGAACGTCGAGGCACACGGCCTCCGAGATTGCCTCCGCGACCGACGCGATGGGAGCGGACCTGACCGCGTCGTCGGGACGCAATACGATTTACCTTTCGGCGCGGTGCCTGTCGGAGGATTTCGAGAAGACGTTCGACCTGGCGTCGGCGAGCCTGCTGGAGCCGACCTTTCCGCCCCAGGAAGTCGAGTTGGTCCGCGGGCAGTTGTTGGCGGAACTGGTGCAGATGGAGGACACGCCGCACGGCGAGGCGGCCCTGTTTTTCCAGCGGTGTTTCTTCACGAACTCGCCGTACAGGTTCCCCGTGCAAGGTTCGGCGGAGGTGGTGGCGGCCTTGGGGCGCGAGGACCTCGCCGGCTGGCATAAACGCCTCGTGGTGGGAAACAACCTCGTGGTGGCTGTCTTCGGCGGGATGGACCTGGTGAAGGCGGCAAATTACGTTGCGCGGCAAGTGGAAAGTTTGCCGGCGAACCCGAACCTCAAGTTTCCGGCGGACGTCGCGCCGCGCAAGACCGCGGGGCGGGAGGTGTACATCAAGCCCTCCGAGAAAGGCGCCGCGATCGTGTACGTCGCCTATCCGGGAATGGATATTTACAACGTGCGGGACCGGTTTCCGATGGAGGTGCTCGACACCATCGTCTCGGGGTACCGGATGCCGAGCGGCTGGCTGCACGAGGAGTTGCGCGGCAAGGGCCTGGTGTACGAGGTGCACGCGTACGCGATGACGGGCCTCCTGCCGGGGTGCTTTGCGGCCTATGCCGTGTGCCAGCCGGAGAAGGCGGCCGAGGTCGCCCGGACGATCGAGTCGGCGATGAAGCGTGCGGCGTCGCACCGCTTCGAGGAGAAGGAACTGGCGCCCGCCCGCGCGACGATCATCACGGCCAAGGAACTCGGCCGCGAAACGGTGGACGGCTGGGCGTTCGAGGCGGCCATCGACGAGGCCCTGGGACTCGGCGCCGGCTTTGCGCGCGAGGAAATCGAGCGCATCCGCGCGGTGACGCCCGAGGAAGTCCAGCGCGTGGCGCGCGAGTATCTGAAAACACCCGTCATCGTCGTCGTGACGAGCGACCCGAAGTCGGCCGAAACCATCCGCAAGTAATTTCGCGGGGGGTGGCCGTTTTTCGTGGCACGGCTTTGATGCGGAGCCGCCTTGGCGCCGCGTGCTCGTCCGCCATAGCCCCGGCGCGCCGGGGAAAAGAAAGAGGAAAGGGAAGGCGGCGGCCGGTCACCCCGCCATAAAACAGGATTTTGCATCTACGCGGTGGGTGGCATGTCCACCCTGTTCCGGGTGGACATGCAAATTGTCTCCATGCATGGCCACGCAAAACAGCGTGGCCATGCCACCCGTCCAATCTAACTGACGATAGCGAAGGACATTACACGCAAGATGCAAAATCCTGTAAAATGGCGGGGCCAAACCCCGCTAACGCGGGGCAAAGGCCCATGAATGGGCCTTAAGAGCCACGGCCACGATCTGCAGCCGCACCTCTCGTGGAGCCTCGCCCCGGAGTCCGTTGCACGCGCCCTCGCGCCCCAACAATTCCCTAACTCAATATCTTAGACCAGCGCAGGCGACGCTTGAATCGATTCTATTCCTTTTTTGGAGGGAGGGCAGACAGAATCTCCGGGTTTCCCTCTCGCTCCGCAATCTTGCGAGGTGTAAGGCCACCTCCTGTATCGGCATCGGGGTCCGCACCATTCGCGAGAAGAAGTCTGACCATAGTTAGATTCTGGCGACATATCGCATTTTCCAGTGGCGATGCGGATTGGCTTACCCCATTGGGATTGGCTCCCTCGGCCAGCAGCCATTTGGCTACATCCTCGCGATTCTTGGAAACTGCCCAAAACAGCAATGAGCATCCATAATTGCGGATTTCGTCAACGTTCTTTCCGGACCGTTCGACCGCATCTTTTATTTCCTGCAAAGAAGCCCCAGACAACAAGAGCGACATTGCCTCATCTTCGGGACCTACAAGTTCACGTTTTACCGAGAATCGAATTTGCGGGCGAAAGTACGCCCAAGCACCAACCACCACAAGCACCACCAGTGCGCCCAGAACAAGTAATGCCAGATTTCGCCTTTTCATCCCAACACTCCTACTCAACCGGCGGGCGAAGGAAAAGAGGATGCGAGATTCGTCAGGCGGTTCATGCCGGCCCCCGCTCCGGACTATGGATACCGATAGTATACCCCGGTGGAAAAGGCGAAGAAACAATAATCAATATCCAACGCCGAACGGCCTTCAACGCAGAGGACGCTGAGAACGCCCGCCGCGGCGGGTAAACTGCGAACGGCGGGAATGGGGGGAACGGCGAAGAAACAATAATCAATATCGAACGCCCAATCGCCCAACGGCGAGGGTGGCATGCCCACCCCGTTGGGGTGAGCATGGAGCGCTGGCGCATGCTCACGCAAAGGCAAAGCGTGAGCATGCCACCCGACCCATTCGAGGTGCCAGGTACCGTGCCAGAAAATCTTGCCACAGCCCCTGCCGCAATCCGCGGCCACGGTCGGGGCCGGTCGTGGCGACGTTTCGGTTGACAGGTGCCTGGAGGCGGCGTAAGGTGGTGTGCGGCCCGCCCGGATGGCGGGCTTGTGCTTCCGGCCTTCGCCCGCCGCGGCGGGCACCCGTTGTGAAGCATCGGCGTTTGAATGGGGAGCAAGGGATGACAGCCTATTTTCGCCCGCTCCGCGTTGAGATGATTATCGGTTTTGTGATGTGCCTCCTTGCACCGGTGGTGTATGGAGAGCCGGCTCGCGCCCAAACTCAGCCGGCCCTTGTTCCGAAACCGGTTCAGGTAAGCATCGGGCCGGGACAATTCACGATCACTCCCGCAACCGAGGTTCTCTATGCCAAGGGCGACGATCGACTGGCCGATGCCGCGGAATACCTGGCCGGGCGTCTTTCACTGGCGTTTGACAAGGAGGCGACCGACCTCGCGGGCCGCACGATGATGGGCGTCCCGTCGGGCGTCAAGTCCTACCAGTCCCTGGGGGACCTGTGGCTGGAGACGCCGGGCCTGACGGCGGTCGAGGACTACCGGCGGCACCGGCTGGTCCATGGCCTGGAAGGTCAGCTTCTGGGCGCGCCTGCGGGACGGCGACCACGCGTACAGGATGCTCGCCAACCTCCTGCGGCGCTGCACGCTGCCGAACCTCTTCGACACGCACCCGCCGTTCCAGATCGACGGGAACTTCGGCGGCACCGCCGGCATCGCCGAGATGCTCATCCAGTCGCACGCGGGCGAGGTGGAACTCCTGCCCGCGCTGCCCAGCGCCTGGCCGGTCGACCGGGTCCGCGGCCTGCGGGCCCGCGGCGGATTCGAGGTGGACATCGAGTGGAAGGACGGTAGGCTGGCGTCGGCGACGATCCGGTCCACGGTCGGCGGGCCCTGCCGCGTCCGCGCGCGGACGCCCGTGGACGTCAAGTCCGCAGCCGGGCCCGTCAAGGCCGAGGCGGTCGCGGACGGCGCTTATGTGGTGGCGCCGCGGCCGTAGCGGGTGCCGCCGGCGATTGGAGGGTGCACCACAAAAAAATGGCAACGTCCAGGAGTGCCACCGATTGCTTGTCAATCGGTGGGGCTGGGGTGCAGCGCACGGTTTGACAAGCAAACCGTGGCACCCTCCGGCCGAAGAAAGTGCCATTTTTTTGTGGTGCACCCCGATTGGAGACCTTGAAAGGGGAACCGAAGATGACCTATCGCTCGAGACCGCTGAAGGAGTATCTGGAGCACGCGGCAGCGGCGCAGCCGACGCCGGGCGGCGGAAGCGTCGCCGCTGTGGCGGCGGCCCTGGCCTCGACCATGGCCTCCATGGCCGCGGGCTTCACGAGCGGCCGCGAAAAGTTCAAGGCCGTCCAGGCCGAGATTGACGAGGCGCTCGGTCGGCTCGCCGAGACGCGCAGCCGCCTCCTGGACCTGGCGGACGAGGACATGAAGGCCTACGAAGCCATCATGGCCGCCTACCGCCTGCCGAAGGGGAGCGACCACGAAAAGGCCGCACGCGACGAGGCCGTCCGCCAGGCGACGAAGCATTCGCTCGGTGTGGTGGAGAACGTTCTCGGCGGCTGCCGCGACATTTTGGTCATTGCGCTTCGGCTGGCGGGGATCGCGAATCCGAACCTGATCAGCGACGTCGGCGTGGCGGGGGAACTCGCGCACGGGGCCGCACGGGCCGCTTTTCTCAACGTTGAGGTCAACCTGGCGGGTTACAAGGACAAGGCGGACGCGGCGGCGGTGCGAGGACGCGTCGAGGAGATGATGGCGCAGGTGGAGCAGGTGGCGAAGGAGATCCGGTCGGCGGTCCTTGCGGCGCTAAGAGGCGACTGCAAGCCCTCACCCCAACCCTCTCCCACAAGGGGAGAGGGGGGTCCGAAACAGTCGCTGAGGAAATAGCGTGGCCCTGGAGCGGGAATACAAGATCGAGTCGTCGGCCCGTCAATGCTCGGCGTGCGATCGCGCGTTCGGCGTGGGGGAGGAATACTATTCGGCCGTCGTCGAGACGGAGGAAGAGGCGCGCCTCGCGCGGCGTGATTTCTGCCCCGCGTGCTGGCAGCCGGAGACGCAAACCTTCTTCAGTTTCTGGAAGACGAGCGTGCCGGAGCCCGAGCCGACGCGCGGGCCGCGACTGATCGATTTCACGAGGCTGCTGCGGCTGTTCGAGCGGCTCGAGAAGAGCGAGGACGAGGAGAACCGCCGATTCCGCTACGTGCTGGCGCTGGTGCTGATGCGGAAGCGGCGGCTTCGGCTGATTTCGTTGCGGCGTCTCGGCGGGCGGGCCGAAGTGCTCACGCTCCGCGAGGTGGGCGGCGACCGCCAGCACACCGTCCAGAACCCCGGCCTCTCGGACGAGGAAGTCCAAGGCGTCGCCGACCGGCTCCGCGAAATCCTCGACATGCCCGAGCGGTGGGAAGAGGAAGATGCCGGGGAAGGCGGGCCCGATGCGTCCTAATTCAACAACGCTATCTCAACGCAGAGATCGCCGAGAGCGCAGAGATAAAGCCTTTCTTTACAACAACTTGCGCGGCACGTTCCGGCCCGGCCCGGGCGCTGTTCCACAACCGCAACTTCAACGCGGCCTCCTTTTCCTTTTGACCCCTGGGCGGTCTTTCTCTGCGTACTCAGCGGTCTCTGCGTTAAGAAAACAGCGTAGTAGTATTAGCGGGTCACGGCGAAAAAAGGGTCCTGGACCCTTTTTTGGGGCGATGGTTCTTGCGGCGCTCGTCGCGGGGTGTTGTGCTCCGGCTTCGCAGCGAGCCGCCCCCGAGCAGACGCTCGTCCGAGGGCCGCAGGAAGTCCTCGCGGCGCACAACGCCTGGGCCGATTCCATCCGGCACCTCTGGGCCCGGGCGGACCTGATGTTTGACTTCCCCGTCGGCGAGGGCAAACGCGAACGCCACGACGTCACCGGCCACCTGTTTCTCGAGAAGCCCTCGAACCTGTTCATCCACGGCGAGGTGCTGGGCCAGGACGTTTTCACCCTCGGCGCGAACGCCGAGAGGTTCTGGCTCTGGATCAAACCCAACGTCAACACCGTCTGGACGGGGCAGCGCGGCGGGCCGGGCGAGGCGAGGCTCATCATTTCGCCGTCGGCCCTGGCCGAGGCGCTCGGCGTCTTTCGCATCGACCTTGAGCCGGACGCCCGGGCCGACTTCGTCGCGTATCCGGAGCATTATGTTCTGAGCGTCGAGCAGGCGGTCGGCGGCAAGCGCGTGCCTGTCCGGCGGATATGGTTCGACTCGGTTTCGCTCCGCCCGAGGCGGGTGGACCTTTTCGACGAGACCGGCCGGCGCACCCTGATGGCGGAACTTCTGAAGTACGAGCGCGTGGGCGGTACGGAGGTCTGCACGATTTACCGGGCCCGCTTCTACGGCGACGAGGAAGTGGACCTGGTGCTGCGCCTCAGGGACGTGAGCCTGGAGAAGCGGCCGAACCCGCGCGTCTTCGAGTACCGCCTGCCCCCCGGCGCGAAGGAAAAGAACCTCGACGCCCCGGAGTAGGAAACCAGGCCCGTCCCCGTTTCCATCCGCGTTTCGGCTTGACACGGGGCCGCCGCGCCGGCCGCCCTCAGGAAGTCCCGCCGTTTCACTGTATGCCTCCCTGGCACATGCCCGTTCCCTCGCCAAATCTAATCCGCCGCCGCGTCCTAGATTCGCGGCCGCGTAGGCCGCTCGCTGGTGCGTGAAGGTCTTGAAATCCCCGCGCGGGGCCGCCCGAACCACCTTGAGATATTCCGGGATCGCCTTCTCGCGTCCTTCGGTCCGGTACACGGCGGCCGCGTAGGCGTACTGGGCGTACTCGCGCGCGGCAGTAACGGCATCCGGCGTTCTGGTTTTCAGTGACCGGACAGGGATATGGAGCCTGCATCCGTCCCGGCCGATCCGGTGGTGGCGTTACTCAGGCGCAAACTCCAGGCACCAGCCCAATCGATAAAACTCTAGCACCGCCCCCCTTGACTTCTCATCTGGAAACTCGCCGAAAGATGACAGGTCAGATAGGAAAGGCTGCAAATATAGACTGGCCATAAGATAAAAATGTCCTGGCCTGCCTGCGTTTCGCAAAGTAATGTCCACGACTTCTTCCGCACTGAATTCTTCTCCCGTCCGCACCTTTCGCTTTCGCTGAGCTGGATAATTCGCAATCCGTTCTGCCACAGCGATTTTCAAGTCCTCTAGGGCATGGGGAGGATTGCCGTCTTTCTCCAGATACTGACTCCCCACGATGCGAGCGAACCGCGCGTAATCTATTGTCTTGAGCGTGGAAACGAAAACGTAGTCCGACAGCCCTTCTCGCGTTCTCTCGCGAGGAAAGAAATATCCCGCCGAGTGGCGGTAGTATTGTTCGAGGTCGCGGTCATCCATTTCCTTGTAGTAGGCGAAGCCTCCCTCGAGAATCGATGAGACGCTTGCCCCTGCCTTCTTGAAGGCTTCGGCAAACCGGTTGTCCAGTCCGAGCGCGTAGCGGACCCTTTCGGCCTCATCCAGCCGGTTCGCGTCGAGAAGTGTTCCAATTACATCAGGCGAGACCGAGCCCGGTACGAAGGAGATAGAAGAGGTTTTCGGTGCCCCCTTGGGTAGTGGGGTGTAGAAAGATGCTCCGGTCCGATGCTCGTGTTCCCGGATGACCTCGTGCAACAGGGCCGCATCCACCGCCTGTTGAAGCCGCAGAGCGAGCAGATTCTCCGGGAGACCTGGGCGCTGTTCCAGAGTCTTTCGGACTGCAATCAGCGTCTCAATGTCTCCCTGTGCCTCCCGGAGGCCCTTGTGCAGAACGCGGAAAAGGGCTTGCCAGGCCGCACGTGCTATGGCATCCAGGGTGTTGCGTTTGACCGGGCCGGGGGATTGGCTCAGAAGTTCCCGGAGGCGCTGCAATTCCTCGACGGCATCCTTACTCGTCTCCTGCGCCGATTCTGCCGCAGCGCGGGCCTGGTCGGCCGTCGCGGCCAGCCCTTGGCCGGCAAGCAGCCCGGCGGCCGCCGCGCCGGCCGTCCTCAGGAAGTCCCGCCGTTTCACTGTATGCCTCCCTGGCACATGCTCGTTCCCTCGCCCAATCTAACCCGCCGCCGCGTCCAGGGCAACGGCCATTCGCGGCGTGCTGTCGCCGCACCTTTGCCGCGTTTCGGCTTGACAGGGGGGCGGCGGGCGATTAGGCTTTGGGTCGGGCAGCATTCCCCCCGCGGTTTCCCGGTCTTTGTTTCGGCGCATGCGAATGAGCGTTTTGTGTGTGATACCTGCCCGATACGGGGCCAAGCGATTCCCCGGGAAGGCTCTCGCCTCGGAAACCGGCCAACCCCTCATCCAGCACGTTTACGAGTCGGCGGCCCGCGCCACGCGCGTCGATGCCGTGGTCGTGGCGACGGACGACGAACGGATCCGCGCCGCCGTCGAAGCGTTCGGCGGGAAGGCCGTGATGACCCGCTCCGATCACTCCTGCGGGACGAATCGCGTCGCCGAGGCCGCCCGGAAGTTCCCCGACGCTGAAATCATCATCAACTTTCAGGGCGACGAGCCGGAACTCGACCCCGCGCTGCTGGACCGCCTCGTGGACGAGATGCAGAAGGATCCGAAGATTGAACTGGCGACGCTGGCCGGGCCGCTCTCGGCCGAGGATGCGGCCGACCCGAACGCCGTCAAGGTGGTCCTGACGGCCGACGGCGACGCGCTCTACTTTTCGCGCGCCCCCATCCCGGCCGCGCGCGACGGCGAAGCGTCGCGCTGGGCGCCGGTGCTTCTGCATTTCGGCATCTACGGCTTCCGGGCCGAGGCGCTCCGGGCCTTCGCCCGGATGCCGCAGACGCCGCTCGAACGGACGGAGCGGCTGGAGCAACTGCGGTGGCTGGAGCACGGGCGGCGGATTCGCGTCCTGGTGACGGACCATCGGCCGGTCGGGGTTGATACGCCCGAGGATTATGCCGCGTTCGTCTCGCGCTACGGCAAGCGCCGCAAGGGGTAGGGGGCCGCTCTGTTGAAAACATCGGTGGTTCTGTAGCGCGGGGGTTTATCCCCCGCGCACAAACAGCGCGGGGCACAAGGCCCCGCGCTACGAATACCCCTCATCCTACCCTCTCCCGCAAGGGGAGAGGG
>JBAUDW010000089.1:0-2016 GCA_049678285.1 Phycisphaerae bacterium
CGCTAGCCCATCTTACCAAAGGCACCCCTTCCGCCGAAAAAAGCCCCCGGACGCCAGCGCCAGGGCCGGTGGGTTCCAAAAAACCGGCCAAAAATCACCCCCAAAACTTCCTCCAAAAAGTTATCCACAATCGCGGTCGCACGTAAGTTGAACCTCGGCGATTGGGAACGTGACCGCGACCTCACGGTCGCGGCTCGAACGGCGGCGGGCACTCAGGCCGCGAGGGGAATGGCAACTACTTCAGCGCTTCCAGGAGGTCGCGGGCCTCCTCGGCCTCAGGCGAATTTGGATACGACGCGATGACCTTCTCCGAGTACTGGCGCGCCAGGTCGAACCGGCCGGCCTTGAAGTAATTCGTCGCCAGGCCCATCCACTCGCGCGCCTGACGTTCGGCCTCGACCTTCGCCAGACGCTCCCCCACCGCCGCATCCTTCCGGAGCCGCGCCATCGCCTCGGCAGCGGCCTTCGCCGGTTCCGTCTCGCCCCCCTGGCGAACGATCCGGTCGTAAAGCGCGTAGGCCTCGACGAGTTTCTCGAGGCGCTTCGCCTGCCGCTCTTCGGGCGTAAGTTCCTTCGGCGGCTCCGGGGCCGGACCGCCCGCCTCGACATCGCCGCTCCCTGCTCGCCCCGTCGAGTCGCCCGTGGCGACCGGTCGCGGCTCGGATTCAGGGGCTGGCGGTTCGGCGGACTGAGGCTCGGATTCGGGAGCGCCGGCGGCCGGCGGATGCAGGATCGCCTCGGCCTCCGCCTCCAGCGCACGGGCCTTCTCGAAATCGTCGGCGAGGCCCTGGGCCAGGAGCGCCTCCCGGAAAGCCGGGTCCTTCTCGAGTTCCCTCAGCAGCCGGCCGGCCTCCTTCGCCGGCGCCAGGCCCAGATACACCCGCATGATTCGCCGGAGTTCCTTCAGTCCGGCGGCGTGGTCCTCGCCGGCCACGAGTTCCCGCGCGACGGCCAGGTCCTTCGCTCCCCGCTCGGCCAGGATTTTGAGTTGCTCGAACGCCTGCTCGGGATAGGGCGAATCGATGCGCATGCGGCCCATGTTGGCGACCCAGAGCAGCCGCTGGACCGCCCGCGCGACGTTCCCCTCCGCCAGGGCCTGCATGCCTTCCTTGTAATACGTCTCGGCCTGTTCCTTGGCCTTGGCGTGCTTGACCTCTTCACTTTCCTCGATGGTGCCCATGCTGACGCCGGCGCGGGCGCGGCCGGCCCACGCCAGGACCGCCAGCGCCAGCACCATCGCGGCCGCCCGTCTCATGGGTTGCCCTTTTCGATCAGCGTCTGGGTCTTCAGGATCGTGGCCTCGGCCGGAAACCCGTGCCAGGTGTGCACGAGGAGGCTGTTGGCCCGCAGTTCCGGGACGGCATAGGAGAAGGCCCGCCCCGCCGCGCCGCCCGCGTCTTCCGCGAACAGATGCACTTGCCGCGCGCCCGCCAGCAGTTCTTCCACCTCGCGCCGATACGTTTCCGGTCCGGCGGCATCCACTTGGTAGGCCATCTGATAGACGAGCGGCCCGCGGGCCTCGAACCGTTCCTCGCGTTCGCCCGCGAGGTCGATTTTCCGCACGAGGCCGCGCTTCGGCAGGGCGAGTTCCCGCGGGGCGATGACTTCGGTGACGGCCTGCTCGCCCTCGATGAACGAAATGACGTGGCCGGGATCCAGGAGCCACACTTCCGCCTGGAACCCGCCGGCCCCCGACTCCAGCGCCCGCCGGGCACGGATTGTGAAAAACTCCGGATGCAGCGGCCGAAGGAACACGCTCAGCCGAAGGTCTCCCACGGCCGTTTGTCGCTCGCCCTCCGCCATCCGAAACCCGTCCTTTCCCTCCGATTATACGGCCAGCGGGGCCCTACGCAACAAATCCGCGCGGCAACACCAAACGCAGCGTATTCTAACCGCAGAGCGGCTGTGTTCGGAGTCAAGCGTTTTTGACGAGTTGCGGATGCCATAGGGTATTGTTCCTGACCATGGTGTTAAGGGTGACGAGCAGTTTACGCATGCAGGCCGTGATGACCACTT
>JBAUDW010000090.1:0-6816 GCA_049678285.1 Phycisphaerae bacterium
AAGTGGTCATCACGGCCTGCATGCGTAAACTGCTCGTCACCCTTAACACCATGGTCAGGAACAATACCCTATGGCATCCGCAACTCGTCAAAAACGCTTGACTCCGAACACAGCCGCTCTGCGGTTAAGAACACAGCGTTGTAGTATTAGAATCCGATCCGAGCGCGCGTCAGGAGGGCGTCGAGGACGAAGGCGGCATCGAGGAAGATCAGCCAGTAGAGAGCCCGCTCGATGAAGGGGACGTATTCGTCGGGAGTTCGGCGTGGCCCCGCGCCGGACCAGAGCCTTCCGGGCCAGAGCCCCGCCAGGATGATCCCGGCGAAGACGCGGGCGAGCGGCGGCATGAAGTTGGCCACCAGCCGCGTGTACATCAGTATCCATGTCCCCAATCCGGCGACGAAACTGACGACCGCAACCATCTGCCAGGGTCGGCTCGACATGACGAGTTTGCGTCCGGCGGCGATGCTGTAGCCCGAGATGAGGGCCGTGGCGCAGAAAAGCACCAGGCCGTGCCGCACCCACAACGGTCCCCAGGGCATCAGGAGGTTCCAGTCGGCGCGGTGGTGGGGCGCGCCGATGGCCGCGGCCACGCCGATGCCGTAGTTCAGCAGCCGGCACAGGCCCATAACGGTCATCGCGACGTAGGCCGGGCCGCGCTTCGCGCCGAGGTTGTAGAGGTTGATGACGCCGAAGGTTCCGATGGCCAGGAGCACCACGGAGCCCCTCAGCCGGCTAGTGCTCAGAATCGCCAGGGCCGCGGCGGCGACAAGCAGCAGCCAGGCGCCCGTCAGGCCGACCTCGCCCGTGACGAGCGGCCGGGGAAGGTTCATCAGCCGGTCGCGCCGCAGGTCCACCAGGTCGTTCTCGACCATGCCGAACAGGTAAAGCCCCGCGGAGATGCCCGCCAGAAGGATGACCGTCCGCCCGTCGAAGTCGGTGATCTTCCCGGAACCGATGAGTGCGACGGCATAGCCTGCGACGACGTCCGAGATGGCCGTCACGAACAACGGAACGCGAAGGAGACGCCCGTAGCCTCGAAGCGTGCTCATGGAGGGAATTCTCCGCGCCGGGGGCCGGCAATTCCAGTCTTTTCCGGTTCGCCGAACGGCGATATAATGCCGCCGCCATGATTGTCACGATTGACGGGACGGTCGGCAGCGGCAAGAGCACGGCGGCGGCGGGCCTGGCCCGACGCCTCGGAGCCGCCCACCTCGACACCGGCGCCATGTACCGCGCGCTGACCTTGAAGGCCCTCGAAACCGGCGTGGACCTGGAAGACGAGAAAGCCCTGGAGGCCCTGGCCGCCGGGAGCGACGTGGAACTCGACGGCCGGGTGGGCGAGCAGCGGGTCCGTCTCGACGGCCGCGACGTCACCGACGCCATCCGCGCCAACCGGGTGAGCACCCACTCGCATTACGTCGCCCGCGCGCCCGCCGTCCGCCGCGTGATGGTCCGGAAGCAGCGCGCCTTCGCCGAACGGGCCGGCGACGTCGTCGCCGAGGGACGCGACCAGGGAACCGTCGTCTTCCCCGACGCCGAGGTGAAAATCTTCCTGGACGCGGACCCGGAGGAGCGGGCGCGGCGTCGGCAAGTGGAACTCGAGGCTCGGGGCGAGTACCGCTCGTTCCGGGAAGTGTTCGAGGAGATCCAGGAGCGCGACCGCCGCGACTCGACGCGCGAGGCCTCGCCCCTGAAGGCCGCCGACGACGCCGTCCGTGTCGACACCAGCGGCATGACCATCGAGGAGATGATCGAGGCCCTCGTCGCCGAGGTCCGCCGCCGAACCAAGGAGACGCCGTGAAGGGCCTTCGCCTCGTCTGGTATCGGTTGTGGCAGCAGGTAGCGCGGGTCCTCTTTGTGCTCGTGTTCGGTCTGCGGGTGCACCATCGTCGGCGATTTCCACGGACGGGCGGCGTCCTGGTGGTCGCGAACCACCAGAGTTACCTGGACCCGATCCTGGCGGCCGTGGGCATGCCGCGGGCCTTTCACCCCATGGCCCGGGAATCGCTTTTCCGGTTTGCACCGTTCCGGTGGCTGATCGGGAGCCTGTATGCGTTTCCGGTTCGGCGCGGAACCGCGGACCTGGCGGCGGTCAAGGAAGCGCTGCGTCGCCTCAAGGCAGGCGGCGTGGTCCTGATGTTCCCCGAGGGGACGCGGACCCGCGACGGATCCATCGGGCCGATGCACGGCGGCCCGGCGGCGATCGCGGTCCGGGCGGGCGTTCCCCTCGTGCCGATGGTGATTGACGGGGCGTTCGAGGCCTGGCCGAGGACGCGTCGGCTGCCCCGGCCGCAGCGGATTCGCGTCGCGTGCGGACGGGCCGTGTCGGTCGGCGATTCGGGTGCGGACGCCCCGGAGAGGGTGATGGCAGCCGTGCACCGGCAGATGGTCGGCCTTCAGGCGGAACTGAGGCAGAAACGCCGACCCCAGTGAACGGGGTGGAGAAACCGTGGCGAAACCATCGAAAAGTGCGTCGTCGTCGGGCGAACCGACGATTGAGGTGGCGGCGGGGAGCGGGGTGTGCTTCGGCGTCCAGCGGGCGCTTCGGCTGGCGGAAGAGGCGCTCGGTCGCGGCGAACCCGTCTATTGCCTCGGGCCGCTCATCCACAATCCCCAGGAGATGCAGCGCCTCAGCAAGAGAGGCTTCCGCGTCATCGAGTCGCTCGACGAGGCGGGGGCGGCCGGCATCCTTCTGGTGCGGAGTCACGGCTTGGGGCCGGACGTCGTCGAGCAGGCGCGGGCCCGCGGTCTGGAGATTGTGGACGCCACCTGTCCGCTCGTGCGGCGCGTCCAGACCCTGGCGGTCGAACTGGCCGAGCAAGGATACCGCGTGATCGTCGCGGGCGAGGCCGCCCATCCGGAGGTCCGGGCGATCCTGGGCCATGCGCCGAGCGCATCGGTCGTCGGGAGCGTGGAGGACCTGGTGGCCCTGGACCTGGGGGGGCGGGTGGCCTTGGTGGCCCAGACGACGTTCTCTCCGGACCGGTTCCAGGAGATGGCCGCCGCCATGATGGGCCGCGACCTGCCGGAGGTCCGCGTGGTCGACACGATCTGTGCGGCGACGGTGGACTGTCAGCGGGCGGCGGCGCAATTGGCGGAGCGGGTGGACGTCATGATCGTCCTCGGAGGCCGCAACAGCGCCAACACCAACCGCCTGGCCGAACGGTGCCGGGCCCATGGCGTGGAGACGTACCACCTGGAGCATGCGGGCGAGGTCCGGGCGGAGCATCTGCGGGGCCGGCGGCGGGTGGGGATAGCGGCGGGGGCCTCGACCCCGCACTGGATCATCGAGGCGACCCTGGAGCGGATTAGAGGCTTGCAATCCCGGAAGCAATAGCCTAAAGTGCTGGGTCTTTGCGGCCGGGCGGTCCGGCCGCGGTTCCAAGGGAAGCGGCGGGAAGTGGCCCGGCGTTCGGGCGCCCAAACGGTCTTCCCGCCGCCCAGAGGAGAGGTTTCCCACGAAGATGCTGAAAAGTCAAATTCAACGCCAATACGGTCTGAACGAGCCGGACATCGATCAGGAAGTCAATGCGGTGCTCGGCGGGACGGAGCAGGCGGAGCACCTGGAGCATCTGTACGAGGATTCGATCAAGAGTTTCGAGATCGGCAGCGTGATCCATGGGCGGGTGGTCCGTGTGGTCGGCAGCGACGCGATGATTGACGTGGGCTTCAAGAGCGAGGGCAGCGTCCCGCTCGAAGAGTTCGATACTGCGGCAGAGGCCGAGCCGGGCGCCGAGGTCGACGTCCTTCTGGAAGCCGTCGAGGACGACAGCGGGCTGGTGCTTCTGTCGAAGCGCAAGGCGGACCGCATCAAGGGCTGGGAACGTGTCCTCGGCCAGTACAAGGAAGGCGACGTCGTCAAGGGCCGCGTCACGCGCAAGATCAAGGGCGGCCTGCTGGTGGACATCGGCGTGCCGGTCTTCCTGCCGGCCAGCCAGGTGGACGTCCGCCGACCGTCCGACGTGTCGGTTTACATCGGCCGGGAGATCCAGTGCAAGATCCTGAAGATCGACGCCGACCGGCGGAACATCGTCGTTTCCCGCCGGCGCCTCATCGAGGAGGAACGCGAGGAAGCCAAACGCGACCTGTTGAGCACGATGCGCGTCGGCCAGAAGCGCAAGGGCGTTGTCAAGAACCTTGCCGACTTCGGGGCGTTCGTGGACCTGGGAGGCATCGACGGCCTGCTGCACATCACCGACCTGGCCTGGGGCCGGGTCGGCCATCCCAGCGAGGTCGTCGCGATCGACCAGCAACTCCAGATCAAGATCCTCAGCATCGACCGGGAGAAAGAGAAGGTGGCCCTGGGCCTGAAGCAGTTAAGCCCCTCGCCGTGGCACAACATCGAGGCGCGGTACCCGATCGGCTCGAAGGTCAAGGGCGAGATCGCCAACATCACCCCCTACGGCGCGTTCGTGAGGCTTGAGGGAGGCATCGAGGGCCTCGTGCACGTCAGCGAGATGTCCTGGACGCGGCGCATCAACCACCCGTCGGAGGTGATCAGCGTCGGGGAAGAGATCGAGGTCGTCGTCCTGGCGATCGACAAGGCCAAGCAGGAGATCAGCCTCGGCATGAAGCAGACCGAGGTCAACCCCTGGATGCTGGTCAAGGAAAAGTATCCGTCGGGAACGGTCATCGAGGGCGTCGTGAGGAACCTCGCCAACTACGGCGCGTTCGTTGAGATCGAGGAAGGCATCGACGGCCTGCTCCACGCCAGCGACATGTCGTGGACACAGAAGGTCGGCCATCCGTCCGAGATGATCGAAAAGGGCCAGAAGGTCCGATGCGTCGTCCTCAGCGTGGACCAGGACAAGAAGCGCGTCGCCCTGGGCCTGAAGCAGATGGAAGAAGACCCTTGGGAGCGGCGGATTCCGGAGGCGTACGTCGCCGGCGCCGTCATCCGAGGCAAGGTGACCAAGGTGACGAACTTCGGCGTGTTCGTGGAACTCGAGCCCGGATTGGAGGGGCTCCTGCACGTCTCGGAACTGGCGGACCACAAGGTCGAGAATCCCGAGGAGATCGTCAAGCCGGGACAGGAACTCGAAGTCAAAGTCCTCCGCGTCGACGCCGACGAGCGGAAGATCGGCCTTAGCCTCAAGCGCGTCCAGTGGGCCGTCGAGGAAGAGCAAGCCGAAGGCGAATCCGCTTCGCGCGAGGAGCCGCGACTGGGCGGCATCCAGCACGTCGAGGACGAGGCCCACAAAGAGGACGACGGCACGACCCTCTTCGGGACGGCGCTCCCGGACGCCGACGACCAGCCGGAATCCGAGCCCGAGGAAGAGCCTGAGGAAACCAAAGAATAGGCCATCGGCGCCCGAAAATCGAGGTCTACGGGAATCAACGAGCGGGAGACCGGGCACGGGCAAGCCGTTCCCGGTCCCCGAAAATTCCCGGGAAAAAAGTCTTGCCTTGGCCCCGGCAGGGGCGCTAGAATAGGGTGACACATCGGGTCGGCTCTGATCGGGACTCGCGTTGCACGTTTGCCGTTGGGGGCACGCCGTGCGGGGGGCAGCGCACGGCTAAGGGGCGGTGACACGTCGTCCGTCGGGCCTGCGGCGTAGAGGGGCGCACGTATGGATACCGGCCTGCAGCTGTATCTGCGGGAAATCAACCAGACGCGGCTCCTGACGGCCGAGCAGGAGATTGCTTTGGCCCGGCGTATCCGCAAGGGCGATCACCAGGCCCGGGACGAGATGATCCGCTCCAACCTCCGCCTCGTCGTCTCCATCGCGAAGAACTATTGCCGCCGGGGCCTCACCCTCCTGGACCTCATCGAGGAGGGGAACATGGGCCTCCTGAAGGCCGTCGAGAGGTTTGACCCCGCCGAGGAGTGCCGATTCTCCACCTATGCCTCGTGGTGGATCCGCCAGGCCATCAAGAAGAGCCTCATCAGCGCGGTCAAGCCCGTCGATATTCCTCCCTACATGGTGGCAATGATCAGCAAGTGGCGGCGGGCGTCGGCGAGGCTGGAGTGCGAGCGGGGCCGCAGGCCGACGCAGACCGAGATCGCCCGCGCCATGGGCCTCTCGCGAAAGAAAGTCGATGTCATCGCCCGCGCCGCCCGCGCGTTCAGTTCCCCCTTCCAGGCCGTTTCCGACGATGCCGAGTGGTCCCTCTCCGAAATGCTCGCCGACGAGGGAAACCGGTCTCCGGTCGACATCATTCTCGAAAACCGCCGGTCCGAGGCGGTTATGAAGGCCCTGAACTCCATCGGCGAACGGGCCGCCACGGTGCTGCGGATGCGCTTCGGCCTCGAAGGAGGCGAGCCCATGACCCTGAAGGAGATCGGCAAGAAGGTCGGACTGACGCGCGAGCGCGTTCGGCAGATCGAACACGAGGCGCTGCGGTACATCACCGCGGCCATCCAAACCCAGGAAGAAGACTCCCCCGTGCCGGTCGCCGTCAGCCCGGCCTGAGGCGCGAGGTCCCACCCGATTTCCCGGAGAAGGAGAGGTCCCATGAACGATGCCGCACCCGGCCTTGACCTGCGATCGAAAATCCGCAGCATCCCCGATTTCCCCAAACCCGGGATCATGTTCCGCGACATCACGCCGCTCCTCCAGGACGCCGCGGCCCTGCGCGAGGCCGTCCGCCGCATGGCCGAACCGTACGAGGGCGGATCGGTCGAGGTCGTCGTCGGAGCCGAGTCGCGCGGATTCATCTTCGGCGCCGCCATTGCCGTCGCCCTCGGCGCCGGCTTCGTCCCCGTCCGCAAGAAAGGCAAACTCCCCGCCAGGACCGTCTCGCAGACGTACGAATTGGAATACGGCACGGACACGATCGAGATGCATGCCGACGCCATCCAGCCCGAAATGCGGG
>JBAUDW010000091.1:0-21034 GCA_049678285.1 Phycisphaerae bacterium
CCGGATGCTCCCGCGCGACGAGGAGTTCCATCGGCTGCTCGAGGCGCGGGGACCGGAGGCGGTGCTGCGCGAGGTTTCAGGCCTCGACCCCGAGGCGGACGCGGCGTTGGTGGACCTCGTGCTCCAGGCGAACGGGGCCGGCGCTTAAGGCCGGACGCGGGCATTTCGGGGGGAGAACGGACTTGCTGGGGCCGGCAAGGGGCCTCTAGAATGACCATTTAGTTCTCAGGGTCGCCGGCCCCCTACGGCCGGCCACGCATTAGGGGCGCCGTACGCAAGTCAAAGGAGACGCCAATGGAAGTCGTGATCTGCAAGACCTACGACGAGATGAGCCGGAAGGCCGCAGCGGTGGTCGCCGACGTGGTCCGCACGAAGCCGAAGGCCGTCCTGGGGTTCGCCACCGGTTCCAGCCCGCTGGGGCTCTACAAGGAGTTGATTCGCCTCCACAAGAAGGAAGGGCTGGACTTCTCGAAGGTGACGACGTTCAACCTGGACGAGTATGTGGGCCTCCCGGCCGACCATCCGCAGAGTTACTGGACTTTCATGCACGAGAACCTCTTCAACCACATCAACGTGCCGAAGAAGAACGTTCACGTTCCGTCGGGCACGTCGAAGGACCACGCGGCGTTCTGCGCGAAGTACGAGAAGTGGATCCGGGACGCGGGCGGGATAGACGTGCAGATCCTGGGAATCGGGTCGGACGGCCACATTGCGTTCAACGAGCCGGGCTCGAGCCTGGGGTCGCGGACGCGCCTGGTGACCTTGACGGAGCAGACGGTTGACGACAACTCCCGCTTCTTCGATCGGCGCGAGGACGTTCCGCGGCACGCGATCTCGATGGGCGTCGGGACGGTGCTGGAGGCGCGGAAACTGGTGATGGTCGCGAGCGGCAAGAACAAGGCATCGGCCCTCGCGGCGGCGATCGAGGGCCCGGTCACGTGCATGATCACGGCCAGCGCCCTGCAACTGCACCCGGACCCGATCGTGTTCGCGGACGAGGACGCGGCGGGGCAACTGAAGATGACGGCCTATTACCGCTGGATTCAGAAGAACAAGCCGGCGGTGCAGTAGGCGCAGCGGGGGGATAGCGGCGTTCGAGCCCGCCGTGGCGGGTCAGGTGCGATCGGCCGCGGCACGTGCCCTGGCGGGGAACATGACCCGCCGCGGCGGGCTCGAAGGGCGCACCGGCTTGGGGAAGGAACGAAAGGGCGAGCGATGAGCGACCTGGAGATCCGGCCGATGGCGGCCATGGGCCACGGCTTTATCGCGGGCGAGTTCCTGCCCGCGGGCCGCGACGAATACTATCTGCGCGAGGAGCAATCGCTTCGCCCGGCCGACGGGTGGCGCGCGCTCGAGGCCGACGAGATCGAGACGCTCCTGGCGAACGGGAACACGGCCGACAGTTGGGACAACATCCGGGTGACGGGCGAGTTCACGCCCCACCTGATTAAGAACTGCGAGTTCTACGGCCTGGTGCGGATCGGGCGCCTGGAAGAAGTGTTCCTGGAGTACCACGAGATAGATGTCCCGGTCGGCATCACGAACAGCCGCATCATCGCCTGCGACCTGGGCGACGACGTCGCCATCCACAACGTGCAATATCTGGCGCACTACATTATCGGAAACAACGTCATCCTGCTGAACATCGACGAGATGCACACGACGAACCACGCGAAGTTCGGCAACGGCATCGTCAAGCAGGGCGAGCCGGAGGACGTCCGCGTCTGGCTGGACCTCGTGAACGAGGCGGGAGGCCGGAGCGTCATGCCGTTCGACGGGATGCTCGCCGCCGACGCGACGCTCTGGACACGCCACCCGGAGGATAAGGAACTGATGAAGCGCCTGGGCGAGATGACCCAGCGCCAGTTCGACCCGCGGCGGGGCTTCTACGGGACCGTGGGCGACCGATGCGTCATCAAGAACTCGCGCATCATCAAGGACGTGAGGATCGGCCCCGCCTGCTACATCAAGGGCGCGAACAAACTGAAGAACCTCACCATCAACTCCAGCCCCGAGGAACCGAGCCAGATCGGCGAGGGCGTCGAACTCGTCAACGGCATCATCGGCTGCGGGTGCCACATTTTTTACGGCTGCAAGGCGGTGCGCTTCATCCTCGGCGACAACTCGAGTCTCAAGTACGGCGCACGCCTCATCCACTCCTATCTCGGCGACAACTCGACCATCTCCTGCTGCGAGGTGCTGAACAACCTCGTCTTCCCGGCCCACGAGCAGCACCACAACAATTCGTTCCTCGTCGCGTCGCTGGTGATGGGCCAGTCGAATATTGCGGCCTGCGCGACAATCGGCTCGAACCACAACAGCCGGGCGCCCGACGGCGAGATCCACGCCGGCCGAGGCTTCTGGCCCGGCCTGTGCGTCAGCGTCAAGCACAACGGCCGATTCGCTTCGTTCGCGCTCCTGGCGAAGGGCGACTACCCGGCGGAACTCGACATCGCGCTGCCGTTCTGCCTCGTCTCGAACGACTCCTCCGCCGACCGCCTCCAACTCCTCCCCGCCTACTGGTGGCTCTACAACATGTATGCCCTGGCGCGGAACACCTGGAAGTTCGCGGCCCGCGACAAACGCGAGCACAAGCGCCAGCACATTGAGTTCGACGCCCTGGCGCCGGACACGGCCGAGGAAATCTTCCACGCCCTCGGGCTCCTGGAAGCGTGGACCGCCAAGGCGCACTTCGCGCAGAAAGGCGAATCGGCCGAAGGGAAATCGAAGGAGGACCTGGCGCGCCTCGGACGCAAACTCCTCACCGGGCCCGCTGAGGCCGTGGACTCGCTCGAAATCCTGGCCGACGGCGTCGAGAACTCCGCCCGCAAGGTCGTCGTTCTGAAGGCCCACGCCGCCTACGCCGCCTACCGCCGGATGCTCCATTACTACGCCGTCAAGAACCTCATGGCCTGGATGGAAGCGAACCCCCAGGCGAACCTCAAAGCGATGACGGATGCGCTCGGCGGCAAGCGCGAGCGCGAGTGGGTGAACCTGGGCGGCCAACTCGTCGCCGGGCCCGACCTCGAGCAACTGAAGGCCGACATCAAGGCCGGGAAACTGGCGACCTGGCAGGACGTGCACGCGGCCTACGATCGGCTCTGGGAGGCGTATCCGCTGGCGAAGCAGCGCCACGCCCTGGCGACGCTCCTGGCGCTCGTGGGGGAGAAGACGCTCAGCCCGAAACTCTGGTGCGAGGCCCTGGACAGGTGGATGGAAATTCAGCGCTACGTCGCCGACCAGGTTTTCGTCACCCGCAAGAAGGACTACGAGAACCCGTTCCGCCGGATGACCTACCGGACGCCCGAGGAGATGGAAGCCGTCCTCGGCACGGCCGAGGGCAATAGTTTCGTCAAGCAGGTCCGCCGCGAAACCGACGAGGCTGCCGCGCGCGTCGCGGCCCTCAAGCAGCGCGCCTGATGCGCGGTCAGAGAGGCGTTTTCAACGCAGAGGCCGCAGAGAACAGCGGAGACGGAGGAACGGCGATGGCAAACGGTAAACAACAATGACCAAGGCGCGCGATGTCGTTCGAGCCGCGACCGGAAGGTCGCGGATACGTTCCCCGCCTTGGCACGCCGCCACGCCGCGCCTCAGCCTTCCGCCAGACGCCGGATCGCTTTCACCGCGATGTCCGTCCGCCAGTGGGCCCGGTGGAAGCGGATCTTCCGCACCGCCTCGTACGCCCGGTCCCGCGCCTCCGAAATGTCGGCACCGAGGGCCGTCACGCCCAGCACCCGGCCGCCGTGGGTGTAAATCTTCCCGCCCTCCTCGCGCGTTCCGGCGTGGAAGACGACGACGTCGTCCATCGCACCGGCTTCCTCGAGGCCCGTGATCTCCTTGCTCTTCTCGTACGCGCCCGGGTAGCCGCCCGACGCCATCACGACGCACACCGCCGGCCTCGGATCCCACTGGAGCGTGAGGCCGTCGAGCCGGCCTTCTATCGTCGCCTCGAGCGCCTCGACCAGATCGCTCTTCAGGCGCACGAGGAGCGGTTGCGCCTCCGGGTCGCCGAACCGGCAGTTGAACTCCAGGACCTTCGGTCCCCCCGCGGTCACCATGACGCCCGCGTAGAGGAGGCCGGCGTAGGGCGCTCCCTCGATCTTCATGCCGTGGACCATCGGCACGAGGATTTCGCATTCGATCTGTGCCTCGACGCGGCCGTGGACGACCGGCGCCGGGCTGTAGGCCCCCATGCCGCCCGTGTTCGGACCCTTGTCGCCGTCGTAAGCCGCCTTGTGGTCCTGGCTCGATTCCAGGACGTAGATGCTCGAGGCATCGACGAGCGCGAGGATCGAGGCTTCCTCGCCCGTCATTTTCTCTTCGATCACGACCGTGTCGCCCGAGGAGCCGAACGCCCGGTCCTTTATGATCGCCTCGACCGCCTGGCGCGCCTCGTTCTGGTTGGCGCAGACGAAGACGCCCTTCCCCGCCGCCAGGCCCGACGCCTTGACGACCAGCGGTTCCTCGTGCTGGTCGATGTACCGCAGCGCATCGCGCAACTTCGTGAAGATGCGGAACTCCGCCGTCGGCACCGCGTGGTGCATCATCACCGTCTTCGACCACTCCTTCGACCCTTCGACCTGGGCCGCCTCGCGCGTCGGCCCGAAGATCCGAAGGCCCGCCCCCTGGAACCGGTCCACGATGCCGGCGACGAGCGGCTGCTCCGGCCCCACGACCGTCAGGCCGATCTTCTCGGCCTTCGCGAACTTCACCAGGTCGTCAATCCTCTCGGCCTCGATGGGGACGCACTCGGCGCACCGGGCGATGCCGGGGTTCCCCGGGGCCGCGTAGAGTTTCTTGCAGTGAGGCGACTGGGCGAGTTTCCACGCCAGCGCGTGCTCGCGCCCGCCGCTACCGACCAGCAGAATCTTCATCGCGTCTCCTCTTCCGCCACACCTGTGGAAATCAGGACAGGCATTTTAGCGCGGCCCGCGCCCCCGGCTCAAGCAAAATGCCAAGCAGCGTACGGCACGCGCCCCGCAAGCGGGGCGGCTAAACATTCACAACCCGTACACCGGCACCGCGCCCGTTTAGCCGCCCCGCTTGCGGGGCGAGTGCCGGGCGTCGAGCGGGCCGACCGCGCTTGATTTGGCGGAACCGTCCCGCTACGATGCGTTGCGAGCGACCCATGCGCATTATTGCCGGGATTCATCGCGGGCGGAAACTCCTGGCGCCGGAGGGACTCGTCACCCGGCCGATGACCGACCGCGTCCGCGAGAACCTCTTCAACATCCTCGGGCCGCATCTCGAAGGCGCGGTCGTCCTGGACCTTTTCTGCGGGTCCGGGGCGCTGGGCCTGGAGGCCCTGAGCCGGGGGGCGCACCTTTGCCAGTTCGTGGACGCCGACCCGGCCGCCGTCAAAGCCACCGAAACCAACGCCGCCACGCTGCGTTTAAGCGGCGAGGTGCGGATCGTCCGGCGGGACGCCCTTCGGCCGGGCACATGGATCAAGGCCCCCGGCGGCGCGGGCTACACGCTCCTCTTCGCGGACCCGCCGTATCGGCTGACGGCCGAGGCCGAGGGGCGCGAAAGGCTGGCCGAGATGGCGAAGCGGCTCGCGGACCTCGGCTGCCTTGCCCCGGGCGCGGTGGTGATACTCCGCGCGAAGCGCGGCGTCCCGATGGACCGGCCCTGGCCAGGATTCAACTTGTTCGACGAGCGGACCTACGGCACGACGACGCTCCACTTGATGGAGTGGACCGGCTAGCCGCGAGCGCGAGCGAGCGATGGCCGAAAAACGAGCGACCGACTATGACGCGAGCGGACACAGGTCCCCCGGCCCGATACCGGTACCTCGACCCGGACACGCTGGTCCGGCTGGGCAACCTGAACGTTGTCGCCCGCACGGTCGTCGAGGGGTTCATCTCCGGCCTGCACCGCAGCCCGCACCACGGGTTCTCGGTCGAGTTCTCCGAGCATCGCCCCTACGCGCCGGGCGACGAGCCGAGGCACCTGGACTGGGTCACCTACGCCAAGACCGACCGCTTTTACGTCAAGCAATACGAGCAGGAGACGAACCTGCGGTGCTACATCCTTCTGGACTCCAGCGCGTCGATGAACTATTCGAGCGGCCGGGGCCTGACGAAACTCGAGTACGGGTCGTTCCTGGCGGCGACGCTGGCGTACCTGATGACGCGGCAGCAGGACGTCGTCGGCCTGGTGGCGTTCGACAATCAGATCCGCCTGCACATGCCGCCCGGCGGATCGCCCGCCCACCTGAACGAAATGTGCCGGCGGCTCGAACACCTCAAGACGGGCGAGGTCACGCGCCTCGCCAAGCCGTTCCACGACCTTGCGGAGACGATCAAGCGCCGGAGCCTCATCATCGTCATCAGCGACCTCTACGACGACGAGAGCGAGGTCATCCGCGCCTTGCGCCATTTTCGGCACAAGAAACACGGCGTCATCCTTTTTCACATCTTCGACGCGGCGGAACTGGAGTTCCCCTTCCGCAAACTCACCCAGTTCGTGGACCTTGAAACTCTCGAGCGGTACCAGGTGGACCCCAAGGCCATCCGCGACCAGTACCTCGCGGAACTCCGGGCCTTCATCGACCGCCACAAGAAAGCCTGTTCGGACAGCGACTCCGAGTACCTCCTGACGGACACGAGCGTGCCGTACGACTTCCTCCTCCGGTCGTACCTGGCGCGCCGCCAGCAAATGCGGTGATCGGCAGGGCACGGGTGGCATGCCCACCCTGTTTCGGGTGGGCATGCGCCTTTCGCAGGCCGCATGCTCACGCAACGGCACAGCGTGAGCATGCCACCCAAAATTCCGCGAGTGGGTGTAGCAACACCAAGCGGTGAGCAATGGGAACCTTGGCCTTCGGATTCGTGTCGGCGTGGTGGGCGGCCTGGCTGGCCGCCGGCGCCGCCTCCGTCTCCATCCCCGTCCTCATCCACCTCCTCCACAAGGCCCGGGCGCCGACCGTCCCGTTCCCGACGCTGCGGTTTCTCCGCAGTGCGGCCGAGAAGACCGCCCGGCGTCGGCGCCTCGAGAATCTCTTGCTCCTCGCCGTGCGGCTTCTGCTGTTCGCGCTCCTGGCCTTCGCGCTCGCCCGGCCGTTCCTATCGCGCGAGTTCGGCCTGTTCGGCCTGTTCGGCTCGAACCCATCGGCTGCCGCCTGCATCGTCCTCGACAATTCCTACTCGATGAACGTCACGTACGAGGGCCAGACCCGTTTCTCGAAGGCCAAAAAGGAAGCCCGCGCGATCCTCGACAGTCCTTGGCGGCCGGCCCAGGCGGCGGTGCTCCTGACGAACCCCGGTCCCCTGCCGGCGCCCGACCGGCTGGTCTCCGACCGCGCGAAACTCTTCCGCGATCTTGACGCGGCCCAGGCGGCGAGCGGGCGCGCCGACCTCCCCGGAACCCTGAAGGCCGCCTACGCCCTCCTCGACAAGACCGACGCCGCCGACAAACGCCTCTGGATCCTCACCGATCGCCAGGCCCTCTCGTGGGAGGACCTCGGGGACCTCGAAGAGCCGCGAAAGCACCCCGACATCCCCGTGGCCGTCATCCGGCCGACGGAAGCGGCCTACGTGAACGTCGCCATCACCGCCGCCGAGGTCGTCTCGCGCAGCCGCGTCGTCGGCTTCCCCATCCGCATCGACGTCACCCTGCGCAACAGCGGCCCGGCGCAGGAGAAGCGGAACCTGCTCCTGTTTGTGGACGATTCGAGCCAGGCCCGGCAGAAGCAGGCGGTGGACCTGGCGCCGGGGGGCGCGCCGGGTGCGACGCGCGTCGTCGCGATGACCCACGCGTTCAACGAGGCCGGGCCGCACCGCCTTCTCGTGGCCGTCGAAGGGACCGACGCGCTCGCCGTTGACAACACGCGCCGCATCGCCCTCGAGATCGCCGACCGCATCCCGGTTCTCTTGGTGAAGCAGGCGGCGGCCGACATCCCGTTCCAGGACGCGAACTTTTACCTGGTTCGCGCGCTCGACCCCGCGGGCGAAGGGGCCGACTTCCCCGGGGCCATCCGCCCCGTGGAAACGACGCCCGAGAACCTCGACCCGGCCACGTTCGGGCGATGGGACGCCGTCTTCCTCAACGACGTCGGCGCCCTCGCGCCCGCCACCGTGAGGACCCTGGCGGACTACGTCGCCTCCGGCCGGACGCTCGTCGTCTTCTGCGGGCCGCACGTCGTCCCGGCCGAGTACAATCGCCTCTTCGTCGACGGGATCCCGCAGGGGGGCGGCCTCCTGCCCGCCCGCCTCAAGGAACGCGTCGGAAGCGCCGTCCTACGAACCGACACCCAGAAGGTCGTCCAGGTCCAGGGCCGGTCGCCGTACCTGGAGGACCTCGTCGAGTCGGCCGACATCTACCAGGGCGTCCTGGTGTACGAACACGTGCGGACCGACGTGGCGGCGGCCGATTCGGTCCTCGCCCGTCTTTCAGATGGCGACCCGTTCCTCCTCGAAAAGCCGTTCGGCGGAGGCAGCGTCCTGCTCTTCACCACCGGCGCCACCACCGAATGGACGAACTTCCCCGTCCGGAACCTTTTCCTGCCGCTCATGATGCGCATCGTCCACCTGGCGGCGCGCGGCCAGACGGAGCGGCGAAACATCCTCGCCGGCCAACCGTTCGAAACCAACCTCTATCCCGACGTGAAGGAGGCGGTCACGGTCGAGGTCACCGGGCCGCTCGGTCCCGCCGGCGAAACCGTCACCGAGAACCGCGAAACCCTCCCGGGCGCGTCGAGCAATCTGTTGCGCTTCGACAAGACCTGGAACCTGGGGTACTACGCCTACAGCCTGCCGCAGCGCGGCGACGTCCGAGGCGTCTTCAGCACCAATCCCGACGGGGCCGAATCGGACCTGGCGGAGATCGCCGACGAGCGGCTCGCCGCCGACCTGGGCGCCCGCGAGACGCACGTCGCGGCCTCGTTCGACGACCTCGTCTCGCGCTTCCAAAAAACCGCCCGCCGCGAACTCTGGCAATACTTCCTCATCCTGTGCCTGCTGCTGGCGGTCCTCGAGCCGCTCCTGGCCAACTGGATCCGCCCCGACGAGGGCCGCGACACCGCCCACCCGACCCCGCAGCGTAAGGCGGCCTGAGGAATCCCCCCCGCTGCGCGGGAATGAGGAAGCCCGAAATCCGAATGACGAATCAATCCCAAAACCCGAATGACGAACCCAACGCCCGGCCCCTCCCCCCGCCGTCCTAATCCGCGTCTCGGATTTCGGATTTCGTCATTCATTCGTCATTCGGTCTTCGGATTTCGCCATTTCCGCCAGCCGCTTCGCGGCTGCGGTTAAATCACGGCTGGACAAGGCGTTACGCGTTCACAGGCGTTCCTTTATAAAATACGAAGGCGACGGCCGGTCACCCCGCCATAAAATGGTGGGGCTAAACCCCGCTAACGCGGGGCAAAGGCCCATGAATGGGCCTAACAGCCACTGCCACGATCCGCGGCCACGCCCCCCAGCGAACCGTGTGTGAGTCGCCGATCGCCTCGCGGAACCGCTTTACGCCGGGCCGCCCGCGCGGTATCCTTCGCTCGAAAGTCATGAGCACGCAGAAGCAACTCGCCGAGTCCATCATCCACCGCCTTCGCGACGCCGGCCACGAGACCTTGCTCGCCGGCGGATGCGTCCGGGACCTCCTTCTGGCCCGGTCGCCCAAAGACTACGACGTCGCCACCGGCGCCCGGCCGGACGAGGTCCTGGCGCTTTATCCGAAGGCCCTCGCGGTCGGGGCGGCGTTCGGCGTCGTCGTGGTCGTCGAAGGGACGGTCCAGGTCGAGGTGGCCACGTTCCGCGCCGAGCAGGGTTACGCCGACGGCCGGCGCCCCGACGCCGTCCGTTTCACCAACGCCCGCGAGGACGCCCGCCGCCGCGACTTCACCATCAACGCCATGTTCCTGGACCCAGCGGACGGGAAAGTCATCGATTACGTCGGCGGCCGCGAGGACCTCCAGGCCCGCCTCATCCGGGCCGTCGGCGACCCGCGCGGGCGCTTCGCCGAGGACCACCTGCGGATGCTGCGGGCGGTCCGTTTCGCGGCGGAACTTGGCTTTGCGATCGAGGCGGCGACGGCCGAGGCCATCCGGGAACTCGCGCCGCGCGTGGCTTCCGTCAGCGGCGAACGCGTGCGAGAGGAACTCGCGCGGATTCTGACGGCGGCGCCCGACGGCCGGCGGCGCGGCATGGAACTCGCGTCCGAACTCGGCCTGCTGGCCGTCCTCTTGCCGGAGGTCGAACACTTGCGCGGCGAGCCGCAGCCCCCCGCCGTCCATCCCGAGGGCGACGTCTTCCGCCACACGCTTCTTTGCCTCGAGCATCTGCGGGAACCGACGTTCGAACTGGCCCTCGCGTCGCTGCTGCACGACGTCGGGAAGCCCTCGACCGCCCGCATGCGCGACGGCCGCGTCACCTTCTATCACCACCAGCGCGTCGGGGAGGACGCCGCCCGGGCCGTCTGCGAGCGGCTGCGGATGAGCACCAACCAGACGCGGCGCGTCACCTGGCTCGTCGCCAGGCACATGATGCTGATAAACTTCGACGAGATGCGCGAGGCAACGCTCAAGCGCCTCTTCGCCGAGGAAGGTTTCGAGGAACTGGCGGAACTCTGGCGGGCCGATTGCCTGGCGTCGGGCGGGTCGGCCGAAGGCTACGAGGCCCTGATGGCCCGCTACCGCGCGATGAGCGCCGAGGAAGTCCGCCCCGAGCCGCTCGTTACCGGTCACGACCTTATCGCGATGGGCCTCGCGCCCGGACCGCGCTTTGCCGATATCCTCCGCCAGGTGTATGACGCTCAACTGGAAGGCCGGGCCGGAACGAAGGAAGAGGCCCTGGCGCTGGCGCGCGAGATCGCCGAAGAGGAAGTGTAAGCACAGAAGCCGCGGCACGCCGCGGCATACATGTCCCGAGCCGGCGGCGGGAGCCGCCGGTCACGCCCGAACGGCCGGGGCACGTGCCATGCCAGACGACGATGACCCGCCGCTTCCGCGGCGGGCTCGAAATCCTCCGCGACACCCGGCTCGGCCTGGGGTTCTGGTTCGTCATCGAAGTGAAGCGCCGGCTCGGCGAGACGAGCGACCCCGAACTTCTCCACACCGACGCGCTGCTCGCCCTGTACTTCCTCGGCGCCTACCGCCTGCCGCGCGAGCGTGACGAGTTCGGCGCCGACACAAGCGCCCCGCCTGACCGCCGGGACCCCTTCAGCCTCCGAACTTCGGGCCCGAGAACCTAGACCTTCTGCAACAGCAGGCAGGCGTTTTGGCCGCCGAAGCCGAAGGAATTGCAGGCGGCCCGGCGGATGGGCATCTCGCGGGGCACGAGCGGCACGTAGTCGAGGTCGCACTCGGGGTCGGGATTCTCGAGGTTGATCGTCGGCGGAGCGACCTGGTCGCGCAGCGCCAGGACCGTCGCAATCGTCTCGACGCCGCCCGAGGCGCCCAAGAGGTGCCCGACGCTCGACTTGGTGCTCGAGATGGCGATCCGGCGGGCATGGTCGCCGAAGACGATCTTGACGGCCTTGGTTTCGGCGATGTCGCCGAGCGGCGTCCCCGTGCCGTGCGCGTTGATGTGGTCCACCGAGTCCGCCTCGGCGGAGGCGTCCTTGAGCATCTGCTGCATCGCGTAGGCGGCCCCGCGTCCTTCGGGGTCGGGCTGGACGATGTGCGTCCCGTCGCCGCTCATCCCGAAGCCGATCATCTCGGCGTACATTTTGGCGCCGCGTCGTCTGGCGTGCTCGTATTCTTCGAGGACGATGATGCCGGCGCCCTCGGAGAGGACGAAGCCGTCGCGGTCGCGGTCGAAGGGCCGGCTGGCGCGCTCGGGTTCGTCGTTGCGGAGCGAGAGGGCGCGGTTGGCGCAGAAGCCCGCGAGGCCCATCGGCGTGAGGGCGGCTTCCGCGCCGCCCGTAATCATCACGTCGGCCTCGTCGTTCTGGATGACCCAGAAGGCCTGTCCGATGGCGTTCGAGGCACTGGCGCAGGCGTTGGCGACGCCGGCGTTCGGCCCCTTGACGCCGTAGAGAATCGAGACCTGTCCGGCGGCGGCGTTGATCATGAGTTTCGGGACCATGTAGGGGGAGACCTTCACGGGCCCGCGCTCCACCAGCCGCTTGTGCTGAGCCTCGAACTCCGCCAGGCCGCCGATGCCGCTCCCGACGATGACGCCGACGCGGAACGGGTCCTCGACACTCGCCAGGTCCAGGCCGGAGTCGTTGACGGCCTGGACGGCGGCGCCGACGGCCATCTGGCTGAAACGGTCCAGATGCTTCGCCTCGTGCTTCGGAAGGTACGTGTCGGGCGTGAAATCCTTGACCTCGCCGCCGATGTGAACGGTGTGGCCGGACGTGTCGAAATGTTCAATGCGGCTGATGCCGGAGGAGCCGGCAAGCAGCCGCTTCCAGAACACTTCCACGTCCGACGCCAGCGACGTGATCAGTCCCAGGCCTGTCACGACGACGCGTCTGGCCATCGGTTACAGGTGCGCCTCCACATAATCGATCGCCTGGCCGACCGTCTGGATCTTTTCGGCGTCTTCCTGGGGGACGTCGATGTCGAACTCGTCCTCGATCTCCATGACGATTTCGACGGTGTCGAGGGAATCCGCCCCCAGGTCGTTGATGAACGACGTTTCGCGGGAGATTTGCGACTTGTCGGCCCCCAGTTGCTCCGCGACGATCTCGATGATCCGCTGACCGACGTCGCTGACCTTGCCCGAGGCCTTACCGGTTTTCTTCTCTTCCGCCATATGCCTTGCCTCCTCATCTCGTCTGCAGGAAACGTCTGCCCATCACCCGAAGTCCGCGGCCCCCCGGGGGCCCCTTCTCACCAGCCGAGCAGTCTATCGGCAACCGGCCCGGCGTGCAATGCCTTTTATGGGCGCTGGGGCGGGCCCTACATTGCCATCCCACCGTCCACCGCCAGCACCTGGCCCGTAATGTACCGGGCCTCGTCACTCGCCAGGAACACCACCGCCGCCGCCACGTCCTGGGCCAGGCCCATTTTCCCCAGCGGGATCATCGAAAGCGCCCGCTCCTTCGCCTTCTCCGGCAGGACCTGCGTCATCTTCGTGTCGATGAAGCCGGGGGCGACAGCGTTCGCGCACACGTTCCGCCCCGCCAGTTCGCGCGCCACCGTCTTGGTGAACCCCACGACGCCCGCCTTCGACGCCGAGTAGTTCGCCTGGCCCGGATTCCCCACCAGACCCGAGACGCTCGCCAGGTTGACGATCCGCCCCGACCGCTGGCGGATCATATACCTGGCGGCGTGCTTCGTCATCAGGAACGTCCCTTTCAGGTTCACCTTCATCACGAGGTCCCACGCTTCCTCGGTCATCCGCAGCAGCAGGTCGTCCCGCGTGATGCCGGCGTTGTTGACGAGGATGTCGATCGAGCCGGCCTTCTCGGCCACCGCGTCGATCATCTTTTCGACGGCCGCCTCGTCCGTCACGTCGAGGACATAGGTGAGCGTCGCACCACCGAGTTCCGCCGCCGCCTTCGCGAGGTCCTCCTCCAGGACGTCCACGAGGACAAGTGCAGCGCCCCGCGCCGCCAGTTGCCGCGCAATCTCCAGACCGATGCCCCTGGCCGCGCCCGTCACGATGGCCGTCTTGCCCTCGAATCCCATCCTACGCCTCCCGTACGCCGAACGCCCGGATTTCCTCCACCGTGCCCACCGCGGCGGCGGAACGTCCGAGTTTCCGGTCAATCCGCTTCAGAAGCCCCGTCAGCACCCGCCCCGGGCCGACCTCGACAAAGGTGTCGAACCCGTCTGCAATCATCCGCTCGACGCCCTGCTGCCAGCGGACGCAAGAGTCCACCTGCCGCGCGAGCAAGTCCGCCACCTCGCCCGACCCCCGATAAAAATCCCCCGTCACGTTCGCCACCACGGGAAATTCGAAGTCCCGGACCCCGAGACTCGCCAGCGCCGGCGCCAGTTTCTCGCGGGCGCTCGTCATGAGCGGCGAATGGAACGCTCCCGCGACCGCCAGCGGAACCGCCCGCTGGGCGCCCATGGACTCGGCGACCTCGGCCGCCTTCGCACAGGCCGCCTTCTCGCCGCTCACCACCACCTGGCCCGGGCAGTTGTAATTGGCGGGCCAGATTCTACCGGCCTGGCGGGCGGCCTGGCAAATCTTTTCCGCACCGCCAGAGTCCACCCCCAGGAGCGACACCATGCCGCCCGGCGCCGTCCCGCACGCCTCCTGCATGTACCGCCCCCTGAGGTACGTCAGCCGCACCGCCTCGTCGAACCCGATCGCCCCCGCCGCCGCCAGGGCCGTGTATTCCCCCAGCGAGAGGCCCGCCGCCCCGTCCACGAGGAGGTTCTTGCCGGCGTCGGTCGTCCGGAGGGCGGCCAGGACCGCCAGGCTCGTCACCAGGATGGCGGGCTGGCTGATGTCGGTGGCCGTGAGGCGCTCCTCCGGCCCGTCGAAACAGATTGCCGAAAGGCCGAACCCCAGGACGGCGTCGGCCCGTTCGTAGAGGGCCCGCGCCTCGGGGAACGCCTCGGCCACGTCGCGCCCCATGCCGACCGCTTGCGCCCCCTGGCCCGGAAACAGCAGTGCGGTTTTTCCCATCGGCGCCTCGCTCGAAGATTGGCGGTTAGTGTTTGATGACGGCGGCGGCCCAGGTCAGGCCCCCGCCGAAGGCCACGAGGAAGAACTCAACCAGCCACGGGGCGTGCGTGGGCGATTTCGTGCCGACCGATCGGCCGGACCTGCGCAGGCTCCAGCGTCACCACCGCCACCGTCTCGCCATCGAGGGTGACAAACTCCACCTCGTACCCCCGCCCGTCCTCGTGCACCAGGACGACCGTACCCACGTCGCCCGCGCGTAGGCCATGCTCGGGCAGGTCCGCTGCCAATACCACCATGTCGTGCTCTTTCATCGTCACACCCCTTCCCTGCAAGGATAGGCCGTCACGAGCCGCGGCGCCCTTTCCCCCTTGCGCATAAACCAGACGACGCGCACGCGCGGGTTCCGGCCGTCCGGCGTCTCAAGCGGTCCCTCTATAGTATACTTCACCCCGAAGCGAGATTCCTCTATTGCCGCAACCTCATGACTCGCCGCATGCCGAACGAGCGCTTCCGCCAGTTCCTCCCACGCTTTCGGCTCAAAGCCATACCCGCTGAAAAAGATCGCCTTGGCACGACCCGTCGGATGCGTTTCCGAAAGCAAATAGGACCTGATCTTATCCTTCTGCACCACCGCACGGACCAAGCCCGGCATCTTCATGCGCTTGCCCCCGTTCCGGAGCCGCTCGCGACTGGTGCGCCCGCTCCACGCCTCCGTCCCTACGTCCCTTTGTCCCTCCGTCCCTCGCCGTTCAGTGCTTCACCACCGCGGCGGCCCAGGTCAGGCCCCCGCCGAAGGCCACGAGAATGGCCGTGTCGCCGGGTCCCAGGAGGCCCTGCTGGCGGGCTTCGTGGTAGGCCATCGCGCAACTCGCCCCGCCCGTGTTCCCATACTTCTCGATGTTGAGGAACACCTTCTCGGGCGGGAAGCCCATGCGGCTCGTGGTGGCGTCAATGATGCGGCTGTTGACCTGGTGCGGCACGACGAGCCGAACCTGGTCCACCGTCAGGTCGCACGCCTTCATGCACTCCTCAATCAGTTCTTCCATCTTGAGGACGGCGAACTTGAAGACCTCGCGCCCCCGAAGCTGCATGTAGTGGCCGCGCTCCTCGATGGTCTGGTGCGACGGAGGCCTTCGCGACCCACCGGCCGGCAGGAGCATCATCTCGCCGCCCCCGCCGTCGGCGTAGAGCGTCGTGTAGAGGATGCCCGTGTCGGGCTCGTCGGAGGCCTGGACCACGGCCGCGCCCGCCCCGTCGCCGAAGAGGACGCAGGACGAGCGGTCCGTGTAGTCGGTGATCTTCGAGAGCGTCTCGGCGGCGATGACGAGCACGGTCTTCGCCTGGCCTGCCAGGATGTTCGCCCGCGCCTGGGCCAGGGCGTAGAGATAGCCGCAGCAGGCGGCCGTCAGGTCGTACGCCGCCGTATCCCCGCACCCGAGGCGGTTCTGAATCCAGCAGGCGGTCGCCGGCAGGACGTTGTCGGCCGTTATCGTCGCGCAAATGACCAGGTCCACGTCCTCGGGCGCCAGGCCGGCGTCCTGGAGGGCGGCCCGCGACGCCTCGACCGCCAGGTCGCTGGTGGCCTGGTCGTTCTCGGCGATGCGGCGTTCCTTCATGCCGGTGCGCTGGACGATCCACTCGTCGCTCGTCTCGACGACGTGCGTGAAGTCCTCGTTCGTCATGATGCGCTCGGGCACGCTCATGCCCGTGCCGACGATCTTCGCGCTGCGGACCGCCTTCACTCGCGGGCTTCCTTCATCTTGGCTACGGTTTCGACGATTTCGCGGTTGACTTGAGTGCGCGCATACGTAGCCGCCGCGCGGAACGCGCTGGCGATGGCCCGCGCCTTCGAATCGCCGTGACAGATGATCACAATCCCGTCCACCCCCAGGAGCGGCGCCCCGCCATACTCCGCCGAGTCGTGACGGCGCTGAAGGTCCGCCAGCACCGGCCCGAGTTTCGCCGTCACGGCCGGCTCCATCTCCTTGAGTTCCTCGCGGATGGTCTGGAAGAGATTCTCGGCCATCGCCTCGACGCACTTCAGGACGATGTTCCCCACGAACCCGTCGCAGACGACGACGTCGAACCGGCCGTTAAAGAGGTCGCGCCCCTCCGCGTTGCCGCGGAAATTCAACTCCGACGCCTCCAGGAGGTCGCTCGCCTCGCGCGCCAGGTCGTTGCCCTTCTGGCTCTCCTCGCCGATCGAAAGAATCCCAACGCGCGGGTCCTCGGTCCCGAACATCTTGCGCGAGTACAGGCTGGCCATCAGACCGTACTGAAACAAGTGCGTCGGCCGGCAATCCACGTTCGCGCCGACGTCGATCAGCACCACCGGGCCGTGGTACGTCGGCAGGATGATGCTGATGCCCGGCCGGCGGATGCCCGGCAGCCGGCGGGCCACCATGTGCGCCGCCGCCACGAACGCCCCCGTGTTGCCCGCGCTGATGACGGCGTCCACCTCGCGCCGGGCCATCAGTCCCATCGCTCGCCGCATCGATGAATCCGGCTTCTTTCGGACGGCCTCGACGGGCGGCTCCGCCATGCCGACCGCCTGCGAGGCGTGGACGATCGATAGGCGGTCCAGCCCTGCGCCCGATGCCTGGAGTTCCGCCCGGATCGCCGAAGAGTCCCCCACCAGGACGATCTCGTCCTGCGCCAGGGCGTCCCTGGCGGCCACGGCCCCGCGGACGATCTCGGCCGGGGCAAAATCCCCGCCCATCGCATCAATCGCCAGCCGCAAACCCTACCCCTCCTCTTCGATCACCACGACCTGGCGATCCCGATACCACCCGCAGTTGCCGCATACCGTGTGCGATAACGTCGCGTGCCCACAGTGTTTACATACGACCGTCTGCACCGGTACTAGGGCATGGTGCGACCGGCGTTTCCCCTTCCGCGCCTTTGAGGTCCGTCTCTTCGGAACCGGCATGCGTTTCTCCTCACGATTCGGGTCAAAAAACCGTACCGCGGCCCTCCGGCGGCACCAAAGGCCGAGAATCCTACAGACCGCCGGCCTCCCGGTCAACTCCAAACCGTCCGACCGCCCCCCCTCAGCCGACTAGTTGCTTGCGAACCAGGTCCGGAACGCCCGCCAAGGCTGCCGGGAGGGCTTCCGGACTCTTGCCGCCCGCCTGGCCCAGGTCCGGCCGGCCGCCGCCACCGCCGCCCACCGCCTTGGCCACCTCGCGCACGAGGTTCCCCGCGTGCAGACCCTTGGCGACCAGGTCCTTCGTGGCCGCGGCCAAGAGGTTCACCTTGCCGCCCTCGCAACTTCCGAGGACCACGAGAATCGAGCCCTGCTTCCGGCGGACGGCGTCGCACGCCTCGCGCAAGGCGTTCGCGTCCGCCCCCTCGACCTGGGCCACCAGGACCGGCACGCCCTCGACCGGCTGGACCTTGGCGAGCAACTCGTCCAGCCCGCCGTGCTGCGACAGGCTCCGGGCCTTCGCCAGGTCCCCTCTCAGGTCGCGGATTTGCTTCTGGAGGTTCTCGATCCGCGCCAGGATGGTCTCCGGCGTCGCCTTGAGGGCCCGACAGACCTCCGCCAGCCGGTCCTCTTCGGTGTGGAGAAACTCGAGCGCGGCCGTGCCTGTCAGGGCCGTTATTCGCCGAACCCCCGCCGCCACCGATTCCTCGGCGGTGATCTTGAAGAGGCCGATCTCGCCGGCGCTGGCGAGGTGCGTCCCGCCGCAAAGTTCCATCGAGAAATCGCCCACCGACACCACGCGGACCTCGTCGCCGTACTTCTCCCCGAAAAGGGCCATCGCGCCCTTCTGACGGGCTTCTTCGAGCGGCATGGTGCGGACCTCGACCGCCTCGCCCGCCAGGATCCGCTCGTTCACAAGCCGCTCCACCTCCCGCCGCTCCTCCACCGCCAGCGCCGTCGGATGCGTGAAATCGAACCGCAGCCGCTCCGCCGACACCTCCGACCCCGCCTGATGCACGTGCTCCCCCAGCACCGTCCGAAGGGCCCATTGCAGGAGATGTGTCGCCGTATGGTTCCGCGCCGTCGCGAGCCTCCGCGCCCCGTCCACCGCCGCCCGAACCGCCCCGCGCCGCTTGATTTGTCCTTTCTCGACCTTCACCAGGTGGACGATAAACTCATGGTCGAGGATCGTGTCGGCGACGCTCGCCTCGCCCGCGTCCGTCTCGATCCGCCCCGCGTCGCCGACCTGTCCGCCCGCGCGGGCGTAGAACGGCGTCCGGTCCAAGAGGACCTGGGCCTCCGCGCCCGCCTCGGCCGACTCTGCCCACTCGCCATCGACGAAGATCGCAAGCACCCGCGCCTCGCTCGCCGCCGCCTCATACCCGACGAAGTCCGTTTCGAGGTTTTCCCGGCGCAGGCGGTCCAGCGCCTTCTCGGAGAGGAACTCGCGCTTGAAGACGATCGCCTCGTCGCCCATTTTCGACCCGGCCCGCGACTGCACCCGGCGGGCCTCCAGCGCCTTCTCGAATCCCTCGCGGTCGAACGTGACGCCCTCGTCCTCCCACCGCTGCTCCATGAATTCCAGCGGAATGCCGAACGTGTCGTAGAACTCGAACACCCTTTCGGTGGGCATGCGTTTCGCGTCGGAGGCAGCCGCCCCGGCCGTCGCCTCCTCGAACTCGCGGATGCCCGGCGAATCCTCCAGCGCCGCCGCGAACCGCTCCTCCTCGCCCCGAACAATGTTCTCGATCGTCGTCCGCCGCTGCGCCAGTTCCGGGTACGCCCGCCCCATCTGCTTCTCAACCACCGGCACGAGCCGATAGAGGAACGGTTCCGTGACGCCCAGGTGCCGGCCGTCGAGCGCCGCACGCCGAATAAGGCGGCGCACGACGTACCCTCGCCCGTACCGGTCCGGCAGGGCGCCGTCGGCGATCGCGAACGCCACCGCCCGCGTGTGCTCGGCGATGCGACGCAAGCGACGGCTGACGTCATCATTCATGCCCGCCACATAAGCCGTGCCGCAGCGCTTCGCCGCCGCCTGGACGATCGGCAGCATGACATCAATGTCCAGCGCGGTCGGCACGCCCTGCATGATCGCCGCCATCCGCTCCAGGCCCATCCCCGTATCAATATTCTTCGACGGCAGGGGCGCTAACTTCCCCTCCTCCTGCCGGTCGAATTGCTGGAGCACCAGGTTCCACACCTCGACGAATCGGGCGGAATCGGTCTGGGGCGTCGACGCGTCGCCCCGTGCCGGCTCCGTATCCACCAGGATTTCCGTGCACGGCCCGCACGGGCCGTTTGGTCCTAAAGACGGGGCCGATTCCGGCCAGAAGTTCGATTCCTCCCCGAACCGCCAGATCCGCTCCGCCGGAATGCCGATGAGGTTGTGCCAGATCTCGAACGTCTCCTCGTCCTTCTCGTAGATCGTGACGTGGAGGTGTTCGGGCTCCTGCCCCATCTCCTCCAGCATGAACTGCCAGGCCCACTGGCACGATTCCTTCTTGAAGTAGTCGCCGAACGAGAAGTTGCCCAGCATCTCGAAGAACGTCATGTGCCAGCGCATCACCCCGACGTTCTCCAGGTCGCCCGTCCTGAGGCACTTCTGGCACGTCGCGGCCCGGGCCAGGCCCGCCGGCTTCAGACCCAGGAACTGCTCCTTGAACTGGTTCATCCCGGCGCCGGTGAACAGGAGCGTCGGGTCGTTGTGCGGAATGAGCGAATCGGAGGGGATGATTTTGTGTCCCCGCTTCTCGAAGAACCGGAGGAATCGCGTGCGGATTTCGTCGGTTTTCAACCTGCGGCTCCTTGCCAGGGCGCACCGCTCACATGGTCGGAGCCGACATGATATCGCGCATCCGCCGATTTGCAAGCGTCCGCGCCGCGACGAACAACACGCGCCCGCCAAGGCGGGCGGCTAAACAGGCGCGAGCCGCCGACCGCGGCGCGCGTTTAGCCGCCGCGCTTGCGCGGCGCGTCACACGTCGTACGGTTCCACGAACAACCACCGCTGGCGAGGTTTCCCCTCCCGCAAGGGGTTCGCCTCAACATACGCGACGGCACGCCGCACGTCCTCAAGGCAGTCGAGGAACACTTTCCGTCCCTTCCTCGCCCACACCGGCCGGCCATCCTCGGGCCAGAGCGATTCCGTCTTGAGGCGCACCGTCGCGCGGGCCTTCAGGTGACCCACAACCCGCTCCACCGCCCGATCGCTCCGGCCGATCACCAGGTGCACGTGCTCCGGCAGGATGGAGCAGGCATGCACGCGGTATCCGCCTTCGGTCCGAGCCCGTGCAAAGCCGTGCGCCACCTTCGCAACCGACCGTCGGGCTTCCGTCTTGGTGGCCTTGCCGAAGCGCGAGAGTTCCCAACTCGCCACGAAAACCGACCACGAGCCGCGGGGGTCGTTCGGCAACCAGAAACCGTACGCGCCGAATATGACGTGATACGCGAGGACCGCCATGGCGGTTCCCCCCAACACGCGATGAACGCACACGCACCGCGAACAACCACGGGACGCGCCGCGCAAGCGCGGCGGCTAAACGTTCACGACCCCGCGACGTCCATGTTTAGC
>JBAUDW010000092.1:0-11179 GCA_049678285.1 Phycisphaerae bacterium
GCGTAAAGCCCCGCGCTACCAAGACCTAACGTTCGCCAGAAAATCTAGTCACACCCCCTTCGATGGTCGCCGCGAACGACGTGCCGCACGACCGGCAGACGAGTTGCGCCCCGTCGAGCGAAAGCCACAAGCGGGCCCGGCAGTCGGGGCATCGCGGCACGCGGACGCGAAGCTGGCCCCCGGCCGTCTCCAGGCGCACCCGGCGCGACGGAAAGAGGCGCCGTCGCCAGCCCAGCACCACCCGCACCGTCCACCAGGTCCAGACGAGCCAGGCGAGCAAGAACACGATGGCCGCCCAACCCCACAGGAGATCGCCGTCGACCTGGTCGAAACAGAGGCGCTCCCACTTGTTAAAGCCCTGCGTCATGAGAATGAGCGTGAGGTAGAGGAGTCCGGCCGCGAGCAAGGTCGTGGCCCAGGCGCCGACGCGCGTGAGAACCCGCGCCCAGCCGAGGCCGCGTCGGATGCCCCATCCCGCCAACGACGCCATAGCGCCCCAAGCGGCAAAGAAAAGGAACTCGCTTTCCAGAAAGAGCCAGGTGACGGCCGGGGGCCATACCTGGTCGACGGCAAACCAGATGGCGGTCCCGAGCACGACGACGGCGATGAGCGCGGATCCCAATACAATGTTCCCAAGTCCGGTGAATCGGACGAGCGGATCCTCAAGCAAGGGAATCGCCCGACTCCGTTTCCACCTGCGCCAGGCTACCCACGCTGCACCCGCTTCCACGAGGTCACACGCGACGATGCCCGAGCACGCGCCGAGAATCAGCCAGAAACCTATCTCCGTCCAGACCTCCATGGCGGATGACCACACGGCAAACGCCCAGTACGTCCACGCGCCTGCTGCGCCGGCGAGGATAATCTTCAGAAGCGCCAGGATGTGTCGGCCGACGGCCGAGCGGACCCGGCGGCTCACGAAGGTCAGCCCGGCGGCGGCCACCGCGAACAGGGGGATGCTGACGAGCGTGGGGGCCTCCCACACGAGACCCCAACCGGTGTAGGTGATCTTCGGGGCGTCCGATTCACATCCCTTGACGGTGACGAGGGGCAGGAGCATGGCGGCGAGGACGCCGACGGCCAGCCCTCGCCGTATCCATGCCAGGACGGAATCGAGCACGCGGGGTCTCCGGAGCCGACCTTACGGCCCGCCTTCCAGCGGGCGTTCGAGGATCTGAATCATGATGGCGTTTGTTTCCAGGTCGCTGCTCCACCAGTTGGAGGGCGGGCCGGCGCCGGCGGCGGCTTCGGCCGCCCGGCTCCGCGCGACGCGGTACGTGGCCGTCACGCGATAGACGCCGGCCTTGTTAAAGCCGAAGAGGTTCCGCCCGAACCGCTCGTACGAGAGGTCCTTGCCGGCGGAAACCTCTTCGGGCGTCGGGGCGGGAAAGGCGTCCAGGCTCTTGCCGAACAGCACGTTCAGGTTGATCGTTTGTCCCCAGAACGCGCTTTCGCGCAGAAAGGCCTGCGCCTCGGGCATCGTGTTGCCGTCGTCCGCCCACGGAATGATCTGGCGGATGAAGAGCGGTTCGGCCGAGTTGCCGACCGGCGTGACCGTGACTGTGAGGGCCCGCTCCAGCCGCGCGTCGACGACCAGGCTTCGCGGTCCCTGGTTGATGAGGCGGAACTCGACCTCGACCGGATCACCGAGGGCGTAATGGCTCTTCGCCGGCCTCAGGAGGCCCGCCAGGCCGGAGACCGCCTCGCCCGGCTTGTACGACGCCGGTTCGGGAAGGTCCACGCGTTCCTTGGCGGCAGGCGGGGCCGGTGTCGTGCCGGCCTCAGTCGCGGGGAGGCCGATCGGCTCCGGGGTCGGCGGCACCTCGGGAAGGTTGACCGCGCCGACCTGGAACGACAGGCCGTTCGACGGGATCCGGGCGTTGCTCGTCGGCGCGGCCAGCATGACGACGAGCGTGTACCGGCCGACCGAAAGGTCGTAGTACTTCGCGAGGTCGAGCGTCTCGACGAAACTGGCTTTCGGGAGGATGAGGGCGGGCGTCGGGGGAGGCGGCGGGACCTGGCCCGTGACGATCTTCCCCTTGTCGGGGACGATGCGGCCGCTCAGGTCGCGGATGCGGATGGCGCCCTGGCCCGTCAGATACAGTTGGCCGTCGCGTTCGGCGATGGGCGCCTGCAGATACATCGCGGAATCCGTTCCCTCGTTCGTCAGGCGAATCTCGACCGTCTTGGGACCTTCCGCCTGAAACACCTTCTCCAGGGGCCGGACGGAGAGGCGAAGATTCTCGCCGCCGGAGCCGCGCTGGGCCTCGGCCTCGGCCAGTTCCCTCAGGGCCGTCGCCTCGGCGCTCGATGCCTCGAACCCGTAGTTACCGACGAGTTGGAATCGGCGGTCGGCCTGCTCCGAGAGCGGCTTGATGGCGACGACGAACTGGCGCCCCTCGAGTTCGGCGCGCGGCAGGTCGAACGACCGGACGACGCTCTCCACGTGGACCGAGATGCTGCCGGGCAGGAGGCGCCCCTTGAAGGTTTCGAGGATCGGCCCGCGGACCTCCCACACGAGCCGCGGCGCCGCCGTCGGATTCGCCTGGACCGATTCGATCTGGAACTGGACGACGTCGCTCGCGGATTCGTAGACGACCTTCAGGTCGTCGACGCTGAGCAGCGCCCGGGCGGCCGGGGCCGCGGGTGCCGCGCCGGTTGCTACCAGCCCGGCGAGGGTGATGAGGAGCATCCATCGCTTCATGGCCGAAGCCTCCTTTTCGCGTTAGCCAGCCGCTGACAGTGTACTTTTTTGACGCCGCTGCGTAAAGCGGAGTTCGGCGAGAAAAGGCGAGCGTGCCGGGATGGGCATGGGCGCTCGCCACTGCGGGTGGCACTGGTCCCGGCGCGCCGGGATCCGCCAGTGCTTCCCTCGACGGCGGGGGTCCTGGCGCATGCCCACGCGAAAAGCGTGGGCATGCCACCCGCACGGGTGGGTGTACAAGCCCAGGGACCGGAGTCCCTGGGCTTACTCGTGCGCGGCGATCGCTTCGAGGATCCGCACGTCGGCGGCCGGCAGGGGATAGTCGGCGATTCGCTCCGGGCGGACCCATCGGGCCTCGTCGCACCCGAGGGCCTTCGCCCGGCCGCGGGGCGCCCGGCAGTGGTAGCAGCGGAGCGTCACGCGGAGGTGCGAGTACGTGTGCATGACGTCCACGAGGTGCTCGCCGACGGTCACCCGGAGGTCGCATTCCTCCCGCAGTTCTCGGCGGATGCAGGCTTCGGCGGATTCGCCGGGCCGAATCTTGCCGCCGGGGAACTCCCACAGGCCGCCGAGCATCGCGTCGGCCCGGCGCTTGCAGAGGAGAATCCGTCCCCGTCGCCAGACGATGCCGGCGCCGACCTGGATGTGGGGGATGCGGCGGCGCGGCCGGCGCGCGGGAACCTGCTCCTGGAGGCCGCGGGCGAACGCGAGGCACAGGCCCCGGACCGGGCAGGAGCGGCAGTTGGGTTGGCGCGGCGAGCAGACGCGGCTGCCGAGTTCCATTACCGCCTGGTTCCAATCGCCGGGGGTCTTGTCGGGCACGAGCGTCTCGGCGGCGCGCCAGAGGCCGGCGCGCGTCGCGCCGGTGTCCGTGGCCTCGCGGACGGCAAGCCAGCGGGCGATGACGCGGATGGCGTTCGCGTCGAGCGCTGCGATCCTCCGACCGAACGCAATCGACAGGACCGCGCCGCAGGTGTAGCGTCCGACGCCGGGCAGGCGCGCCAGTGCCTGCGGGTCGTCGGGCACGCGCCCGCCGTGGTCGCGGACGACGCGCCCGGCGGCCTCGTGCAGATTCAGCGCGCGGCGATAGTAGCCGAGGCCCTGCCACGCTTTCAGCACCGCCTGCTCCGACGCGCGGGCGAGCGTGCAAACCGTGGGGAACCGCTTGAGGAATCGCTCGTAATAGGGCAGGGCGGTCGGGACCTGCGTCTGCTGGAGCATCACCTCGGCGACCCAGATGCGGTAGGGGTCGCGCGTGCGGCGCCAGGCGAGGTCGCGCTTGTTCTTCGTGTACCACGCGAGCAGCCGCCGGCGCAGCGTGCGGCGATTTTTTTCCGGGAGCCGGCGGAGGTAGTTCTTGGCGGACGGCGGGGCCAGCGGTCGTTCCCTTCGTCAGGCGAGGCGGGCGGCGACGGCGAGCGCCTCGTCGTACCGCCGGATCTGGTTCCCCCAGTCGTATTGCTGCACGCCGTTGGCGAGTTTCGCCAGGCGGTCCCACGGGCCTTCGCCCCGGAGGAGCCGGCCGAGTTTCACCCGCAGTTCGCGCTCGTCTTTGTAAAGGAAGGTCTCGTGGAGTTCGGCGGGAATGATCTCGGGGTAACTCAAGCGCGCGGGCAGGAGGGGAAAGCACCCGGCCGCTATCGCCTCGATGACCGAGAGGCCGAAAAACTCGTGGATCGCCGTCGAAACGACGATGTCCGCCTCGCGCACGCATTCCTCATACGCCTTGCGGTCGGGCATGTAGCCGAACTGGACCAGGCGGTCGGCCAGGCGCCGCTTGGCTTCCTCGAAGACGGTCGGCCACTTGCGGAAGGTCTCACCCACGACGGTCAGGCGGAACCGGACGCCTTCCTGCGCGAGGAAAAACAGGACCTCGAAGAACGCCTCGGGGTTCTTGTCGTATTCCCACCGGTGGTTCCAGAGGATGGTGAGGGGGGGCTTGCGGTCCGTGCGTTTGCGCCCGGCGACGAAAGGCCTCAGGTCCATGCCGGGCGGCATGACGCGGCTGCGCTCGCGGATGGAGTCCGGGAGACCCTCGGGGACGAAGTCCGGCATCTTGGCCAGCAGCCGGCCGACCGCCTCGAGGAACGAATCGCGGTGGAACGCCGAGTTGAACCACACCTCGCTGGACGCCAGACACGTCACCAGGTTCGTGAACGCGTACTGGAAATCGCGGCGCTGGCCGGGCTCCAGCGGGTAGGAGAGTTGATTCTCGTGGAAATAGGTGACGACGGGCAGACGCGCGAGGGCCGGCGGGGCGAGGGCTTTCCAGTCGGCGACGCCGAGAAAATCGCTCGCGAAGACCAGGTCGAAGCCTTTGGCGGCCATCCCGGCGCGCCGGGACTCGCTCGCCAGATGCAGGGCGGCCCCGCGCATCCGCCACTTCCATTTCCGCGCCGGCATTCCGAGCAGCGTCCAGTCGTGGCGGCTGCGGGTCTGGAGGCCGTGGAGGAAGTCGGCGTGCGACCCCCCGAGGTACGGTTCCAGGGCGAGGATGCGAACGGCGGCCAAGGGAAAATCCTTTCCTGCGGACGGTTTGCATCGTAACCTTTAGGCGGCGCGTGTCAACGCTTCGTGGGGGGCGCGTAAAAGGGTCCTGACCTGCTTGGTTCATAAGAGCCTTTCGTCCTCCCTCGCCCTTGATGGGAGAGGGAGAGAAAAAGCATGTTTCTGACAAAGCAGTCCTGACCCCTTTTTGCGTGCCGGCGGGCGCACCGCGCGGTAATCTCACCCTCCCTCCACAGGGAACAGGCGTCCATGAGATGGCGGCTTGACAAAGGGCAGATTGAGGTTGTGGACGACGCCGTGGCAGAAGTCCTTCGGCGCATGACGGCCGGCCAGCGCGTGGAAGCGGCGCTGGCCGCCAACCGCTTCCTTCGCCTGCGCCTCGAGGGGCACCTGCGGACGCTGCACCCGGACTGGGACGACGCACGCATTCAGGCCGAAATCGCCAGGAGGATGCGTCTTGGATCAGGTTGACCTGCTGCGGCACCTCGTCGCCGTTCTGGAGCGGCTGGACGTGCCTTACATGCTCGTTGGCTCACTGGCCAGCGCAGCCTACGGCGAGCCGCGGATGACCCAGGACATTGATGTAGTCGTTGATCTGGGAGAGCAGCAGGTCGGCGCGCTGTGTCGCGCCTTTGCGTCCGGCGAGTTTTACGTCAGCGAATCGGCCGCCCTCGACGCCCTCCGCCGCAGGACCCAGTTCAAAATCATTCATGTGGGGTCCGGAACCAAGATTGACCTGGTAATCCTGCCGGCCGGCGCGTGGGGCGAGGCGGAGTTCTCACGCCGTCAGCGAATGCAAATTCTGCCGGACCTCGAAGGCTATTGCGCCCGGCCGGAGGATGTCATCCTAGGCAAGATGGCGCACTACCGCGAGGGCGGTTCCGAGAAGCACCTGCGCGACATCATGGGAATCCTCAAAGTCTCCGGCGACGCCGTGGACCGCTCCTACGTGACGCGATGGGCCGACGAGATGGGCCTGGCGGATATCTGGCAGGCCATTCTCGCGCGATTGGGACTGTAGGTATGCCCCTCGCCGCATTAACGCTTCGTGGGCCTTTGCAGGCGGGAGGCGGGACCTGAGAGAAAGGAGACTCGCATGACAGCCGAAGCAGCGGAACGTTCGAGCGGGGTCCGGCCGTGCCGGGTCGCCTTGGCGGTCGCCATCGTCTGGGCGCCGGCGCTCCTTGTCTTGGTTGCATTCAGCCTCGCGGCGGGGTGCCGGGAGACGCCGACCGGTCCGTCTCCGGCGCCGGCGCCCGCGGCCGACGCGGAGGGATGGGAAAGCCTGTTCGACGGCAAGGCGCTCGGCCGATGGGAGGTGACCCAGTTCGGCGGCCAGGGGGACGTCCGCGTCGAGGACGGTTGCATCATTCTCGACATGGGCCCGGCGGACCTGACGGGCATCACGTGGACCGAGGAACCGCTGCGCATGAACTACGAGGTGGCGCTGGAGGCGATGCGGGTGGACGGGGGCGACTTTTTCTGCGGTCTGACGGTTCCCGTGCGGTATTCGTGCGTGACGCTCGTCGTCGGCGGATGGGGCGGATCGCTGGTCGGTCTGTCGTCGTTCAACGACATGGACGCCTCGCAGAACGAGACGACGCGGATTATCGAGTTCGAAAACGGGCGGTGGTACCGCATTCGGATGTGCGTCACGGAGAAGAAGATCGAGGCCTGGATCGACGACGAGCAAGTCATCGACGCCGAGCCGGGCGAGCGGAAGATCTCCGTCCGTTCGGAGGTGGAACTTTCGCAGCCGCTCGGCATCGCGGTGTGGCGGACGAAAGCGGCGATCCGGAACATCCGCATCCGCTCCCTGCTGCAGTGAGAAAAAGGGGGCGACAACCCGTTTGCCCGTTCCCGCGGATGAATAAAATGGACCCGGGAGCATATCGGTTTACAGTGAACTGAGCCGGGATGAGCGGGAGAGGCGGCATGGCCATTTCCGTCACCGAGCCGATCGGCTGGGCGCTCACGCGCACCGGGAGGATGCTCTTTAAGCCTTTCGAGTGGCGCAAGTGGTTCGTGCTGGGGTTCTGCGCCTGGCTGGCCAATTTGGGCGAAGGTGGCGGGCCGAACGTCAACCTCGGCGGCTGGGGTTCGGGCGGGCCGAGCGGCGGCGGGCACGGGCCGTTCGAGCCCCTCCTGGACTGGGGGCGCGAGCACGTCGGCCTGGTGATTTTGGTGGCGGTCGCCGCGTTCATCGTGATCCTGGCCCTCAGCCTGGTCATCATCTGGTTGAGTTCTCGCGGCAAGTTCATGTTCTTGGACGGCGTGGTTCGGAATCGCGGCGCGGTGGTGGAGCCGTGGCACCGTTTCCGGACGCCGGGCAACAGCCTGTTCGGATTTCGCGTGGTGTTCGGATTGGCCGCGCTGGCGGTCGTTCTCCTCATCGGCGGGGCGGGTCTGGCGATCGCCTGGCCGGACATTCAGGCCGAGCGGTTCGGCGCGATGGCCGTCGCCGGCATCCTCGCGGGCGCTCTCCTGATGACACCGTTCATTGTGGTTCTTGGCATAGTCTTCTTGCTGCTTGAGGACTTTGTCGTCCCCGTGATGTACCTGCGCGGCGTGAGAACGCTGGCGGCGTGGGGAATCTTCTGGCGCGAAGTCCTCCCTGGCCGCTTCTGGAAGATCGTCTTGTTTTACCTCATGAAGTTCGTATTGGGGATTGGCATCGCCGTCGTGGCGATCTTGGCGACTTGCTTCACCTGTTGCCTGACGATTATCCCGTACCTTGGCACGGTCATTCTGCTGCCGGTCTTCGTGTTCATGCGTTCGTACTCGGTGTATTTCCTTCAGCAGTTCGGCCCGGGGTGGCAGTTTTTCCCGGCCATGGAAGGCCCTCCGCCCGCGGGGGCGCCCTAAGCCGGTCGGCAAGAGTTGACTTTTCAAGAGCGTGTGTCGCGAGCGGCGACATTCACGATAAGGAGAATCACATGGCAACGGCAGAGACGGGCAGGGAAGGCGGGGTCAGCGCGTACCGGATCGCCTTGGCGATCGCCATCGTCTGGGCGCCGGCGCTCCTGGTTATGGCGGTCGTGACGGATCACACGGCGGAGTACGGCCACAAACTGGTGGAGGTCATCGGCAGCGTGTACTGGGGTTACGGGCCGGGGTGGGGTCCCGGGCTGGTCGGCATGGCCTGGGGTTTCGCCGATGCCTTCATCGGCATCCTGATTATCGTCTGGATCTACAACCTTCTCGCCCGGGGCGGAAAGTCCTGCTGCTCGGCCGACCGCGCGCCCGAGGGCGGCGCCGAATCCTGATCCGGACGGCGCGGTTGAGAGGTTCCGCACGGCGCCCCGGTCAGGCCGAGGCGGTGAGGCGCGCCGGCTGCACCAGTCGCGCGGGCTCCGGTTGGGCGATCGCGGGGCGGACCTTCGGGATGCGGACGACGGAGTTAAAGTCGCCGAAACGGTTCTGGGTCACGCCGAAGGCGGCATAGTCGGTGTACCACGTGCCGTCGGCGAGGTACCGGAACTCAAAGATCCCGGGGGGAAGGCGCATCATGAGGGTCCATTCGGAGTCCGAGACTTTCCGCATGGGCAGGTGGTCCGTGTGCCAGCGGCAGAAGTCGCCCACTACGAAGACCGGACCGTTGGTCGCGTGATAGAAGCGAAACGTCGCCTTTCCCGTCGGGTCCACGTGAACCATCGCAGAGGCGTTCCTTGCATAGGGGTGGCTCGTCCAGGGTGCGCGTCTCCTAGGCCGCCATGTTTCTTATCGGATGCGGGGAGGGGAAAAATCAGTAAAAAAACGCCAGCGGCGGGAGTTCACGCCTTTCGAGCCGCGACCGTAAGAGCCTGCCCTGAGCCTGTCGAAGGGTCGCGGCGACGTTCCCCGGCGTGGCATGTGCCACGGTAGGGAACGTGCCCGGCGGCTCCCGTCTCCGCCCTACGGGCTACGCCGAGGCAAGCCCGCCGCCGGCTCGGGGCGAACGCGCGTGCTCAGGCTTACCAGGGAGGGAATCGTTGCTCTCCGCCCGTCCCGGCCTTACAATGCCGCTCGGGCCTCTTGGGCCGAGGAAGGAGCGAGCGAAGGCGTGGCCAAAATCACCAAGCGCAGCGACGACTACAACCAGTGGTACATCGACGTCGTGATGCGGGCCGAGATGGCCGACTATGCCCCGGTCCGCGGGTGCATGGTCATCCGACCCTGGGGCTATGCCATCTGGGAACGCATGCAGCGGGCCCTGGACGACATGTTCAAGGCCACCGGCCACCAGAACGCCTACTTCCCGCTCCTCATCCCCAAGTCGTTCCTCGAGAAAGAGGCCGAGCACGTCGAGGGGTTCGCGCCCGAGTGCGCGGTGGTGACGCACGGCGGCGACAAACTGCTCGACGAGCCGCTCGTCATCCGCCCGACCTCCGAAACGATCATCTGGGCGATGTATAAGAAGTGGATCCAGTCGTGGCGCGATCTGCCGCTCCTTTACAACCAGTGGTGCAACGTCGTGCGGTGGGAGATGCGGACGCGGCTTTTCCTTCGGACGGCGGAGTTTCTCTGGCAGGAAGGGCACACGGCCCACGCGACCGCCGAGGAGGCGACCGAGGAAGCGGAGCGGATGCTCGGAGTGTACCGCACGTTCGCCGAAGAGTGGATGGCGATGCCCGTCCTCGCCGGCCGAAAGAGCGATTCCCAGAAGTTTGCAGGCGCCGTGACGACCTACACGATCGAGGCGCTGATGCAGGACGGCCGGGCGCTCCAGGCCGGCACGAGCCATTACCTCGGCCAGAACTTCGCCAAGGCGTTCGACGTCCGGTTCCAGAACCGGGAGGGGGCGCTCGAATACGTCTATGCGAGTTCGTGGGGCGTTTCGACGCGCCTCGTGGGGGCGCTCGTCATGAGCCACTCCGACGACGCCGGCCTGGTGCTCCCGCCCCGCCTCGCGCCCATCCAGGTGGTCATCGTTCCGATCCTGAAGGCCGACGCGGACAACGCGGCCATCCGGACGGCGGCGGCGCGGCTCGCGGAGCCGTTCGGAGACGAGGTCCGCGTCCGCGTGGACGACCGCGACAACGTCTCGCCCGGCTGGAAGTTCAACGAGTGGGAACTCAAGGGCGTGCCCGTCCGCGTCGAACTCGGGCCGAAGGACTTGGCGGCCGACCGGGTGGTCCTCGTGCGGCGAGACACGGGTGAGAAGACGCCGCTCCCGCAGGGGGAACTCGCGCTGCGCGTCCCGGAGATTCTCGACGAGATGCAGTCGGCCCTATACGAGCGGGCGAGCAAACGGCTCGAAGAGAATTGCCGGACCGTGGAGACCTACGACGACTTCAAGCGCCTGCTCGAAGAGGTCGGCGGATTCCTCTTCGCCTCGTGGTGCGGTCGGCCGGAGTGCGAGGCCCGCGTGACCGAGGAGACGAAGGCGACCGTCCGTCTCCTGCCGGACGACGCCCAGGAAGGTTCCGCCTGCATGGTCTGCGGGAAAGGGCCCGCCAAGCGGGTGCCCTTCGCCCGGGCCTACTAATCCCGGGAGCGCCATTGCGGGGGGTTCCCGTTCTCCAAGAGTCCGCCTTGCGGGGCGGAAGGGGCCTTCGGAGGCCTGGAAGGGGCCTTTTGGCGCCCGAACGGCCCGAATTCGAGCCGAAAGCGGGTTTTTGGGGAACAGTCGGCCTGGAAAAAACTGGACACTGGACAGCCGCGTTTCCGGTTCCTATGATAAGGATAGAGGGGTTGGTGTGCACGGGTGGGCGTTTGGTTTGCGCACCCATCCAGGTGGAAGCGCATCGGGCATGATGGCGGGGCGCCGGCGCGGCCCCGGCGCGCCGGGGCCGGTCCCCCGTCGGAGAGACGGTGAAAGGAGGTGTGTGATGGCCCGTTCGAGACGCAAGGCTTTCACGCTGGTCGAGTTGCTGGTGGTCATCGTCATCCTCAGCCTGTTGATGGCGCTGCTCGTCCCCTCGCTGCGGGGCGTGTGGCAGCGGTACAATATGACGCGATGCCAGTCGAACCTCTTTCACATCTACC
>JBAUDW010000093.1:0-3373 GCA_049678285.1 Phycisphaerae bacterium
GCGCGCTTGCTAACCGGGGCTAAAAGCCCCGGTCTACTCGCCGCTCACGCGGCGCAAAGGCGGCTGAAGCCGCCTCATAACGACCCGGCACCAACACCATGCCACGAAATGCGGCCGCACCCGATCAGTCACCGGCGGGCCCTCCAAATACAACGCGCGGGTCTCTCCACAAGTGCGCCGACAAGCCGCCGGCACGTAGGCCGGGGCGAAGCCCCGGCAATCATCGTTCCATCGGCGACCTTCGTCCCGGCCGACACGCTTCTACCAGAAGATGATGTACAGCACCACCGTGGCCGCGATCGTGATGCCCCCGACCAGGTACCGGTACCGGTAGGGGGTGACGTTAATTTCGGAGACGGGCATGGTCCGCGGTTCCATGAGCGGCCTGAACAGCGTGATGACCACCATGACGGCCGCCAGGATCAGGAAGATGATGCCCATGTGGTGCAGAAACGCGATGGTGCTGAACTGGTACACGTAATGGAGCAGGGTGCCCTCGGTGACCTCGCCGGTTTTAACGCTCGATTCCAGCACCCATCCCGGCACGCGGAACAGGGCGTAGAGTATCATGCCCAGGATCATCGCCGTCTTCGCCGCGATGGCCGGCGCCCGCTTGATGATCATGCCCACCAGGAACGCCGCCACGATGCCCGGCGTGATGAACCCCCAGATCTCCTGGATGTAACTGAAGACGCCCTTGAACTGGGTGATGATGGGGGCCCACAGGCAGGCGACGACCACGGTGGCGGCGGTGGCCCATCGGCCGACCGCCACGACCCTCTTATCGCCGGCCCCGGGGTTGATGTACTTCTGGTACAGGTCCACGGTCAGGATGGTGGAGGCGGAGTTCAGGCCCGAGTTGAACGAACTCATGACGGCGCCGCAGAGGGCGGCGAACATGGCCCCGCGCAGGTACGGCGGCAGCAGGACGCGAATCATGTACGAGTACGCCGCGTCGCCCTCGGTCACCGCGGGATTCGGGCCCGTCCCGTACAGGTGGAACGCCATGATGCCGGGCATCACGATGATGAACGGGATGAGCAGTTTCAACCAGGCCGCCAGGAAGATGCCTTTCTGGCCCTCGGCCAGGTTTTTGGCGCCCAGGGTCCGCTGGGTGATGAACTGGTTCAGGCCCCAGTAGAAGAGGTTGGGGATCCACAGGCCGCCGATGAACACCGCAAGCCAGGGCACGTCCGCGTCGTTCCAGGGCAGGACGGTGTGGAGTTTGCCGGCCTGGGCCGACGCGAACTCCCTGCATCCGCCGATGAAACTGCCGTCGCCGATGGTCAGCAGCGCGAGCACCGCGACCACCGCTCCGCCCAGGAGCAGGGCGCCGCCCTGGAGCAGGTCCGACCAGACGACCGACTTCAGGCCCCCGTAGATCGTGTACGAGGCCGCGACGAGGCCGATGACCCAGATCGACGCCACGAGCGCCCAGAAGGTGGCGCTCTCGGCCTCCAGGCCGAGGTGTTCCTGAAAGATCGCCGGGATGTCGAAGATCGTGTTGACAGCCATGGCCCCGCTGTACACCACCGTCGCGAGGAACACGATGATGTAAGCAGCCATCAGGAACACGGCCATGATGGTGCGGGTGCCGGAGTCGTAGCGGTACTCGAGGTACTGCGGCATGGTGTAGATGCCGGCCTTGAGGAACTTCGGCAGGAGCCACCAGGCCACGAAGACGAGCGTGATGGCCGACATCCACTCGTAACTCGCAATCGCGAGGCCCACGCGCTCGAAGGCCGAGCCCGCCATTCCCACGAAGTGCTCGGTCGAGATGTTCGAGGCGATCAGCGAGAAGCCGATGAGCGGCCAGACGAGCGTCCGGCCGGCCAGGAAGTAGTCGAGCCCCGACTTCTCGCGCCGGCCGGCGTACAGCGAGATCACCACGACCGCGAGCATAAATCCCACGAATGTCACGACGTCGAATACGCCGAGTTCCATGCTCGCCTCCGTTTCTGAGGTCCGGGCTCCCGGGATTTTGTCCTTTTATTGAGCCTGTGGCATGAACACCCCTGACCGACCAGTCCGCGAGGCGAGATCTCGCCAAAGGCGGACCAACTCCCCTCGAGTTCGGCTTGAAGTCGGCTGGGGCACATTGTTGGAGAAGAGGATAATGCTTTCCGGGGAGGGGGCAACCCCTTTTTCGCTCAGTTCCAATTCGCCTTGCCGCTGCGGAACAACTTCAGCTCGCCTAGGCGGCGAAGCCTGACTGGCAGGTTGTGCGCCGGCGCAGATCACGGCCCACTCGCTGTCGCACGGCGAAAGCCCCCGCCGGCAAGGAGGATCGCGTGCAACAGGGGCGGAAAACCACCGAAAGGCCGCGACTAGCGCCCGAAACGCGAAAACCCCGAGGCGGCCGAGGGTTCCAAGGACTGCCCGTGCATACGGGGGAAGGCCGACTTGCTCATCCTTCCCCCCCGCAGCACGTCCAGTTGACCATAGTTCTCTTGGGTCATGCGGGCGTTGTTCCGGCAGGATAGATTGCTCACCAGCGACAGGAGGGGTTGTCGCCGCCGCAGGAAGCAGTCGGCCACGCGACGGAAAATCCCCCAGAGCGAGTAGAAGCGCCGGTCGCAGGAGTTCATCTCTTCCAGGATGGCCGACCAGGAAAAATTCCTGTAGTGCGCCGTGGGCAACCCCAGCGTGTAGTACCGCCAGTCGCTCGGGAAATCGTTGGCCGCGATTCGATCCTGGGATTTCATCTGATCCCACAGGCGGGTGCCCGGCAGGGGCGTCAGGAACAGCACGTTAAGGAGGTCCACGCCATAGCGTTCGGCGGTGTCGGCTATCCGCTTGCCGATGCCCCGTTCATCGGTGTCCAGCCCCAGGATGAAGGAACCGACCACGAAGATGTTGTGGCGCTGCAAGCGACCCACGGAGGCTTTGAAATCGCGGCCCTTCAAGAGGTTGAATTTCTTGCCCACCTCCGCCAGCCCCTCCTCCGTCGGCGACTCAAAGCCGACGAAGACACCTTTGCAGCCTGCTTGGGCCGCCAGCCTCAGCAGTTCGTCGTCATCGGCCATGTTGATGGTCGCCTGGCAAATCCACTTCTTGCGCAGGTTCGCGTGGATCATGGCCCGGAAAAGATCCTTGGCGCGGGCAATGTGCTTGCGACTCGTGCCGATGAGATTGTCGTCAACGACGAGAACCAACCTCTCCCGAATCGTCTGGAATTCCTCCACGACCTTTTCGATAGGCCGCTGGCGGTAACGTTTCCCGTTGAAAACGGACACGCTGCAAAAACTGCAATCGAGCGGGCAGCCACGCGTGGTCTGAATCGAACCGAAGGCGTAGCCGCTCGTCAACAGGTCGTTCCGAGCCGGCGGAACGTCTTCCATGCTCACGAACTCGCCGGCATACACCGGCTCCA
>JBAUDW010000094.1:0-3466 GCA_049678285.1 Phycisphaerae bacterium
AGATGCAAAATCCTGTTTTATGGCGGGGTGACCGGCCGCCGCCTTCTCCTTCCTTTTCTTTTCCCTCTCCGCCCCGCTTTCAGCGGGGCGGAGAGGGAAAAGAAAAAACATCAGGCTGTCTTGGCGCCATCGCGAACCGGGGCTAAAAGCCCCGGTCTACTCGCCGCTCACGCGGCGCAAAGGCGGCTGAAGCCGCCTCATAACGACACGGCGCCAATACCATGCCACGAAAAACGGCCACACCCGGCCGGTTCACTCGTTGCGAAGGGCGGCTACCAACGGACCGCCAAGCGCCCATCGGGCCGCCAGGTACGTCCACACCAGGCCGCTCGCCGCCACCCCCAACACCACGAGCGCCAGCGACCAGGTCGGCGGTACGCCGACGGCGACCGACGCGAGCGCCGGCGCGACCGCCACCAGCGCCGCCGCCACCCCGCACCCCAGGCCCAGCGCCAATAGGCCCCCGTGTTCCCACACGATGAGCCACTCGAGCGCCCCGCGCGAAAACCCCACCGCCCGCAAGAGCGCCAGTTCCCCGCGCCGCTCCAGCACGTTCCTCATCACCACCATCCCCAGGCCGGCCGTCCCCAGGAGGAGGCCCAGGCCGCCCAGCGCCTGGAAGATCGCGAGGTACGTGTTCTGGACCGCCAGGAAGTCGGCCAGGCGCTCGGGCGCCGGCTGGACTGCGAGCCCCGCCCCCGCCAGCGCGCGCGAAAGCGCCCGCCCCACCTCCGCCTCTTTACCTCCCGGCGCATCCACCAGGAACATCCGGTATCCGCTATCCGACGGAAACTTCTCGATAAACGCTTCCTCCGAAACGAGGAGACCGCCTTGGAGCAGCGACCCGGCCAGCGATCCGACCAGTCGAATCGAAAACGTCCGGCCCCGCTCGTCGGTGTAAGGCAACACATCGCCGACCTTCTTGCCGAGCGACCACGTAATCGTCGCCGCGTCGCCGACGGCCGGAACCACCTCGTCGCCCGCCCTGTAGTGAGAGATGCTCTCTACTACAGGGCCCGCGCGCCGCTCCAGCAGCCGCCAAGGGTCTCCCGCGGGCGCCCTCTCGACCGTCTTCGCAAACGTGAACCGCGACTCCATCGCCGCCGGCCGAACGCCCACGAGCCTCGGCCGGGTCACACGGTTCAGGTTCAGGCAACTCGCATCGTCCGCCTCGTGCACGCGCAGGGGGACGACCGCGACCCCTTCCATCGCCGCCGCGTCCAGACCGACCGCTTCCTGCGCTTTGGGGTCGGCGAGGTCGCGGTAGATCGGCAACGAGGATTCGGCATAGAGTGCGAATCCGCCGGTCCCGGAGCGCCTATCAGCGGCGTCGGCCAGGGGGTCGCGGCGATTCGCACCCACCGCAATCACCAGGAACGATCCGCACGCGACGAGCGCGACCGTCGCCAGGCTCCGCCCGCGCCGCCGCGCCGCGTTCCGCCAGCCCAGGCCGCCCAGCGTCAGCCGGGCCGCCACGCTCGATCGCTCGATCGCCGCCAGGAGCGACCGCGCCAGACCCAGACCCGCCGCCAGAAGCACCGCCCCCGCCGCAAAAAAGAACGCCACCTGCCCCTCGCCGCGCGCCGCGACCACGATGCCGACCATCACGAGCGCCCCCGCCGCCGCCGCGAGCGACACCCAGAGCCCCACCCGCCGACCCCTGCCGCGCGGCGCCGACACTTCATGCGCGTCCTCCACGTCGCCCGCCAGCAGCGCCCGCGCGGGCCGGCGCGCCTGACGTCTCACCCCTAACCAGATCGACCCGAGCGCCACCAGCATGCCGGCCGCCACGCCCATGGCCAGCGTCAGCGGCTCCGCGTGATAGGTGAGCGACGGCGTCCCGCCGACCGCGCCGCTCCAGACCGTCGAAAGCGCCACGAGCACCGCCCGCGTGTACCACACGCCGAGACCCAGACCCACGAGCGCGCCGACGGCCGCCAACACCGCCCCTTCCGCGAGCAGCAACCGCCGCACTCGCCGCGGCGGAAACCCGAGCGCCAGAAGCGTCCCCACTTCCTCGGACCGCTGCTCCACGCCCAAAGAAAACAACAGGCCCATCAGAATCAACGCCGCCACCAGCAGAAACATGCTGAGGCCCAGGAAGAGTTGCCCGAAGTCCAGCGCCTGGTCGCTCGCCGCGAGCGCCTCGGCTCGCACCGGCCGGAAGAAAAGCCCCGCCGCCGACGGCTCCAGGCGCTCCCGAATCCGGTCCGCGATCGCCTTTTCGCCCCTCGGCGAAGCGGCCCACCGAATCGCCGTCAGGTCCCCGAACCGGTTCGCCCACATTTGCTGCCCCGCCGCGAGCGTCACGATCGCCTTCGGCGTCCCGCGGTGGTCGTCCCAGTAAGTCTCGTCCTTCGGGCGGATCTTCCTGGTGTCAATGAGATCCTGCTGCTCCCAGTCGCGGCAATTTTTCTTGTCCGCCAGGCCCGGAAACCTCGGCATCAGCGTGCGGTCCGCCTCCGGTGGTTCCGTGGGAAAAACGGCGCGGACGCGAAAGCGGTCCGGTCCGGCCGTCCGCACCGTCCGGCCCGGGCCGACGACATAATAAGTCATCTCCAAAGAGTCGCCCGGCTTCGCCCCGAGGTCCTCCGCCAGCCACGCGTTGACGAGAATCTCGTCGTCCTTCATGTCCGGCGGGACGGGAGACGGCGGCCCGCTCGCCCCGTCGAGTCGCCTGTGGCGACCCGCCCCACCGGGGTCGAGCGGTCCCATCGCGGCGACGAACGAGTAAGGCGTCGCGCGGTCGCCCAGCCGGATTTCGTTCACAAGGTAAGTGAGAACCCCCATCGCCTCGGGCCCGCGCGCCGCCTCGACTACGGGCGGCTCCAGGAAGACGCGCCCCGAGCGCAACTCGAGCACGCCTTTCACCGGCCGGTCCAGCGCCAGGTCCGCGTCCGCTCGCCACGTCGAGTCGCTCTCCACAGGTGAGTCGCCATGGCGACCTGCGGCGACCGGTTGCCAGACCTCGCGCAGCGCGGCGTTCGCGGCTTCGGGCGTCACGTTCGTCCCTTCCCGCCCGGCCACCAGGAGCATGTTGGCCCGGCCCGGCCGGCCCGCCTTCTCCTGAAGCGCGCCCAGCGGAAGGAACGCATTCGACGGCGGGACAGGATTCGTCTCGAGGCTGAACCGCCCGAGTTGGCCGTCCGGCGCGACGGACGCGACCTTCAGCCAAACGGTCTCCGAGGCATCCGCGTCGGTGGAGAGCGGCGCGTCGCGCGCCAGCGCGCTCGGCTTCTCAACGCGAAGGCGAATCTCGTCGCCCACCCCCACGCCGAGCCCGCGCGCCGCACGCTCGTTGAGGACGACTTGGCCTTCCGCGCACGGCGGCGCGGCGTCCGGGCCCGCGAGCGACCAGAACGCGCCCTCCACGCCGAGCACCCGGACCTGGTTCAGATCGACCCGCGCCTCGCCCTGGCCGCGCGAGGCGCTCCCGCGGAGCGCCAGCACCGGCGCGACCCGCGCC
>JBAUDW010000095.1:0-19127 GCA_049678285.1 Phycisphaerae bacterium
GCTCGAACGGCGCTCTTGCCGGCGCGTCCGTCTTGATACCTCCCCGCAGGTTCCGTACAATGGGTGAGCACGAATCGGCGAGGAGGCTCGGCGGCAATGTGGGACTACACGGAAAAAGTGAAAGACCACTTCCTGCATCCGCGCCACGCCGGGGAGATCGCGAAGCCGGACGTCGAGGCGACGGTGGGGAACATCACGTGCGGCGACGCGCTGAGGCTGATGCTCCGGCTCGACGCCGAGGGGCGCATCGCCGACGCCAAGTTTCAGACCTTCGGATGCGCCAGCGCCATCGCCTCGAGCGACGCCCTCATCGACCTCATCAAGGGCAAGACCCTTGAGGAGGCCTCGCGCGTGACGAACGACGACATCGCCGGCTATCTGGGCGGCCTGCCCGAAGAAAAGATGCACTGCTCCGTGATGGGTATGGAGGCGCTCCAGAAGGCGATCGCGAAGTATCGCCATGAGCCCTTCGCACTCGAAGAGGAGGGGGAGATCGTCTGCCGGTGCTTCGGCGTGACGGACAAACTCATCGAGAAGGTGGTGCGGGAGCACGGCCTGAAAACGGTCGAAGAGGTGACACACTACACGAAGGCGGGCGGCGGGTGCCGGGGATGCCATCCCGAGATCGAGGCGATCATCGCGCGCGTTCGCGGTGAAAAGGCGCCCGCGGCCCCGAAGGAGCCGGCCGTCAAGCCCATGACCAACATCGAGCGCATCCGCCGAGTCGAGGAAGTGATGGAGAAGGAAATCCGCCCCATGCTCCAGGCGGACGGCGGCGACATCGACTTGGTGGACGTGGACGGAAGGCGCGTCCAGGTGGCGTTCCGAGGACACTGCGCCTGGTGCCGCGTACGAGACTTCACCCTCAAAGGCGCCGTCGAGGCCAAACTGCGGGAACTCGTGGACTCAAGGATAGTCGTCGAGGACGTGGGCGGCCGGCTGCCGGAACCCTGAACCCAGGGGAAACCAGGATGAGCAAGGTCATTTATCTCGATAACAACGCGACGACAGCCGTCGCCCCGGAAGTCCGCCAGGCCATGGAGCCGTTCCTCACCGAGTATTACGGCAACCCGTCGAGCATGCACACGTTCGGCGGCCAGGTGGCCCGGAACGTCGAAGAGGCCCGCGAGCAGGTGGCCGACCTCGTGGGCGCCCACCCGACGGAAATCATCTTCACGTCGTGCGGCACGGAGAGCGACTCGACGGCGATCCGCAGCGCCCTGGCAGTGAGCGCCGGCCGGCGTCACATCATCACGACGCGCGTCGAGCATCCGGCCGTGCGGAACCTCTGCCACGTCCTCGGCCAGGAGGGCTCCGCAGGCGGAGGCTACCGCCTGACGGAACTCCCGGTCGACAGCCAGGGGATGCTCAACATCGCCGACCTCGGCGACGCGCTCGACGACGACACCGCCCTCGTGACCGTCATGTGGGCGAACAACGAGACGGGCGTCCTCTTTCCCATGGACCAGATCGGAGGCCTCTGCCGGTCGCGCGGCATCCTGTTTCACACCGACGCGGTCCAGGCGGTCGGCAAACTCCCGATGCGCCTGGCCGACCTGCCGGTCGACATGCTCAGCCTGTCGGGCCACAAGTTGCACGCGCCGAAAGGCATCGGGGCGCTGTACGTGCGCCGCGGGACGCGCTTCAGCCCGTTCATGGTGGGCGGCCACCAGGAGCGCAACCGCCGGGGCGGAACCGAGCCGGTGCCTTCAATCGTCGCGCTCGGGCGGGCGGCCGAACTCGCCAAGACGCGCCTCCAGGACGAGCCGACTCGCGTCCGGGCCCTCAGGGACCGTCTGGAGAAGGGACTCCTGGCAAAGTGCCCGGGGGCGATGCTCAACGGCCACCCGACCGCGCGCCTGCCGAACACCACTAACATCAGTTTCGAATACGTCGAGGGCGAGGCGATCCTGCTGCTCCTGGACCAGCACGGCATCTGCGCGTCGAGCGGCAGCGCGTGCACGACCGGCAGCCTGGAGCCGAGCCACGTCCTCCGCGCGATGGGCGTGCCGTTCACGGCGGCGCACGGCTCGGTGCGGTTCAGCCTGAGCGTGTACAACACCGAGGCGGAGATCGACAAGGTGATCGAGGTCTTGCCGCCCATCATCCGCCGGCTGCGGGAGATCTCGCCGTTCGGCCGCGAGGAACTGGCGAAGGAGAAGGAGTAGGATTCACCGCGAAGAGCAGAGCCGAAGGAGCGAAACGCATGCCGAAGACATTCTTCAACGAGATCGAGGCGGCCAAGATCGCCCAGAACATGGAACGCCACGGCCTGGACTTCTACCGGAAGGCCGCCGCGCGGGCGAAGGACATGGCCACGCGCGACGTCTTCCTCCAATTGGCCGATGACGAAAAGACGCACCTCGCGCAGTTTGAGGAACTCGAGGAAACGCTCCACGCCGCTCGCCGCGAAGGGGCCGGCTACACCGACGATGCGGACCTGGCGGCCTACATCGACCGCCTGGTCGAGACGCAGGTCTTCGCGGACGAGGGTGCGGCCGCGAGGCTCGCCGAGCAAGCGACGAGCGATTACGAGGCCCTCTCGGTCGCCATCCGGGCCGAACGCGACGCCATCCTCTTCTACCAGGAGATGCTCGACTTCATCGACTCCAAGGCCGCCCGCGAGGTGTTCAGCCACATCCTCCAGGAAGAACGCGGACACCTCCAGACGCTCGGCGACCACAGCGAACACTGCGAGAACTTCCAGGGCTGACCCCCTGCCCCGGGTTTCCGTTGCACGCTGCCCCCGCCGGCGATACGCTGGTCTTGAAGGCAGCGCGAACTCACGAGCGCCCGCTTCTCAGCCCCGAACTCAAGGAGACGTCCCATGGCCAAGATCCTGATCACCTACTATTCGCGTTCCGGCGCGACCGCCAAGATGGCCGAACTCGTCGCCCAAGCCGCTCGCAAAGTCAAGGGCACCCAAGTCACGCTCAAGAAAGTTTCCGACGTGGACCCCAAAAGCCTGGCCGACTTCGACGCCATCGTCTGCGGCAGCCCGACCTATTACGGCCAGATGGCCGCCGAGGTCAAAAAGATGTTCGACGAGAGCGTGGCAATCCACGGCCAACTGGAGGGCAAGGTCGGCGGCGCGTTCACCAGCGCCGCCAACATCGGCGGCGGCAACGAGACGACGATCCTCTCCATCCTCGAGGCGATGCTCATCCACGGCATGATCGTCAAGGGCACGAGCGAGCGGGACCATTACGGCCCGGTGGCGATTGGCAAGCCGGACGCCCGCGCCGCCGAAGGCTGCCAAGCCCTCGGCCGCGAAACCGCCGAACTCGCCGTCCGCCTCCACGGCTAACGGCCCCTGCCAGGATGGCAGGGACGGATGGGCGTGGGGCGGACATTTTGGCACGCCTGGGGGGCACGAGGCGAACCCCCCTCCCCTTTGCCCTTTGCACGGCGATGCTGTAAGCCCTGTTTCCGTCGAGACTTATAAGGCCCCGCAGACGGGAGATTGCCGAACTCCCCCATTGGCACAGGCCTTGCTCATTGTCAGGTGGATGCAGTCCAGGCTGGGCGAACCAATGGTGGCTCAACCGATCAATCTGGAGCCGTGCGACGCGTCGGTCCTCATCACCGACGACAACGACGCCTGGCGCGATGCGGTGGCCGAGGTCCTTCGGCGTGCGGGGTTCCGGACGCTTCAGGCGGAGTGCGGCGAGGAGGCGATCGAGGTCGTCCACACGCAGCACATTGACATCGCCCTGATCGATTTCCACATGCCGAGGCTGGACGGCCTGGAGACGCTGCGGCGAATTCGCGAGGAGCCGATGTGGCTTCCGGCGGTGCTGATGACGGCGCATCCGGCCGACGTGCCGCTCGCCGAAGTCCGGTCGCTCCACATCGAGTTCGTTCTGACGAAGTCGGCCGACCGGCATCACATCGTTTCGGTGGTGAGCCGGCTGGTGCGAGCGGCGTGGCACGGCATAGTGCCGCCCGAGGCCGACAGGCCGGAGTTCCGGGACCCGTGGAAAAAAGCATTGGGCAACAAGGAAAGGAGCACGCAGTGAAGTTGACACCGATTGGAGACCGGGTGGTCGTGAAACGCCTGGAGGCCGAGACGCGAACGAAAGGCGGCATCGTCCTGCCGGACTCGGCCCAGGAGAAGCCGAAGCGAGGGAAAGTCGTTGCCGTCGGCGAAGGCAAGCGGCTCGACTCGGGCGAACTCGTGAAGTCCTCCGTCAAGGCGGGCGACGAGGTCCTCTTCTCGAGTTTCGCGGGAACCGAAATCACCATCGAGGACAAGGAAGTCCTCATCATGGGCCAGGACGACATCCTGGCGGTCGTCCGAAAGTGAGTTCCCGCCCATCCGGTCGCCGCAGGCGACTCGACGTGGCGAGCGGGGACGACCCCAAAAGAACCCCAAGGCAAAAGGAGACGAGATCGTGCCCCCGAAAAAAATCGCATTTGACACCGAAGCGCGCGAGGCCATTCGCCGAGGCGTCGCCATCCTGACCAAGGCCGTCCGCGTGACGCTCGGCCCGAGCGGACGCAACGTCATCCTGGAAAAGAGTTTCGGCGCCCCGACCGTCACGAAGGACGGCGTGACGGTGGCCAAGGAAATTGAACTCGAAGACCCGTGGGAGAACATGGGCGCCCAGATGGTCCGCGAAGTCGCCTCCAAGACGAGCGACGTGGCCGGCGACGGGACGACGACCGCCACCATCCTCGCCGAGGCCATCTTCGTCGAGGGCCTGAAGAACGTCACCGCCGGCGCGACGGCGATGGAACTGAAGCGCGGCATCGATGCCGCCGTCACCGCCGTGGTGGCGGAACTGGAGAAAAGGGCCAAGCCCGTCACGGACTCCAAGGAAGTCGCGCAGGTCGGCACGTGTGCGGCCAATCAGGACGCCGAGATCGGCCAGATGATCGCCGACGCCATGCAGAAGGTCGGGCGCGACGGCGTCATCACCGTCGAAGAAGGCAAGAGCCTCGAGACGACCGTCGAACTCGTGGAGGGTATGCAGTTCGACAAGGGCTACGTTTCGCCGCACTTCGTCACCGACTTCGAGTCGATAACCGCGGAGTTGGAGAAGCCCTACATCCTGGTGCACGAGAAGAAGCTCTCGAGCGCGAAGGAACTCCTGCCCCTGCTGGAGCAGGTGGCGCAGTCGGGCCGGCCGCTGCTGGTCATCGCCGAGGACATTGAGGGCGACGCCCTCGCCACGCTCGTCGTCAACCGCCTGCGCGGCACGCTCCAGTGCTGCGCTGTGAAGGCCCCCGGCTTCGGCGACCGCCGAAAGGCCCTGCTCGAAGACATCGGCACCCTGACGGGCGCGACGGCGATCTTCGAGGACCTCGGCATCAAACTCGAGAACGTGAAGATCGAGCACCTGGGCCAGGCCAAGAAGATCTCCATCAACAAGGAGACGACGACCATCATCGAGGGCGCCGGCGAAACCGACGCCATCAAGGGCCGCCTGGAGGCCATTCGCCGCGAAATCGAAACCACCACCAGCGACTACGACCGCGAAAAACTGGAGGAGCGGCTGGCGAAACTGTCGGGCGGCGTGGCGCAGATCAACGTCGGCGGGGCGACCGAAAGCGCGGTCAAGGAAAAGAAGGCACGCGTCGAGGACGCCCTGCACGCCTGCCGCGCGGCTGTCGAGGAAGGCATCCTGGCGGGCGGCGGCGTGGCGATGCTCCGGGCCCGCAAGGCCATCGGCCGCTTGCGGATTAAGGGCGACCAGAAAATCGGCGCCGACATCGTCCGCCGGGCACTCGAAGCGCCCATCAAGCAGATCGCGGCCAATGCGGGGATGGACGGCTCGATCGTCGCCCAGCAGGTCGAACAGAACGCGAGCGCGACCTACGGGTACAACGCCTTGACGCACAAGTTCGGCGACATGGTGAAGCAAGGCGTGATCGTTCCGATGAAGGTGGAACGGATTGCGCTCCAGAACGCCGCCTCCATCGCCGGGCTTCTGCTGACGACCGACGCCCTGGTGTCCGAAATCCCGGAGAAGAAGAAGAAAACCCCCGCCGGCGGCGGCATGGGCGAGGATATGTACTAACCGCTAACGACGAATATCAAATGTCGAACAAGGAAGTCCGAAGGCTGAAGTGACGAACGGAACAAGCAGCGGAAGCGCGGCGGCCATTCGTGGCCGCCGCGCGTTTTTCAGCACGCTTTCGCTTGTCACTGCCCGCCCAGGACGTTAGAATATAATAGTCCTAGGTGCACGAGCGGGGGTCAGGCAGCAGGGGAGCAAACCCGATGACGGAAATCGTTTTCCCGGTCGAGGAAGATCCGGACGGCGGGTTCACCGCCCTTGCGGTAGGCGCCTCCATCTTCACCGAGGCTGACACCCCCGAGGAATTGCGCCAGAACATCCGGGACGCCGTGAAGTGCCATTACGAAAATGCCGCTAACCGCCCCAAAGCACTCCGCATCGCCTAACCTGTTGCCCACTTGCGGCTCGGTTGTTGTCTGTCTTTGAGTTCCGCATTCTACCTTCCGCGTTCCGCGTTGCCTTTCCTCACGCCACGGACTCGGCCATTTCGATGCCGTAGCGCTTCATCTTTTTGTAGAGGGTCGTGCGGTTGATGCCGAGCGCCTCGGCAGTGGTCTGCCGGCTGCCGTGGTTCGCCTCGAGCGCCTGCAGGATGATTTCTCGCTCGGGCGCCTCGAGGGCCTTCTTGAGGGGCAGGATGCCGTTGGAGTCGGCGACCGCGGTGCCACGGGCGCCGGGCTCGGCGACCTCGTCCGGCAAATCCTCGACGCCGATCACATGGTTCTTCGACAGGACGACGGCCCGTTCCATGACGTTCTCGAGTTGGCGGACGTTTCCAGGCCAATCATACATATGCATCCGTCGGAGCGCCTCTTCGTCGAGCCCGAGGACCTGCCGGCCGCTCCGCTCCGAAAGTTCCTTCAGGAAATGGTCCGCCAGCAGGGGGATGTCGCCGATGCGATCGCGCAGCGGCGGCAAATGGATCGTGACGACGTTGATGCGGTAGTAGAGGTCCTGGCGGAACTCGCGCCGTTTGACGGCCTCGGCGAGGTCCTGGTTGGTGGCGAGGATGCATCGGACGTCGGCACGCTCGGTCTTGGAGCCGCCGACGGGTTCGAACTCGAAATCCTGGAGGACGCGGAGGAGTTTGACCTGGAGGGCGGGGGTCGCGGTGGCGATCTCGTCGAGGAAGATCGTTCCGCCGTCCGCCTGCCTGAACTTGCCCGCTTTGTCGCCCGTCGCCCCCGTGAAGGAGCCGCGCATGTGGCCGAAGAGTTCGCTCTCCAGGAGCGTCTCGGGGAGCGCCCCGCAGGCAACCTCGACGAAGGGCCCGCCGCGGCGGTTGGAGCGCTGATGGATGGCGCGGGCGACGAGGCTTTTGCCCGTGCCGCTCTCGCCCGTGATGAGGATGGTCGTCGGCGTGTCGGCGACGGTTTCCACGAGGTCGAAGACGCGGAGCATTTTGTAATCGTGGCCGATGATGTTGTCGAGGCTGTAGCGTTCGGCCAACTGTTTGCGGAGGGAGCGGTTCTCGGCCGTCAACGATCGCCGCTCGAGCGCCCGCTGGACCACCAGTTTGATTTCGTCGTCGATGATCGGCTTCGTGAGGTAATCGAACGCGCCGGCGCGCATGGCCTTGACGGCATCCTCGATCGTGCCGTAGCCCGTCACCATAATGGTCACCGTCTCGGGATAGCGGTTGCGGATCAACTTCAAGAGTTCGAAGCCGTCCACGTCGGGCATGGAGACGTCGGCGACCGCAACCTCGAACGCGCTGGCGGCTAATTGGGCCGACGCATCCTTGAAGCGCGCGGCCGTTTCCACGTCGTACCCTTCGAGCCTCAGCAATTCCGCCAGGCTCGTCAGGATCAGTTCGTCGTCGTCCACTATCAGGATTCTTGCCTTCGCCACAACCCTTCTCCTTTCCGGCACCAGCGTCAGCGGCGGTCCCTCGGCCTGGCGGCGAGGAGCGGGACGCGCACGGTGAAAAGGGTTCCTCCTTCGGGACGGTTGGCGGCCTGGAGGGTTCCCCCCTGCTTTTCCACGAGGTCCTTCGAGATCACCAGTCCGAGGCCGGTGCCCTTCCCTTTCGCCTTGTGCGAGTAGAAAGGCTCGAAGAGTTTCGCCAGCGCTTCGGGCGGGATGCCGGGCCCCGTGTCGGCCACTTCGACCACGAGGCCCTGGGGCTCCGCGCGGGCCGACACGATGACGCGCCCGCCGTCGGGCATGGCCTCGACGGCGTTCTTCACGAGGTTCAGGACGACGTGATACAGCGTGCCGCTCTTCACCGGAGGCACGTCGTCGGCGCAGGAGACGTCGATGCGGACGGCGGCCTTTTCGGCGGCGGGCTTCATGGCCTCGGCCGCCTCGACGAGCAGGTCGCGGATGGGCATGGGCTCGACGACCTGCGTGGCGCTTTGCGAGAAAGCCAGCAAGTCGCGCACGATCGCCGCCAGCCTCAGCAGGCCCTTGTCGGCCTCGGCGAGGTACTTTTCGGCCCGCGGGTCCTCGTTCTCGGCCTCGGCGCGGCGGGCCAGGTTCACCAGCCGCATGATCCCGTCCAGCGGGTTATTGATTTCGTGGGCGACCATGGCGGCCAGCCGGCCGACGCCCGCCAGACGCTCGGAGACCGCCAGGCGCCGTTCCATCAGGGCACGCTGCGTGACGTCCTCGACGATCAGCACGCCGCCCACGACCGCCTCCTTGGCGCTGAAGAGGGGCGAGCAGGCCAGGTTGACGCGGACGGGCTCTCGGCCGGCGGGCTCGAACGAGACGTCCTCGGCCCGCCAGAAGTGGCGCATGTGGACGACGCCGCGGAGGTTCGTTTCCCAGTCGGGGTCGCTCCGGAGGAGTTTCGTTCGGCGGGCGGCGGCGAGGACCGATCGGTCCAGAGGCCAGAGGCGTTCGGCGGCGGCGTTGCGGAACGTGACGCGGAAATCCCGGTCGAAGACGATGATCCCGACGGGGGCCGACTGGAACAGGTCTTCGTTGAAGGTCTTGAGGCGCGCGAGTTCCGCCCCGGCGCGCTTGAGTTCTCCTGCGGCCTCGGCCATCCGGCGTTCCATTTCGCTGCGGAACTCGGCAAACACCAGCCGCGTGTCGAGCGCGAACGCCAGCAGGTTCGCCCCGAGTTCCAGAATTGCCAAGTGCGAAGGCGTGAACGCGCATCCATCGCGGCAATCGCCCACCAGGAGGAAACCAAGCGACTTGTCCCCCGCCACAAGGGGGGCCATGGCCAGGCCCTGCCAGTCCGCCAGTTCGTCTCCCAGCGTCAGGCCGGGATTCTCCAGCGCCAGAGGCCGGCGCTCGTGGAGGAGGACGTTGAGGACCGGCTCGGCGCCGAGAAGACCTTCGGGGCTGAGCGTCTTGGCCCTGCCGAGGGCGACGCCCTTTCGGAGGCGCTTTTCCTTTTCCCAGAGCCAGACGGCCCCGCTTCGGCAAGCCAGGAGGTCAAGGACCTTCTCGAGGACCGTTTGCTGAAGGGCTTCGGGGCTCTCGGCCGCGGGCAGTGCTGCGGCGAGGTCCGCCAGGAGCGAAAGGTCGTCGGCCTTGGGCCGGTAAGAGGCCGCCCCCTTCGAAATGCGTTTCGATTTTGCCACAACAGCCCCTAAAACCTAATAACCCCGGGTGTTACCGCGTTGTAAAAATACAACATTTTGGCCAAAAGTCAAGTACCTTGTGCGAATTGGGCCGCGGGGGGCCCATTTGGGGGTCGAAAAACGCCTTTCCCTGGACCGCAAAGGGCCTCTGCGACCCGTCACCCTTGAACTTGCGGGTGCGCCTCTTTGCGCCTTTCGAGCCGCCCGCGGAAGCGGGCGGTCATGTTCCCCGCCATGGCACGGGCCACGGTAGGGAACGTGACCGCGACCTTACGGTCGCGGCTCGAACGGCGCGGCGTTGAACGGCGCGCGGCGCGAGGGAGGGCGAACACCCCCCCCATACACACCCGCGCTCGCTTGACTCCGGGAACCGGGGGTTCTATACTCGGCCGAACCTGGTGAAGGAGGTTCGCGCGTGAGCGAAAAAGCGAAGGGTTCCCCGCTCGTGGCTGTGATCATGGGCAGCGACTCGGACGCCGAGGCGTTGCGGCCGTGCCTCGACACGCTGGCCGAGTTCGGCATCCCGTACGAGGTCCGGGTGATCTCGGCCCACCGGACACCGGACGCGGCCCACGAGTACGCGCGGACGGCGGCGGATCGGGGGCTGGCGTGCCTCATTGCGGCGGCAGGCGGGGCGGCCCACCTGGCCGGCGTTTTGGCGAGCCTGACGCCCTTGCCGGTCATCGGCATCCCCATCCAGACGAGTTCCTTGGGCGGCATCGACAGCCTGCTCTCGACGGTGCAGATGCCGGCCGGCGTGCCGGTGGCGACGGTCGCGATCGGCCGGTCCGGCGCCGTCAACGCCGCCATCCTCGCCGCCGAGATCCTCGCCCTGGCCGATGCCGGCCTTCGCAAGAAACTCCTCGCCTACAAGACCCGCCTGGCGGATCGCGTCGCCGAGGCGGACCGGAACCTGAGGAAGCCGGATGACTGAGCCCACGGTCCGCTGGATCGGCGGCCTCGAAGGCCGCATGGAACTCATCGACCAAACCCTTCTGCCCGCCGAGTACAAGACAATCGCGCCTCGGACGGCCGAAGAGGTTTGGGAGGCGATCAAGGTCCTGCGCATCCGCGGGGCGCCGGCGATCGGCGTGGCGGCGGCGATGGGCGTCGTCGTCGGCCTCAAGGACGTGCCGGACGACGAAAAGGCGGTCCTCGCCCGCATCAACCAGACTTGCGACTATCTCGCCACGAGCCGCCCGACGGCCGTCAACCTCTTCTGGGCCCTCGACCGGATGCGCCGCGTCGCCGAGGAGCGCCGCGGCCAAGGCGGCCGGGCCGTCAAGGATGCGCTCCTGGCCGAGGCCAAGGCCATTCGTGACGAGGACGCCGCCATGGGCCGCGCCAACGGCGACGCCGGCCGGCACCTCATCACGGAAGGTTGCGGCGTCCTGACGCACTGCAACGCGGGGAGCCTGGCGACGGCGGAGTACGGGACGGCCCTCGCGCCGCTGTACCGTGCCCACGAAGCCGGACGCAAGTTCCGCGTCTATGTGGACGAAACGCGCCCGCTCCTTCAGGGCGCGCGCCTGACAATGTGGGAACTCGGCCGGGCCGGCATCGACGCCACCTTAATCTGCGACAACACCGCCGCCGTCGTCATGCGCCAGGGCAAGGTGGACCTCATCCTCGTCGGGGCGGACCGGATCGCGGCAAATGGCGACGTGGCCAACAAGATCGGGACCTACGGCCTGGCGGTCCTCGCGAAACACCACGGCATTCCGTTCTGCGTCGCCGCTCCGTCGAGCACGTTCGATCTTTCGATTGACTCGGGCGACGCGATTCCGATTGAGGAGCGCGGGGCGGAGGAAGTGACGGAAGGTTTCGGCCTCCGGACCGCGCCGCCCGATGCGAAGGTCTATTGCCCCGCGTTCGACGTGACGCCCGCGGACCTGATCGCCGGCATCATCACGGAGCGCGGCCTGATTAAGAAACCCAACCGCCGCCGCATCGCCCGCGTCCTCGCCTAGTCAAGCAGTTCTTACGCGTGCCGGAGGCACGCTTGTACTCTAGCCACGGGTGTGAACCCGTGGAAATCAGCGTGACAATTCCATTTCTGTTTGCCATGCTGTTCGAGCCCCGGCGGGGCGAATGAAAGGACCGCGCATGGGTCACACCTACGCCAATCTCATTTTCCACGTAGTCTTCTCCACGAAAGAACGCCGGCCCTTGATGCACGATTCCTTCCGCCCGCGATTGTTCGAATACCTGTCTGGCATCGCCCGAAATGAATTCCGCGGCGCGCTCGCGGTCGGTGGCACGGACAACCATGTGCACGGTCTCCTCGTCCTCGCCCCGGACACCGGCGTCGCCGAGGCCATGCGCGGGTGGAAGGCCCTTTCCTCCAAATGGGTCCACGAAACGTTTCCGAATGAGGCTGACTTCAGTTGGCAGGAAGGATACGGGGCTTTCAGCGTCAGCCAATCGAACGTGTCGCAGGTCGCGTCCTACATCGAGCAGCAGGCTGAGCACCACAAGAAGATGACGTTCGAGGAGGAGTTTGTGGCCTTGTTGAAGCGCCACAATATTGCTTACGATCTGCAGTACGTATGGGACTGACGGCGTTCAATCGCCCCGCCGGGGCTCCGAAAAGATAACAAAAAAGAATTGATTGCCGCCTTCCGTTCCACGGGTTGGCACCCGTGGCTAGAGAACCGTTCGGCCCTCCGGGCCTCAAAAAAAGGAACGATTGGCGCAGGGGAGCGACGAAGAGCGCGGTCACCTCGGCGTGGATAAAGTCGGGGATTCTTCGGGAAGAGACGACGGATTGTATGAATCACTAGTCATTTCTCGATGACCCACGCGCCTAACGCTACACATTAGCGGGCGCGCCTTCGCGACCAGATGGATGGGCTGGATCGGCACTCGTTCTTACCGTCTGTCTCTTGTTTTCCAAAGCGTGTCCATGAAGTCTTTCAAGAGTGTGGGTCTCTGATCCTGCTCTGCTGACTTTACCCGTATGATCCTCGTCTTGTCCGGGAATACGAGTTCGATGGTACAAGTGTGTGCACCTCCTTGATATTCGCCTTTTTCGGCACTTTCTTCGACTTTCTTCGCCATGTCCCAAATCCGTTGGACATCGTCCACTGCAAGTTTACCTTCTCTTACTGACGCGGCCTTCCTCGGAGGTTCCCAGCCACTCCACGTAAAGCCCCCGTCCGCCTTTAGGCTGAGGCACTTCAAGAATCCGTACCCACCGTCAACGCGGATTTCCAGTAGGCCGTTGTTCGGTCTTGGTCTTGCATTTGTGCATGACGAGACCGTGCCAAACAGCATGCCCGCAATGCCTACGCCAAGTAACGATCTACAAATCAGTTTCATCGTCTTCTCCGCTCAGTCGGTCCCCTCGGCGTAGACGTCGGCGGGGATGGTCAAACCGGCCTTCTCGAGTTTCGCGAGGAAGCGGGGCTTTGTGCCGCTCGAAACCCACTCGCCCTTTTCGCGGCCGGACTTATCCGCGCCGCGGCGCCGATAGGCAAAGAGGTCGCGGAGGACGATGGCGTCGGCCTCGACGCCGGTGCACTCCGAAATGCGGGTGATCTTGCGCGCCCCGTCCGACAGGAATTCGTGCTGCACGATGAGGTCGATCGCGGAGACGATCTGCCTGTGGATGGCCCAGAGCGGCAACATCAGGCCGCGCGCCAGCACCATCATCTCGAGGCGTGCCACGGCGTCGACCGGCGAACTGGCATGGAGGACGGCCAGGCACCCTTCGTGCCCGCTGGAGATGGCCTGGAGCATTTCGACGGCCTCATCGCCGCGAATCTCGCCGACGATTATTCGCGTCGGCCGCATCCGCAGGCTGTTCCGGAAAAGTTCCGCCATGCCGACGGCGCCTTTGCCCTCGACGTTGGGGCGCCGGCACTCGAGGCGCACCACGTGTTTCTGCTGCAACTGAAGTTCGGCCGTGTCTTCGATGGTGATAATTCTCTCGGTCTCGGGGATGTAGCGGCTGAGGATCGCCAGGGTCGTGGTCTTGCCGGTGCCGGTGGCGCCGGAGAACAGGATGTTGGCGCGTCCCTTGACGGCCGCCCCCAGGAGGTGGGCCATCCGCCGCGAGAGCGTCCCCACGCGAATGAGGTCTGCCACCTTCGTCAGTTGCTTCGTAAACTTCCGGATGGTCACCACGGGCCCGTCGAGGGCGAGCGGCGGGACGATGACGTTGCCACGAGATCCGTCGGGCAGCCGAAAATCCACGTAGGGCGCCGACGGCGAGACGGCCCGCCCGCCCGACTGGAGCAAGGCGCCGATCAGCAGTTCCAATTGATGCTCGTCGCGAAACCGGATGGGCTCAGGTTCCATCACGCCGTGACGCTCGGCATACACCTGCCCGGGACCGTTGATCATGATCTCGGTCACTTCCGGGTCGAGCATCAGCGCCCGGATAGGTTCAAGCGATGAATGGTCAAGAAACATGGCCCGAGTTCCCTTTGTCCGGCGTGGTCCAGGATTCGCTGCACGGGTGCGCCATCAACTCGACACCCGAAAGGCCCCGTGGACGGCGGCGTGGCGGCTCTTGTGCGCGAGAACGTCCAGCGCCGTCCGATAGTCCTCGAGCGGAAAGATGTGCGTCAGCAGCCGGTCCGCCGGGAACCGTCCCTCGGCCATCAGGTCGTGGACGGCCTGGTACGTGTGGACGCGCCGGCCTCGCCACTCCTCGATGCCGCGCCCGTGGCTCCCCATCACGGTGATCTGCTTGTGGGGAATGGGATCCCAGTCCACCCAGCGCGGATGGCCCATGCCGGCGACCATCGCGGTCCCTTGCGGGCGGACCAGGCGAAGCGAGTCCTCGACGCTCTCGCGGTTCCCGACGCCGTCGTAAACCAGGTCCACGCCGCCCAGCAGGATTTTCTTCCCGTAGGATCCCTTGATCGGCGTGATGCCGTACAGTTCGCCGACCCGCGTGAAGGCGTCTTTCTCCTTCAGGTCGGCCCGGTCCCACGCCTCGTCCGCCCCCAGATGCAAGGCCAGGCCCTTCTGGAACCGATGGCGGGCGATGACGAAGAGGCGGCCCTTAAAACCCCACGCCCGGAGGAACTCGATAATCCCCAGGCCGATCACCCCGCACCCCATCACCAGCACGTCCTGGTCCTCCGGGCCGGGCGGGCGACGCAGGACCGTGTGCACGCTGCACGAAAGCGGGTCCACCAGAACGGCCTGCTCGTCCGAGAGGCCGTCCGGCACGGGCACGAGTTGCGAGGCGTGGGCGACGAAGGAATCGGACCACGACCCGCCCACCGTCGCCGAATGGCCGATGGAGAACCCGAGTTTCGCTTCCCCTTCGGCGACGTTCCAGCACGCGCACATCTGGCCCTCGCGGCACGAGGGACAGGGCGCCAGACCGCGCGCAGCGCATGCAATAACCGGGTCCACGTTGACGCGGACGCCCGGCTGAATGCCCGTCACCCCGGGGCCGCACTCCACGACCGTCGAGACGTTCTCATGGCCCAGGACGATCGGCTCGATGATGAGGGCCCGCGCGAACTTGTCGGGCGGGGCCGCAAGCATAATCATCGCCAGGTCGCTGCCGCAGACGCCGCCCAGACGCGGTCGGACGCGGACCCAATCGTCACCCGGAAGCGGCTGCTCGGGGATGTCGCGGAGGCGCACCGTCGAAGCGCGGCCCCAGTAGATGCTGCGCTTGAAGCGGCCGAGCGCCTTGCACAGGAGCCACTTCAACGCCGAGATGTGGAACGTAATCGCGCGCATGCGATGCGTCCTTACTTAGCGTGACGCATCCATTCTAGGGCGACGCGCGGGGCGGTCAACGGCATTTCGCACGGCACCCCTTCACGGCCTCAGGAAACCCCGTTCGATCAGGACCTCGGCGATCTGGACGACGTTCAGGGCAGCGCCCTTGCGGATGTTGTCCGAAACGATCCACAGCGCCAGGCCGCGGTCCGAACTAGAGTCCTCGCGGATGCGGCCGACGAGCGTCAGGTCCCGGCACTCCGGGCGGAGGAGATCCAGGGCGGTCGGATAGGTCCGCATCCCGTCGCCCGCCGGTTCGTCCATCACCACGACGCCGGGCGCCTTGCGCAGCAGGTCGCGCGCCTCGCCGGCCGACAGTTTCTTCTCGGTCTCGACCCAGACGGCCTCGCTGTGCCCCACGAAAACGGGGACGCGGACGGCCGTCGCGCTGATGCGCAGAAAATCGTCGCCGAGGATCTTGCGCGTCTCGTGGACCATCTTCCACTCCTCGCGGGTGTAATCGTCCTCGATGAAGCGGTCGATGTGTGGGATGCAGTTGAACGCAATCGGCCGCGCGAACACCGTCGGATCGAACGGAACGTCCTCGAGCGATTCGAGCGCCTTGGGCGTCTGCTCGCGGAGTTCCTGCGGCCCTTTCAGGCCCCAGCCGCTCGTCGCCTGGTACGTGGAGACGATGATGCGCTTGATGCGGGCCGCGCGGTGAATCGGCGCAAGCGCCACCACGAGTTGAATCGTCGAGCAGTTCGGGCTGGCGATGAATCGGCCCTTCGGCCGAATCGCGTCCGCGTTCACCTCCGGGACGACCAGCGGCACGTCGTCAGCCAGGCGGAAGTCGCGCCCGTTATCCACGCACCAGGCGCCGCACTCTTCGGCGGTTTCGCGCCACTGGACGCTCGCACCCTTCGCGCCTTCCCGGCCGGCAAACAGGACGAGGTCCGCGCCCGCGAAGACCTCGGCGCTGGTTTCCTCGACGAGCATCTTCTCGCCCGCAAGCGTCTCGGGCCGTTCGCGCGTGGCGGCGACGCGCGGCGGCCACTCGCACGGAAACTTCCGCTCCTTCAGGCACGAGACGATCGCCTCGCCCACCAGACCCACGCCGACCACCGTCACGTTCAATGACATCTACGACACTCCTTCACTTCCGGCGTCCAACCCACGCCGAGCGATTCATTCGCTCCGCCGACGCAACCGCCCGCAAAGCGGGCGGCGCAAACTTCCGCACCCGGCTCGCGGCTAACCGTGTCAAGCGCGCGGCGCCCCCGCCTGCCAGACGCGTTCGACCCATTGCGTGTCCACCTTGCCGCGCAGAAAGTCCGGATTGGCCATGATCTCCTGATGCACCGGGATCGTGGTCTTGATCGGCTGAATGCGGAACTCTTCGAGCGCGCGGCGCATCGTCGCGACGGCCGCCTCGCGCGTCGGCCGGTGGACGATCAGTTTCGCGATCATCGAGTCGTAGTGCGGCGTAATGGCGTACCCTTCGTAGCAGTGCGTGTCCACGCGGACGCCGGGGCCGCCGGGCACGCGGAACGTCTGGATGGGTCCCGCCGAGGGCCGGAAACCGTTCATGCAATCCTCGGCGTTGATGCGGCACTCGATGGCGTGGCCGGTTTGCGGAATGTCGCGCTGCCTCAGGCGCAGCCGCTCGCCTGCCGCCACGCGAATCTGCCACTGCACCAGGTCCGTCCCGGTCACCATTTCGGTCACCGGGTGCTCGACCTGGATGCGGGCGTTGACCTCCAGAAGGTAAAACGTTTCGTTCTGGTCCACGAGGAACTCGACGGTTCCTGCGCTGTTGTATCCGGCCTCGCGGGCGACCCGCACGGCCGCGCCGCACAACTTTTCGCGAGTGCGGTCGCTGATGGCGGGCGACGGCGATTCCTCCACCAGTTTCTGATGCCGACGCTGGAGCGAGCAGTCGCGCTCCCAGAAATGCACCACGTTGCCGTAGTTGTCCCCCAGAATCTGGACCTCGACGTGGCGGGCGGCCTCGATGCACTTCTCGAGGTACACGCGGCCGTCCTTGAAGGCGGCCTCGGCCTCGGTGCGGCCATGGCGGACGGCCTGGACGAGGCTGATGTCGTTGTGGGCGACCCGCATGCCCCGACCGCCGCCACCCGCCACCGCCTTCACCATCACCGGGTAGCCGATCTCGTGCGCCAGCGCGAGCGCTTCCTCCTCGCTCTGGAGCGGCTCCTTGCTGCCGGGAATCGTGTAAATTTTCGACTGCTTCGCCAGTCGGCGGGCCTCGACCTTGTCGCCCACGCGCCTCATCGCCTCGACCGTCGGGCCGATGAATTCGATGTTGCAGGAGCGGCACACTTCGGCGAAGTGGGGGTTCTCCGCCAGAAAGCCGTACCCCGGATGGATCGCGTCGACGTCGGCGACCTCGGCCGCCGAAATGATCCGCGCGATGTTCAGGTACGATTGGGCCGGTGCCGCAGGGCCGATGCAGATCGCGCCGTGGACCAGGTCCAGGTACCCGGCGTCGCGGTCGGCCTCGGAGAAGACGGCGACGGCCTCGATGCCCATCTCGCGGCAGGCGCGGATGATTCGCAGGGCGATTTCGCCGCGGTTCGCGACCAGAATTCGCGAGAACATGCTCCACCTCATCGGTCTGCAACGTCATCTCACCGCAGAGCGGCTGTGTTCGGAGTCAAGCGTTTTTGACGAGTTGCGGATGCCATAGGGTATTGTTCCTGACCATGGTGTTAAGGGTGACGAGCAGTTTACGCATGCAGGCCGTGATGACCACTTTGAAGGCCTTGCCATGTTGCTGAAGACGCTGGGCGAAGGAACGGATGGCGGGGTTGCACCGGATGGCCGTCAGGGTCGCCATATACAGGACGCTGCGGATCTCTTTGCGTCCGCCCCCGATGTGGGCTCGGCCCGTCCACTTCCCGGACTGGCGGTCCCACGGGGCCACCCCGACCAACGCGGCCACCTGCCGGCGATTGAGGCGGCCCAACTCGGGCAGGTGGGCCAGGAGCATGGCGCTGGTCTGGGGACCGACGCCTGGCGTGCTGCGGACGATCCGGTCCTTGTCGCGGAACTGGTCGTCGCTCTGGATGTGCCGGCTGATCAGGGCATCGAGGGCCGCGATCTCCTGCTCCAGGGTGCGGATCACCGTCCGGACGCTGCGGCGGACCTTTGGGTGGCGGACCATCGCGAGGCGGTTGGTCTCCTGGGTCAACAGCGCCGTCAGTTGCCGACGCCGCGTGACCAGTTCGGCCAGATCCGTCTGCTCCGGAGTCGGCGCCGGACGCGCCTCCGGCCGGACCACTTGGGCGAAGCGGGCCAACACGGCGGCGTCCATCCGGTCGGTCTTGGCCAGTTCCCCCACGCCCCGGGCGAAGTCGCGGACCTGACGCGGGTTGACCACCACGACCCGCTGACCGGCCTCCAACAGGTCAGCCGCTACCGCCCGCTCGTACCCGCCCGTGGCCTCCACGACCACCAGGGCCACCGGCAGGCCCCGAAGAGCCTCCACCAGTTCCCGCCGTCCGGCCGGCGTGTTGGACAGCGTACACCGGACCGATGGCGGGCACGTGGCTACTTCCACAGAATCCTTGCCGACATCGACACCGACAAACACAGGTTCCGACGACATGGTCGCCTCCCGGTCTTGCCTATGCGAGCTCGAAGGGCGTGTGGGTCGCCTTCGGCTCCGGCGGCTGTTCGGGCTGGTCCCACAGGGACGACGAGGATCCCGCTCTGCGACGGCCTCGGAGGCCTGAACGCAATCGATCTCTCGCCGCCCGCGGCCGGCGCGTCGGCTCGCGCCCGCGCTCGCCTCCACGCCGGCCGCCTCTTCCATGGGACCACCAACCATGCCCGAACGCAACATACAAGA
>JBAUDW010000096.1:0-3013 GCA_049678285.1 Phycisphaerae bacterium
CGCCATGGCCGCCCTCGACCGGGACCTCGCCTTCGGCGTCGAACCGTTCGAGGACCCGGCGGACCTTCTGGCGCGCGCGGGGATCGAGGACGCCGCCCTCGCGCCGGCCGACCTTCAGACCGTCGCGACGATCCTGGGCAACGCCCGCGACCTCCAGAAGACGTTCCACGGCGCGCGCGAGGCGGCGCCCTCGCTCTGGAAACTGGCGGCGGACCTCGCGCCCGAGCCGGCGCTCTTGAAGGCCATCGAAGAGGCGATCGAGCCGGACGGCACCGTGGCCGACCGCGCCAGCCCGGACCTTGCGCGCATTCGCCGCGCGATGCGCGACGTCCAGGAGCGCGTCCGCGACCGCCTCGAGCGCATGGTCCGCGAGGCCGACCTCAAGCCGTTCCTCACGGGCGATTACGTCACGCTCCGCAGCGGGCGGTACGTCATCCCCGTTCAGGCCGTCCAGGCCGGTGAGATTCCCGGCATCATCCACGACCGTTCGGACTCCGGCGCCACCGTCTTCGTCGAGCCGCAGCAAATCGTCGCCCTCGGGAATGAACTTCGGAGCCTGGCAGCCGACGAGCAGCGCGAGGTCCAGCGGATTCTCCGGGCGCTGACCGCGCGCGTGCGGGCGCACCTGGAGCCGCTCCGCGAGACTGTCGCCGCACTCGTCGAGTTCGACCTCGTGCGGGCGTGCGCGCTCTATGGGCGCGAGCGCCGGATGACGCAGGCGACATTCAGCGACGATGAGTCACTCGTCATGGTGAAGGGCCGGCACCCGATCCTGGAGGAGGCGCTCTCGGAAAGCGGACGGGAGGTCGTCCCGCTGGACTTCGAGATCGGCGGCCCCGTACGGACCATCGCCATCACCGGCGCAAACGCGGGCGGCAAGACCGTGGCTCTCAAGACGATCGGCCTCGCGGTGCTGCTCGCACACTGCGGCCTGCCGGTCCCCGCCGATGAGGGGACGCGCCTGCCGCGCCTCCGCCAGGTGCTCGTGGACATCGGCGACGAGCAATCCATCGAGGCGAATCTCTCGACGTTCACCGGCCACATGCAGCACGTGCGCGAGATCCTCGCCTCGGCGGGCGAGGGGACGCTCGTCCTGCTGGATGAAATCGGCGCGGGGACCGACCCGGTCGAAGGCGGGGCGCTGGCGTGCGCGGTCCTCGGGGCGCTCCACGAAAAGGGCGCGATGAGCGTCGTCACGACGCATCTGGGGCAGGTCAAGGGCTTTATCCACGAGCACGCGGGGATGGAGAACGCGGCGGCGGAGTTCGACCCCGAGACGCTCGAGCCGACGTACCGCCTGATCCTCGGCCGGCCGGGCGCGAGCCACGCCCTGCGGATCGCCCGGCGTCTCGGATTGCCGGAGGACGTCCTCGCCGCGGCCGAAGGGCTTCTCGACTCGGGCGCGATCGAAATGGAAGGCTTACTCGCGCGGCTGACAGAATCCCTGAAAAAAGCGGAAGCGGAGGCGGAGACCGCCCGACGCGAGCGCGCCGAGGCCGAGGCGGCGCGCAAGGAACTTTCGAAGCAACTCGCGGACCTCAAGCGCGAGCGCAAGGAGGCGCTGCGGAAGGCGGCGGAAGAGGCGCGCGGCCTGGTGGAGAACGCGCGGCGCGAGATGGAGCGGGCGCTCGAGCAGGCTCGCCGCGCAGGCGCTCAACCCCAGGAGACGCGCGACCTGCGCCGCCAGGTCGAACAGAAACGCGACGCCCTGAAGAAAAAGGCGGGGGAACTTGCGCCGAAGCCGCGAGAACCTCTCCCCCTGGAGAGCCTGAGCGAAGGCCAGTGCGTCTGGCTCGAGACGATGAAGTGCCACGGCACGGTGACCAAGATCGACGGCCGGCGGCAAAAGGTCACGGTGGACGCGCGGGGCCTCTCCATCGAGGTGGCCGCCTCGGCCATCCAGCAGCCGGACGAGAAAGCCCCGCCGCCCGAACCCGCCGCGGGACGCTCGATTGTGCCGCACCCCTCGGCCATCGCGCCGGAAGTGAGCCTGCGGGGCGAACGCTACGACGCAGCCCGCCGGCATCTCGAAACCTACCTGCACGAGGCGTATATGGCGGACCTGCCGAGCGTGCGGATCATCCACGGCCACGGGACGGGGGCGCTTCAGCAGATGGTCCACGAGTTTCTGAAGGAGTTTCCGCTGGTTGAGAGTTTTCGTTTCGGCGAGCGAGGCGAAGGCGGCCGCGGCGTCACGGTGGCGGTCTTCAGGTAGAACCCGCCTACAATTCCAGGATCACCTCGTCGAGGGGGCGCTTCGGCACGTGGTGGACGTCCTGGGCGTCGCGGTAATAGTCGGTGCTTGCCCCCGGTTCCATGTCCTCCAGGACGCACTTCTCGGCCGGGACGCCGAGCGCGATGACCAGAAGAATCTCGTACCGCTCCGGGATGCCGAACTCCTTCCGTGCGCCGTCACGCTGGACCGTTCCGATCATGCACCCGCCGAAGCCTTTCTCGACGGCCGCCAGGAGCATCGACTGGGCGGCGATGCCGTGGTCGCACCCGGCGTTCTTCGAGATCCGGGTGTCGCACAGGATGATAATGTAGGCCGTCGGCCGTTCGCCCTCCGCCGGGCCGGGCCAATCTTTGAGAGCGCCGGCCCACCGAAGGTGCCGGAACAGCCGCGCGCACGTGTCCGCGTGATTGAGGAGCATGTACTTGAGTGGCTGGCGATTGGCGGCGCTGGCGGTGCGACGGGCGATGTCGACGAGGCGCCGCAGCGTCTCGCGCTCGATCGGGCGCGACTGGTCGAATCGGCGATACGAACGGTTCCGGACGATGAGGGTCTCGAAATCCATGGCGCCTCCTTTCTCGGGCAGGGCCCAGCGTAGCCGAACGGCACTTTCGGTTCAAGCCCTGCGGTTCGCGGCGGCGCTCAAGGGTGTGACTACGGATTCTGGCCGTGGCTGTTAGGCCCATTCATGGGCCTTTGCCCCGCGTTAGTCGCCGCGGCGACCATTTTATGGCGGGGTGACCGGCCGACGCCTTCCCTTTCCTTTTCTTTTCCCTCTCC
>JBAUDW010000097.1:0-2028 GCA_049678285.1 Phycisphaerae bacterium
GTCAAACGGGTGTCGGTGACGGACCCCGAGATTGCCGATGTTCAAGTCCTCACGCCGCGCAAAGTCTTGGTCTTCGGCAAGGCGGTCGGGTCCACCGACCTGATCCTGTGGAGCGAGGAAGAGGACAGTTGGCAGGCGCGAATCGATGTCGAAGTTGATCTAAGCCGCCTGAAAGCCGATTTGAATCGTTTTTTCCCCGGGTCCAATTTGGAACTCGCCCAATCTCAAGATGTACTTGTCCTGACAGGGGTGCTGGGGCAGGCGGAGCAGGCCGATCGGCTGCACAGTTTTCTGGGCGCGCTTGAGTTGAAGTATGTGGACATGACAAGCGTAGCGGGTGTGCAGCAGGTGCAGATTCAGGTGCGTGTTGCGGAGGTGAGCCGGACCGCCATACGGGCGATGGGGGTAAACGCGTTCGGCACCAGCAGACATTTCTTTGGTGGTTCGACCATCGGCTCCGCGGCCGGGGGGCCCCTCAACCCGGTCAGTATCGGTCCGGCGGCGGGAACGATCGCGGGCCCAAACATTCCGTTTACCTTTAATACGGCGGTGAACGTAAGTCCCGGGGTGACGCTCTTCGCCGGCTTCCCCCGGGCGGATCTGGAGGTCTTTCTCCAGGCCCTTGCCGAAAACCAGTACTTGCGAATTCTCGCTGAGCCGAATCTGGTCGCCCTCAGCGGTGAGGAAGCCACGTTTCTTGCCGGTGGTGAGTATCCGATCCCGATTGTTCAGGGAGGGACGGGGGGCAGCACTTCCATTTCCATCGAGTACAGGGAGTTCGGTGTGCGGCTCATGTTCCGTCCGACGGTCCTCGGCGATGGCCGAATCCGCCTCCACGTGGCGCCGGAAGTGAGTGAGTTGTCCGAGCTCGGTGCCGTGGTGATTCAGGGGTTCCAGATACCGTCGGTCACAACGCGGAAAGCCGAAACCACCCTTGAACTGAAAAGCGGGCAGACTTTTGCAATGGCGGGTTTGCTGAGCCAGGCCGCCAGTGGCCGGAGTTCCCGCACACCATTGCTTGGAGATATACCAATCCTTGGGGCCTTGTTCCGGTCGGTCCGCTATACGAAAGGCGAAACCGAACTGCTCGTACTGGTGACCGCCTCGCTGGTCGAACCGCTGTCGGCGGCAACGGCGCCGCCGGTTCCCGGCATCACCCACGTGGATCCGAACGATTGGGAACTCTTTATTGAGGGGAACCTTCAAGGCCGGGGTCCGGCGAAAGTGTCCCCCGCCGATGCGGAGTGGCTCAAAAGGATGGGGCTCGACCAACTCAGGGGGCCTGGAGCGTGGGCCAGTTACGAGCAGGAAACCACGCAGAGCAGGGCACGGATGGAGTCGCGTGCACCAACGGCACCGCTTGAGGTGGGCACGGAGGCAACTTCCGCTCGGCCGGAATCCGGGCAGAAGCAGACTACGGAATGATGGGCGACCGCGTGGACAATCGAAGCGGCATATTGCTTGTGACGAGCGAGCCGGAAACCACCCGAGCAGTCGGCGCGGCTCTGGAATCGGACCCTCGGCTGGCGCTGGCCGGCGTCTGTGCGAACCTTCGGGACGTCGTGTACCGCCTGGAGTGCGCTCCAGCGCCCGGCGTGATCGTTGACATTGACCCGCAGCCGGCCCAAATGCTTGAGGAACTGGACCCGATCATCACGAAGTTCGCCGACACGCGCTTCATTGTATTGTCGAACACCCAAGGTGATGCCCTTCTTTTGCGAGCGATGCAGGCCGGCGCGCGGTACTTCCTGACCAAAGAGGCCATCGTTTCGAACCTTGTCAACGTGCTTCAAGAAGTCATCTCCAAATGTTTGAAGGCCTCTCCGGTACGTGGGACGCTGATAACGGTTCTTTCCGCCAGCGGGGGCTGTGGCGCGACGACGGTCGCCGTCAACCTCGCAGACGAACTCCGCGCCAAGGCTGGCGAGCCCGTCCTGCTCGTCGATTTGGACAACTCCTATGGTGCGGTGGCGGCCTACCTGGGACTGCGCGGTCGCTATGGCATCGCGGACATTTTGGCTCACCAGG
>JBAUDW010000098.1:0-3613 GCA_049678285.1 Phycisphaerae bacterium
TTCCTGGCCACCGCGCCCGCCTACAGCACGCCGAGGAACTTCTTGAGTTCGTAGGGGTGGACCTGGGTGCGGTACTCGTTCCACTCGATTCGCTTGTTCTCGATGAACTTCTCGAAGATGTGGTCGCCGAGAGCCTTCCGCACCAAGTCGCTCTTCTCCATTTCCTCGATGGCCTCGTTGAGGCTGCCCGGCAGGCTCGCGATGCCGAGGTCCCGGCGCTCCTCCGCGCTCATGTCGTAAATGTCCCTCTCCACCGCGTCGGGCAACTCGTACCCCTTCTCGATCCCCTCCAGACCCGCGTGCAGCATCACCGCGAACGCCAGGTACGGGTTGCACGCCGGGTCCGGCGCGCGGAACTCGATGCGCGTGACCTTCTCCTTGCCGGGCTTGTACATCGGGACGCGGATCATCGTCGAGCGGTTACGGCGGGCCCAGCAGATATAGACGGGCGCCTCGTAGCCCGGCACGAGCCGCTTGTACGAGTTCACCCACTGGGCGCAGACGCCGATGATCTCCCGCGCGTGGCGAATCAGACCCGCCACGTATCCGCGCGCCACCTTCGACAGGTACATCGGGTCCTTCGGGTCGAAGAAAGCGTTCCGCTCGCCCTTGAAAAGGCTCTGGTGCACGTGCATGCCGGAACCGTTCTGGCCATAGAGGGGCTTCGGCATGAACGTCGCATAGACGCCGTGCTGGAGCGCCACTTCCTTGACCACCAGCCGATAGGTCATCATGGCATCGGCCATCGTCAGGGCGTCGGCGTACCGCAAGTCGATCTCGTGCTGGCTCGGGGCGACCTCGTGATGGCTGTACTCGACGCCGATGCCCATCGCCTCGAGCACCTCGACGGTCCGGCTCCTTAGGTCGCTGGCGACGTCGAGCGGCGTCAAGTCGAAGTATCCGCCGGAGTCCAGCGTCTCCGTCGAGTCGGACGACTTGAAATAAAAGTACTCCGCCTCGGGGCCGACGTTCATCGTGTACCCGTGCGCCGCCGCACGGGCCACGGCGCGCTTCAGCGCGTTGCGGGGGCATCCGACGTAGGGTTTCCCGTCGGGCGTCAGCACGTCGCAGAACATGCGCGCGACGGGCGCCTCCTCCGGACGCCACGGCAGGATGACGAACGTCGCCGGGTCCGGCTTGGCGATCATGTCGCTCTCGTCGATCCGCGCGAAACCGTGGATCGACGAGCCATCGAACCCCATCCCCTCCTCCAGGGCCCTTTCGAGTTCATCCACCGTGATGGTGAAACTCTTCAGGTTCCCCAACAGGTCCGTGAACCAGAGGCGGATGAAGCGGACCTTCTCGTCGCGGGTACGCTTGAGGACGGCTTCTTTCGGGCCGGTTTTGGCAGCACGGCGTTTGGCCATCGGCAATCTCCTTCCCGCCTGCGCAGGGGCCGGGGAACAGTTCACACGTCCTGGAATGCCCATTCTGGCATCGCCCGGGCCCAGCGTCAACCAGATTCGCGGCCCTTGCGGCTGCGCCGCCGGCCGCTACACTGGACGGCGGCCATGAACCCCGCTCCCGAACGCGTCCTGGCGAACCTGGGCGAGGTCCGCGACCGCATCGCCCAGGCCGCCCGGCGAAGCGGACGGACCCCCGACGCCGTCCGACTCGTCGCCGTCACCAAAACCGTCCCCGTCGAAACCATCCGTATCCTCCTGGAGGCGGGCCAAGCGGACATCGGCGAGAACCACGCCCAGCAGATCCGCGACCGCGCAAGGGAACTCGCGGGCCTGGCCGTCCGCTGGCACATGATTGGCCGACTCCAACGCAACAAGGTCAAGTACGTCGTTCCCGCCGCCGCCATGATCCACAGCGTCGATTCGGTGCGCCTGGCCGAGGAAATCTCGAAGCGCGCGGCCGCGGCCGGCGCACGCGCGACGTGCCTCGTGGAAGTGAACGTGAGCGGCGAGGAGGCCAAGGGAGGCGTCGCGCCCGCCGAGGCCCCGCGCATCGCCGCCGAGATCGCCGCCCTGCCGAGCGTGGACCTCGTGGGCCTGATGACCATGGCGCCCCTCGCCGAGACGGGCGAGACCGGCCGGCCGGTGTTTGCGGCCCTGCGCGAATGCCTCGCGCGCGTCAACCGCGAGGCCGACCTCGAGAAACCCCTCACGGAACTCTCGATGGGCATGACCCAGGATTACGAGACGGCCGTCGAGGAAGGCGCGACCATCGTCCGCGTCGGCACCGCCCTGTTCCGGTAAGCCGTCTTCCAACCGCAAAGGCCTGCCCTGAGTCCCGGCGCGCCGGGATCGAAGGGGCGCAAAGAGCGCAAAGAAAATCAGGATTGGTGAACTGCAAAACGGCACGGCAGGCGGTTGTCCGCCTGCCGATTGTAGTTCCCCGATTTCGGCCGTCCGCAGTTTACCCGCCGTGGCGGGCGCTCTTGGCGCCCTTTGCGGTTAGCAACCACTGTTCCAAGGGCGCGAGGGGTAAATGGGCTTGCATGGAGCAGCCGGCCGTGGTAAAGTGGGCGGTGCCATTGGAACCTACGAAAGGCGGTGGCGAGATGACGCGACGACGGCAATTGACCGTGATTGCTTTGCTCGGAATCGTGGGCCTCCTCGGCGTCGCCGTGGTCGCCGTCGCTCAACTCAGCATGCAGGCTGCCCGTACGCAATATGACAAACGCAACGGGGAACTGGATCGGAACAACCCCGACGCCATCTTCGAGTTGGCGAAGTGGGCCTACCAGAACGGCCTGAAGGACGAGGCCCTGAAACTCGCGATCGAGGCGAACGCCAAGGCCCCCGACGACGTCCGTCCGAAGTTCCTCGTCTGGGCCGTCACGGGGGGCAACCTCACGGGCGAAGAAACGGCCGGCGAGGAACCCCCCCCCGTCGCCACGATCCCGGACGACGAAGTCCAGGCCGTCCTCAAACGAGAGGGCGCGGGGCCGATGAACGGCTTCCGACGGGTTCAGGGTGCCCTCATCTCCTCCTGCGCCCGAGCGGGATGCCACACCGCGGGGAACCCCGACGCCCCGTTCACCCTTATCCACACGGGGGCCTCGACCGACAAGACGCTCGTCCAGAACTTCCTCACCATCAACAAGTACCTCGACCGCGAAAAACCCGACGAGAGCCGACTCCTCCTCAAGCCCCTCACCGGCGAAGGCAACCACCCGAAAAAGTTCCCCGCCAAGACCGCTCCCCTCTTCCGGAGCATCAGCGCCTGGATCGACACCCTCAAAACCGAAGGCCAAAGGCTCTGGGGGGAGAAGGCGGCCGAAGAATCCCCCCTGCCCGCCCCCTCGACGCAGTAAACTCCGTAGAAGCGATGGAACTCCCCCGCACCGTTCACATTTAGCCGCCCGCTGTTAACGCCCGGGGATGAGGCCCCCCAGGGACCGAATTTCACCCGCCCGTGTCCCTGTTCCCTTTGGACCCCTTTGGGGGCGGGCCCCGGGCCCCCTCTTCCCGCCGCGCGCCGTTCGCTTGTCCGCTGTAGTCGCCGCCTCTGGCGACGAAGGCGGGAGCCCGCCTGACCTGCACCCCAAAAACTGGTCCATTCAAAATGAGAGTCCTCCGGGTAAACTGGGTAGCCAGGACAGGAGGACGGGACCATGCGGAAGAGCCGGTTTTCAGAGGAGCAGATCATTGGGGTGCTG
>JBAUDW010000099.1:0-25760 GCA_049678285.1 Phycisphaerae bacterium
GCCTTGGCGCTAGCGCCCGGGGGGTTTTTTCTCTCAAAGCCCCCCGAATGTTAAGATGGGCTAGCGCGGATTTTGCGTTTTTTCGGCTTTTTTCACGTTTTTTGACCGCTTTTTACCGGTTTTTAGGCCCTTTTTCGCACTTTTTCCATCCATGTCATGTGCATACCTTTATGTGCATAACTTCCGCCGGACGCACGTAAGTCGCAGTCGGGGGCGCGGCATTCGGGGTCGGCGGGCAAATCTCGCATCTGACAAAGAAACAGCAGAGGCGACGGCGGACAGCGTGACGGGTGACGGCAACGGAATCGAGGCGAGATCCCTCGACTGCGCTCGGGATGACGGAAGACAAGGGGGTCGAGGCGAGGTGGCGAATCTCGCATTTGACAAAGAAACAGTGGTTGAAAACCAGGGACTGAGGGACTGAGGGCCTGAGGGATGGTCAAACGCGGAATGCGGAGTTAGGCGTGAGCCCTGTAGCCCCGAAGGGGTCCCTTCGGGAGGGCGAAACACCTGTCGCGCCCTCCCGGGGGGACGTTCCGTTTCAGGGCTTGGCAGGGAAAAGGGGTAACAACTCCCTTGGCCCCCGCCGACCAATTTCATGCACGGTCCGCCGTAGCCTTCGGCGAAGGCGGACACGGTGCGCATGGGTGTGTGCAAGGCACGCGAATCGATCATCAAAGCGAACAACGGTATTCAGGGGAAAAACGAGGACCCCTGTGACCAGGGCCTTGACAGGGCCCGGTTATGGGTGTCCCCGGAATCACACGCTGACCGAACGACCCTCCGGCTTTGCGGCAGGTCTTGATAATCCCATCGACGGCCAGGTCGAACTCGGCCGGATTGCCCGGGTCACCAATGGCCCACGCGTTTGATCTCCGGCTGCTTGTGGCCCTTGGGGTCCAGCCTCCACAGGGCCCAGGCCTGCACATCGGTGTAGATGCTCACGGCCCGGTCAGTGGGCAGCGTGCCCTCGAAGGGCCCGAGGTTCTGGATGGCTGGGATGGCTTGCGGGTCGCCGATCTCCGCCAAGGCTATCAGGGCTGCCTGCACCACACGCTTGGAGGAATCGCCCAGCAGACCGGTCAGGCAAGCGACGGCTTTCTTATCGCCGATCTGACCGAGGGACCGGGCGGCGAACTCTCGGACCTGATCTTCTGAATCCTTGGTGGCGGCGATGAGGGAGGGAACTGATTCGGCGTCCCCGATGGTGCCGAGGGCTTTCGCGCAGGTCCAGCGGACAAATGAATCCTCGCTTGCGAGGGTGGTGCGGATGGCGGGGGCACCATCCTTGCTCTTGAGTTGGCCCAGAGCCTCCACGATCTGGCGGACGACCCAGGGATTCTTCTCGGCCTCCAGGGCCTTGGCCAGGGGCTTAGCGGCGGCGGAGTTGCCGATGGCGCCCAGGGCCGCGACAACGGACTCGCGCACGGCGGCATCGGCATCGCCGAGGCTGGCGACCAGGCCCTCGACAGCATCAGAATCCTTGATGGCACCGAGGGCCCGCGCCACGTTGGCCTTGGCGGCACCTGACTCGGTCTTGAGCATTTCCAGTAACTGGGGCACAGCGGACTTCTCGTGGGTGCATAGAACCCACTCCACCGCGGAGCAACGCACGCCGGGGTCCTCGCTCTTGAGACAAGCGACCACCAGTTCGCGGACATCCTGCCTGTCGCTGCCCCTCAGAAGCAGGATCGCGTTCGACTGCACCTGGTATGAATCATCGTTCAGTTGGCGGATCAGTTCATCCACGGCAGAAGGATCCGCCGGCGCGGGTTGCGTTTGGCAGCCGGCAAGCAAGCCCGACGCGACGGGAAACACGGCTGCCAGTAGGAGCACTCTCAGGAGGATGGTCAGCATCCGACACCTCCCGCAGGGTTTTTCAGGCAACCTCTGCCCGGCTCCGCTGCCGGGCCATTCAAACTGCATGATACTGCACCCCACTCCAAATCTGGGGACGCAAAACCTGTTTCCCCCAGCGGTTCGGCGTAATGAAGTATTTTGGCAGGAAAGGGGGAGAAAAGCAATGCAGAATTCAGAATGCAGAACGCAGAATGGACGGAGAACGGTATCACAGCGAGACCCGTTCGCTTCGCTCAGGGTGACAAAGCGCACAGGCGGCAACGACGAACGTTCAACAGCCAACGCTCAACGCTCAACGTTCAGAGGAAGGCATGCCACAGCGGGGAGATTGACCGGCGGCTTCCGCCGCCGGCTCGAACGGCGCACGGCGAGATCCCTCCGCTCCGGTCGGGGTGACAAAGCGCGCGGGAGGTTCACCCTCACCCTGCCCTCTCTCGTTCGACCCAGAGGCTCTCGACGGGCCGTCGAGGGAGAGGGGAACCAAGGCTCCCTCGCCCCACTGTGGGAGAGGGGGGTTGATCGACGGTGGAACGGGCCGCGGTTGGGAACATGACCGGCGGCTTCCGCCGCCGGCTCGAACGGCAGGCGGGGCGAACAGCAAGGAAGACGCAAACGGCGAACGTTCAACAGCCAACACTCAACGTTCAACTTTCAAAGGATTGTTGGGCAGGATGGTCCCATCACCCGGCAGGCGGGAGATACTGACGGGCAGGCGTTCCTCGTCCTGGATGGGGGCGATGAACTGCCGGCGGTAGCGTTCGGACTGCATCCGGCACGAGAGGCGGTGGGTGCCGAACTCGGGATGGGAGACCATGCGACGCCAGATGGCCTCCAGCGATTCGTCGCGCACGTTGCCGAAGGTGACGGGGTTAAAGTCGCACGGGTTCACGTCGCCGTAGCAGGTCATGTAGAACTGGCTGAACGCGCCGAAGCATCCGCCGCCGTCGGCCGCGTTGGCTTTGGACTGGGCGATGACGCCCATCGGGAAATCCATGGCGTTGTACTTGTCGGCGAGGGCGCGGATGCGTTTGATGTCCTTTCGCCCCAGGCGGAGTTCGGGCATCGAGAGGAACTTGCCCGTCGGGACGCAGTCGAAGATCGTGACCTCGTGGAACCCCTCATCCTGGGCGATGCGGAGCAGGTGCTCCAGCGCGCCCGACGCCACGTTCTCGTGGGTCGCGTAGGTCGAGATGCCGGTGAGGATGCCGGCGGCGCGGGCCCGGCGGGCGCCGTCCATGGCTTTCTGGAACGCGCCCGGCAAGCGCCGGAGCCGGTCGTGCTCTTCCGGCGTGTCGGCGTCGATGGAGACGTTGAGGCTCCCCAGCCCCGCCTCCGCGAGGCGCGCGACGTTCTTCTCGGTCAACAGCACGCCGCTCGTAAAGATCATGACGTGGGCGCGGCTCTTGTCGGTGTAGGCGATGAGGTCCGGGAGGTCGGCGCGGGTCATCGGTTCGCCGCCCGTGAAGACCATCGAGCAGACGCCGAGGTCGAGGGCCTGGTCGATGACGCTTTTTAAGTCCCCGGTCGAGAGTTCCTCGCGCTCGGGGGCGACGAACCGGTCGGCCGAACAGTGGATGCACCGGCACGGGCACCGCGGCGTCACCGAAAGGGTGCTCGTGGCGGGGAAGACGATTTTTTCGGCCATGGTCCGCAGTTTCCGCTCGAACGGCCTCAGGGCGGCGGTGCTCGGCATCGGCGGGTTGTACAGGTTGCAGAAGTTTTTGCCGTCCTTTTCGGCGACGATCTTCAGCCGATTGATCACCTCGAGGAACGCTTCGATCTGGTCCTGGAACCGGCCCTTGAGCGGCCCCGAGACGTCGCAGGCGATTTGCTTGTCGGGCGTGCGCCAGGTCTTGATTGAGAGCAGGCGCACGCCCATCGGGCCGGTCACGGTCGTGTGGACTGCGCCGCTGGAGTCCTCCGTGAACGCGATGCGCATCCGCTTGAGCGCCGCTTCGCCGATTCGATCGGTCATGGTGGTCATACGTCTTCCTTGCGGATAAGCATGCTTTCGCAAGCGAAAGCATGGCACCCGCATCCGTCTTCGCCCCGGCGCGCCGGGGCTACGCCGGACAAGAGCGAAAGCCCTCCACAGGCGGGCAAGCATGGCACCCGGCTCGTGCCAGGGCAGAGAACGTGACCGCGACCTTCCGGTCGCGGCTCGAACGACACCGCCCGGCCAAAGAATCGCCACTTTGTTGTGCTGCACCCCCTGTAGTTCTGTTGGCGTATTTTACCCATCCTGCAGCACGGGGACAACACCCCAGGCCTCGGGACGGCCTCGTCAGGCTTTCCCCTGCCCTTTCGCGATCGCCTCGTGAATCCGGTCCGCCACTTCGACGGCGCGGGCGCCCTCGTCGGCGGAAACCGCCACGGGCACCTCGCCGCGCACCGCCGCCAGGAAGGAATTCATCTGGGCCGTCAGGGCGTCCGGTTCGGTTTCCACAGGCAGGGCCTCCGAACCCCACCGGACCGTCCGGGCTGCATAGTCCAGTTCGATCGTTTCGCACCCCGCCGCGATTCGGATGCGCCGCTCGCGCATCTCCGACACACGGCTGGCGACGAGGTCCGCCGCGCAGCCGCCCGCAAACGCCAGGTGCACCTCGACTTCGTCCGTGTGCGGTCCCTTGACCGTCCGGCCCTTAGCGGTCACTTCCTCCGGAAACCTGCCCGCCCACTTGAGCACGAGGTCGATGCCGTGAATCGCGAGGTCCATGACGACGCTGACGTCGGTCGAGCGGCCGGTGAACGGCGAGCGCCAGGAAACGGAGACCTGAGTCGGCCGAAACGTCCGCCCCGCTATTGCGCGGGTCACGGGATCGAAACGCAGGATGTGGCCGACCTGGAGGACGGCGTCGGCGCGTTCGGCGGCGCGGGCGATCTCGCGGGCCTCGGCCGCGGTTCCCGCCAGAGGCTTTTCCACGAGGAGCGGGACGCCGGCGCGGATCAGCGCCAGCGCGAGGTCCCGATGGGCGGCGGTGGCGGCGGCGAGGACAACCGCATCCACGGCGCCCGCCAGGCCTTCCACTTCTCCGAGCGCCCGCGCGCCATACGTCTCGGCCAAGGCGGCCGCGGCGGCCGCGTCCACGTCGCAGACGGCCACCAGCGCCGCATCCTCGCGTCCGGCGATGGTGCGCGCATGGAGCCGGCCCATGTGGCCGGCGCCGACCAGAGCGATCTTGACGGGGTCGGTCATGCTAGTTCCATAACGCTATCTCAACGCAGAGAGCGCAGAGAGCGCAGAGATAACCTCTTTTTTTCACAACAACTTGCACGGCATACCCCGGCCCTGACTGGGCGCTGTTCCACAACCGCAACTCCGCGCCGTCTCCTTTTTGACTTCTTGACGGCCGTTCTCTGCGTTCTCCGCGTTCTCTGCGTTTAAGAACACGGCGTCGTAATCCTAGGCGGAAGGTTTCCTGCGGAGGGATTCGCGGAAGCGTCCGTGCTTGCCCGAGGCGCTGGCGCGGAGGAAATCGCACAGGTACCGGACCTCTTCAGGCCAACCGTTTTCCTGCTCGAGTTCCCGCAGGACTTCCTCCCGGGGCCGGCCGTAGCGGTAGATCCGCCGGTAGGCCTTGGCGACCATCTCGATGGTGTCCTTGGAGAAGCCGGCCCGTTCCATGCCGACGCTGTTGGGGCCGCGGACGCGGCTGGGATGGCCCTCGATGATCATGAAAGGCGGCACGTCGTGGACGATGCGCGTCAGGCCGCCGACGTACGCCAGTCGGCCGATCCGCGTGAACGGATGCACCGCCGCCCCACCGTTCAGGTTCGCGCGCGACTCGATGTGCACGTGCCCGCCGATCAGCACGTTATTGCCGAAGACCACGTCGTCCTCGACGACGGCGTCGTGGGCCACATGGCTGCACGCCATCAGGTAGCACCGGTTGCCGACGCGCGTCACGCCTCCTTCCTTGGTCGAGGCGCGGTGAATCGTCACGCACTCGCGGATGACGTTCGAGTCGCCGATGACGGTTTCCGTCAGCTCGTCGCGGTAGGAAAGGTCCTGCGGCGGCGTGCCGATCGTGACGTGCGGATACACGACGTTGCTGCGGCCGAGGCGCGTGCGGCCGGCGACGGTCACGCTGGAGTGAAGCACCGTGCCGGCGCCGATGGTGACCTCGGGTCCGACGGCGCAGAACGGGCCGATCTCGACGTCGGCGGCGAGTTCGGCCTTCGGATGAACGGCTGCCTGTTCGCTGATGGCCATGAAAGCCTTTCACAGTTCCTGGTCGGCGGGGATGAGGACGAATCGGATCTTGGCCTCGGCGGCCACCTCATCGCCCACCCACGCCCGGGTGACGACCTCGGCCCGGTGTTCCTTGGCCCGGATGACCTCGGCCTCCAGGCGCAACTGGTCGCCGGGATGAACGGTCTTGCGAAGTTTCACGCGGTCCATGCTCAGGAGGACCGCCACCTGGCCCGTGTGCTTCAGTTTCCGCAGGAGGAGCACGCCCGCCAGTTGGGCCATCGCCTCGACGATCAGGACGCCTGGCATGATGGGCGTCCCGGGATAATGGCCCTGGAAGAAGTGCTCGTTGATCGATACGTTCTTGATGCCGACCGCCCGGACGTCTTCCTCGAACTCCACGACGCGGTCCACGAGGAGGAAGGGGTACCGGTGCGGCAGGACCTCCATGATCTGGCTGATGTCCATCGCCGGGCGCGTCTCGGTCCGCGTTCCGGCGGCTCGGCCGGCGCCCTGGTCCTGGAGGCGGCGAATCAGCCGGTGGTTCAGCGAGTGGCCGCTCTTGACGGCCACGATCCGGCCCCGCACGTCGCGGTTCAACAGGAACAGGTCGCCCACCAGGTCCAGCATCTTGTGCCGCGCCGGCTCGTCCGGAAACCGCAGCGTGTTCTCAATCGGCCCCTCCCGCCCGAACACCAGAAGGTCCTGGTACGTGACGTCCGGCCCATAGCCGCGGCGACGCAGTTCCTCCACTTCGGAATCGAGGATGAAAGTTCGGCTGGCGGCCAGGTCCTCGACAAACGTGTCGGGCGTCAGCCGGAGGTGGCAGACCTGCGGCGGAATCACGCTCTCGGGCCCGTAGTCCAGGTGGTACGTCAGCACGAGCGCGTCCTCATCGCCTGGGAGCGCGGCAATGACGGCGCCGCCTTCGTGCACCGTGACGGGCTCGACGATCTTGAGCACCGGCCGATCGGCCGGCTGCTCGACGATCCCCGCCTGCCGCAGGAGCCGAACGTAATCCGCCGCCGACCCGTCGCCCGCCGGCAGTTCAGGCCCGTTGAGTTCCACGGCCAGGTTGTCGATTTCGAGCCCTTCGAGCGCCGCCAGGAGATGCTCGGCCGTCTCGACCGACACGTCGCCGTTCGCCAGCGATGTCCGCTGAAATCGCTTCGCGACCGATTGAACCGTCGCCGAAATCTGGACTTCCGGCGAGAGGTCCACCCGCGTAAAGACGAGCCCGGCGTCAGCGGGGGCCGGCTTCAGGCGGACGTGGACCATCTGGCCGGTGAAGAGGCCCCGGCCTTCCATCTCGGCCTCGCGTGCGATGGTTCGTTGGCGTCGGCTCACGCGCCCTTCCTCGACTCCAGGTCCGCCAGCCGCTCTTCGATTGCCTTCAGACTTTCCAGGACTTCCTCCATCCGCCGAAGCGCCGCCTCGCGCCGAAGTTCCTCGCGGTGCGGGCCCGCCGGGTAGCCGCTCACGTCCGCGCCCGCCGGCACATCTTTCGTCACACCGGCCTTCGCGGCAATCCGCGCCCCGTCGCCGATGACGAGGTGCCCGTCAATCGCCGCCTGGCCCGCAATCACGCAGCCGCGACCGATGCGGGCGCTGCCGGCGACGGCCACCTGGCTCACGATGATCGTTCCCTCGCCGACCTGCACATTATGCCCGATCTGCACGAGGTTGTCGATCTTCACCGCCCGGCCGATCCGCGTGGCCCCGAACCGCGCCCGGTCCACCGTCACGCAGGCGCCGATTTCCACGTCGTCGGCAATCTCGACCGTCCCCAACTGGGGAATCTTCTCCGGCCCCGTCTTGCCGGCCAAGTAACCGAACCCGTCGCTCCCGATGACCGACCCCGCGTGGATGATCACGCGGTCGCCCAGCCGGACGCGCTCGCGCACCACGACGGCCGAGTGAATGTCGCAGTCCGCTCCAATGGCCGCCTCGTCGGCCACGACGGCCCCGGCCCGGATTCGCGTCCGGTCGCCGACGCGGGCCTTCTCGCCCACGACGGCACAGGGGCCGACGTGAACGTCCTTCCCGAGGACGGCCGACTTCGCCACGGCGGCCGACGGATGGACCCCCGTCGGCAGGACCGGCAGCGGCGCAAGCAGCATCTCGGCAATCCGGGCCATCGCCCGATTCGGGTCCGCCACTCGAAGGAGCGCCGCCCCCCCCACCTTCCCTTCCCAGTCGTCAGGGACGACCAGACAGCCGGCCTTGGCGTTTGCGGCGGCGGACTTGCACCGCTTCTGGGCGACGAAGGCGACGTCGCGCGGACCCGCTTCCGCGAGGGATGCCACGCCCTCGACCTCGCGGCCGGCATCACCCTCCAGCCGTCCGCCGACCAGCCTCGCCAGTTCGCCAAGGGCCTTTTTCAATCCATATCCCCGTTCCGGGCCGGCCTCCGGCCCGGCCGGACGGGAAGCGATTATACCCCGCCGGCCCGGTGGAAAGCAAGACGCGGCCAAGCAGCCCCGGGGTTGACCCCGATTTCGCCCTCTGGCATGATAGGTACGCCATGACGCTGAAACTCGTCATCTTCGACATGGATGGGACGCTCCTGGAGCCGGCGTTCGATTTCGATGCCATCCGCCGCGAGATCGGCCTGCCGCCCGGCGCCTCCATTCTGGAGGCGATGGACAGGTTCTCCGAGTCCGACCGGACCCGCGCCAACGCCGTCCTCGAGCGCCACGAAGCCGAGGCCGCCGACCGCAGCCGACTCATGCCCGGCGCCGGGGAACTCCTCGACTGGCTCCGCGCGCGTGGCATCCGGACGGCCGTCCTGACGCGCAACAGCCGCCGAAGCGTTGATCACGCCTGCCGACAGCACGGCCTTCGATTCTCTGCTATCGTCGCCCGCGAGGACCACTTGCCGAAACCCAGCCCCGTGGGCGTTCGCCATCTGATGAGCACCCTCGGCACGGAACCCAAGGAAACCATCGTGGTCGGCGACTTCCGTTTCGACATGGAGGCGGGCGCGGCCGCCGGGTGCCGGACGATCGCCCTCGTCTCCGACCCCGCTCCAGGGTGGGCGTCCGAGGCCACCTGGATTGCCGCCGACCTCACCGAGGTCCGCCGAATCCTTGGGGCCGCGGCCGAGCGGGGGGGCGACTAAGCGGTCATTCAGCCGCGGAGCGGCGATTGACGGTAGCCACGGCCATCCCGGCGCGCCGGGATTCTGCGTGGCCATGCATGGGGGCAATTTGCATGTCCACCCGGAACAGGGTGGACATGCCACCCACCGCGTAGATGCAAAATCCTGTTGCGGCCGGGGCTATCTTCAAACGCCCCTGGCGGGGCTTTCGACATCACAAGATTCCAACTACTTCCATCGCCTGGCAAAACCTGGGGAGGAGTCAGGCATGGTGGTGCTTGCCCCGCCCGCCGACCGCCTCTATAATCGCCCGAGCATTACCACAAAAGGAGCCGCCGTGGCCTGTCTGCCTCTGGCCAACATCTTCGCTCGAAAGACGCGCACAACGATCAGCGTCCTGGCGGTCGGGGTGGGGGTGGCCCTTTTCCTCGTACTCATCGGCCTGACGAGCATGCTTCGCGAGATCGCAGATCGGACCACCAACGTCCAGGCGCATCTGATGGTCTGGCCGGCGTCCGACCAGGTGGTGCTGAGCGGCGGCCTGCCGGCCGACAAGGTTCAGGGCGACCTCAAAGCGATTCCCGGCGTCGCGCGCGCGGTGGCGGTCCTGCGGTGGCCGCTCAAAATGGCCGGACGCGTTCAGAACGTTTACGGCATCCGGCCTCAGGATTGGGACCTCTTTGCCGGGCCGGACCGCATGGTCGAAGGCCGCGCCCTCGAAGGCGGTAACGAGATGGTCATCGACACGCGCCTCGCGCGGGCTGGCGGATACCGCCTGGGCGACACGGTCGAACGGTGGGGCCACCGGTTCACGATCGTCGGCATCGCGCGCGAAGGCGTCGCCGGCCGAGTCTTCATGCCCATCGAGACCGTCAGCCAGGTGATGAACCAGGACCGCCCGCGGGCGTCGTTCTTTTACGTGCGCGTCGTGCGGCCGGCGGACATTCAACCCGTGCGAGAGGCCGTCGAAGTGCGCGGCCTGCGGGCCATCACGTTCGATGAGTACTACGACGTCCTCGCCGGAAGTTTCGTGGACATGGACCTCGTCATCGGCTCGGTCGTGTTCGTGGCGGGGTTCGTCTGCTTCCTCGTGATCCTCCTCACGGTATACACGATGGTCGTCGAGCGGACGCGCGAGATCGGCGTCCTGAAGGCCCTGGGCGCGTCGCGCACCCAGGTCTTCGGCCTCGTCATGGCCGAGGCGGGGCTCATCTGCGCGGCGGGCATCGTCGCCGGGTTCCTCCTGACCTGGGGGAGCCGCGCCCTCATCCTCGACCTTCAGCCGCTCTGGACGGTGGACATTCCGGCGGTCCGGTTCGCCTATGCGGCGGCGCTCGCGGCCGGCGGGACGGCCCTCGGGGCCCTCCATCCGGCGCAGCGGGCCGCGAGGCAGGACCCCGTCGAGAGCCTGCGGTATGAATAGAATCTGTTTCATAACCCCCCTCTCCCCTTGCGGGAGAGGGGTGGGGTGAGGGGGATAGAAACGACGAATAATGAACACCGAACGCCCAACCGCAAAAGGATGAAGTGAACGGCATTCACCCTCACCCTTGCCCTCTCCCATCTAGGGAGAGGGAAGAAGAATGGAAAGCACGATGGAAACGATCCTCGAAGCCAGGGGCCTGACGAAGGTATACCGCACGGGGGCGGCGCCGACGGCGGCGCTGCGCGGCGTGGACCTGGCCGTCCGCCGAGGCGAGTTCGTCTCCGTGATGGGGCCGAGCGGCTGCGGCAAGAGCACGCTCCTGTATCTTCTGGGCCTTCTGGCCACGCCCACCGAGGGGACGGTCATTCTCGCCGGCACCGATACGGGCGCGATCTCGGACGGCCGGCGGACGCTGCTCCGGCGGCACCACGTCGGGTTCGTCTTCCAGCGGTTCAACCTTCTGGCGGCGCTCTCGGCGGAAGAGAACGTGGCGCTGGCGCTCCGGCTCCGCCACGAGGCGGTGCAAAGCCGGGCCCGCGAGATGCTTGCGGCCGTCGGGCTCGACGACAAGCACCGGCGGCGACCAGGCGAACTCAGCGTCGGCGAGCAACAGCGCGTCGCCATCGCCCGCGCCCTCGTCACCCAGCCGGACGTCCTCCTGGCGGACGAGCCGACCGGCAACCTCGACTCCGAGGCCTCCGAGCGGATCCTCGACCTCATCGGGCGATTCCATCAGCAGTCCGGCCAGACGATTGTTCTCATCACCCACAACGAGAAGGTGGCCGAGCGCGCCGAACGGCTCGTGAGGATGCGCGATGGGCGAATCGCCGACCATTGAACCCCTCCCCACGGAGGTGGAACTGAGGCTCCAGCGCCACGAGCCCATCCGGTTCCGCGCGTGGTTCTATCCGTTCATCGCCCTGCTGGCCGTCCTGGCTATGGTCAAGGTGTCCTGGCCCGACACGAGTCTTGGGATCCTGGCCGCCTACCTGGCGTACATGAGCATCTGCTGCACGTTCTGCCCGCTGCCGACGACGCCCGTGGTACTCTGGATGGCCGCCCCCGCCGTGGGAGGGGGGCTCGGCCTCGAGCCGCTCGCCGTAGCCGCTCTCGGCGCCGCCGGCACCGCCATCGCCAACATGCACGACTATTATCTGCTGACCTTCCTGTACCGTTACAGGCCGGTGCGTCGCGTCCGCGCAACGGGGCTCTACAAGCACTTCGCCGCGTGGTACAATCGGGCGCCGTTCGCGACACTTGCGGCCGCGTCGTTTCTGCCGATCCCGGTGGACTTCGTCCGGCTGCTGGCGATCAGCGAAGGTTACAACCGCGCGAAGTTCGCCATCGGGTCGCTCGTCGGACGATGGCCAAGGTACTTGCTTCTGGCTTATTTCGCGGAGCGGTTCAACCTCGGGTGGCAATGGGTGTTGGGCATCGGCGGGGCGGTCGTAGTGCTGGGGTTGTGGCGCGGGCTGTCCGCGCTCGTACAGAGACTAAAGAGCGTGGATGAGGCCAATCGCGCCGAGGAGGAAAAAACGCCATGAGACGCCTGATGCTGTTCGTCGCGCTTGCCGCGTCCCTCGCGGTGCCGGCACGCGCGCAATCGGCGGAGACCTCCCCGGCCGAGCCGATTGCCGTCCCGTCGCCTCAACAGGTCCTCACGCCCGAGACACAGGAACTCCTGGACCGAATGGACGAGGCCGGCCGCAAGATCGAGACCCTTCAGGCCCAATTCGACTACGAACTCAATCAAACGCTGTATGAGGATGTCCAGAAGCGCAAGGGGGAACTTCTGTTTCGCGCACCGAACCTGCTGAGTTTCGAGTTTACCGACCGCCCGCGGGAGACGTTCGTCTTCGACGGGCGAATCCTCTACCACAAGAAGGACGCGACGAAACAACTCATCATCTGGGAGATTCGCCGGCCCGAGGAGCCCGCCCTCGATTCGTTCGAACTCGGCAAGACACCCCTCCCCATGCCGTTCGGCCAGAAGAAGGAAGCCGTCCTCAAACACTTCGACGTCGCCCGCGACGCCACCGAGGAAACTCGCGACAAGAAAAACCGCGGCGTCCTCGTGTTGAAACCGAAGAAGGACACGCCGCTGGCCGAAACGTACACGGCCATCGTGCTGTGGGTGGAGGCGAAGACGTTTCTGCCGACGCGGGCGCGGCTCTGGGACACGAGCGAGAACATCACGACGATCGACTTTCACCGCATCGAGACCAACAAGAAGGTGGATGCGAAGATGTTCGCTCGCCCGGACGTCCCGGAAGATTGGGAGATCGTCCACCACGCGAAGGAACCGGAGGCGCCGGCCAAGGCTCCGGAGAACTCGCCATAACTACTTGTGGCGCAAAGGGTTAGAAGAACCCCAGGCGTCCGCATGGTCCCCCGTTTCCCACCGGTTCTCCCCGAGATCGGCCTAGGATTTGAGGTGTTTCGTAATGGCCTCAGCCTGTTGCTTGAGAACCTCCGGGTCCGCCTGCTTGGCGGGCCAGCGGAAACCGAGGCCGTCCTGCGGCCAGCGCGGAATCAGGTGAACATGGACGTGGAACACTTCCTGGCCCGAGCAGGCTCCGTTGTTCTGGAGGACGTTGATGCCTTCGGCACGGACGGCCTTCTGGACCGCGGCCGCCAGCAACGGAATGTGCCGCGCCAGGTGCGCCGCCTCGGCGGCGGGCATCTGGTGGATCGTCTCGTAGTGTGCCTTCGGGATGAGAAGCGTGTGCCCCGGCGAAATGGGCCCGATGTCCATGAAGGCGAGACACAGGCCGTCCTCAAAGACCTTCGTGCAGGGGATTTCGCCTGCGACGATCTTGCAGAAGACGCAGTCGGCCATCGGGAACCCTCCCGGCCGCGTTGGTGAAAGCGAGCGCGCGCCCCGTGGGAAGAGGCTCGCGGGTTACTTCTTCTTGGCCTTTTTCTTCTTTTCCTTCTCTTTCTTTTCGACGAGTTCGAGGCGGCACAACCGGCTGGCGTCGCCGACGCGGAACCGCGCGAGTTTGACGATGCGGGTGTATCCGCCCGGGCGCTGGGCGAAGCGCGGCGCAATGTCCTCGAAGAGTTTCTTCACGAGCGCCTCGTTCTGAAGCCTGGAGGCCGCCCGTCGGCGGTCGGCCAGCGTGCCCCGCTTGGCCAACGTGATGAGCCGATCGACGAATCGGCGGGCTTCCTTGGCCTTCGGGATGGTCGTAGTGATGGCCTCGTGCTCCAGCAGAGCCGCGGCCAGGCTCCTGAGGAGCGCGGTACGATGACTGCCGGTCCGGCCGAGTTTCTTTCCCTTCTTCCGGTGCCGCATCAGGCGCTTCCTCCGCCGCCACCGGCCGTCACACCCTCCAGGTCCATGCCGATCGAGAGGCCGAGGTCGGCCAGTTTCCGTTTAATCTCGCGCAGGCTGGTCTTGCCGAACGACCGGATGTTCAAGAGGTCCTCCTCGCTGAGGCGGACCAGTTGGCCGACGGTCATGATGTTTTCGGCCTCGAGGCAATTGGCGGCCCGGATCGAAAGTTCCAGTGACGAGGTGGGCATGGCGAGTTTGCGTTCGAGTTCCGAGACGTATTCCTCGGTGCCGGCCGCTTCCTCGGCCACCGGGACCGCCTCGGCGCCCAATTCCTCGCCGGGCTGGAAGTACTCGACGAACGGGTTGAGGTGCTTGCGCATGATCTTGGCCGCCTCGACCAGCGCCATTTCGGGTGTCACAGTGCCCTTCGTCCATATCTCCATGATGAGGCGGTCGTAGTTTGTCCGCTGGCCGACACGCGTATCCTCCGTGCGATACCGCACGCGTACGACGGGCGAATAGAGGCTGTCGACGGGAATGAAGCCGATTTCCTGCTCTTCGGGGGTGTTCTGCTCGGCGGCGACGTATCCCCTGCCCTTGGCGACGCGCAATTCGAGACGGAAGTCGACGTCCTTCGACAGGGTCGCCAGGAGATGGTTCTTGTTGATGATTTCGACGTTCGGGTCGGTCTGAATCTGGGCGGCGGTCACCGGACCGGCCTTCGTGGCCTCCAGCGTGATGATGCGGGGCTCGTCGCCCTCGAGGCGCACGACCAGGCCCTTGACGTTCAGAATGATGTCGATGACGTCTTCGATGACCCCTTCGATGCTCGAGAACTCGTGCAGGACGCCCTCCATTTTGACGCCGGTGACGGCGGACCCCTCGAGGCTCGAGAGGAGGATCCTCCGGAGGCTGTTGCCGATCGTCACGCCGAAGCCGCGCTCAAACGGCTCGGCGACGAACCGCCCATACGTCTCCGCCATGGTGGCGGCGTCCGCAACCACGCGCGTGGGGAGTTCGAGGCCCTTCCACTTGATCCGCATCACGGGTTTGCCTCCTGCCTATGGTTAACGGCTGCAGAACTCGACGATCAGGTTTTCGTTCACCTGGAACGAAATCTCGTCACGGGTCGGCAACGCCTTGACACGCCCGCGGAAATGCTCCGGGTCGGACTCGAGCCACTGGGGAACCATGCGGCCCTGGTCTTCGCTGGTCCAGGCGCGGACGAGTTCGCGGCTCGACTTTCGGTCGCGGATCTCGATCTCGTCGCCGACCTCAACCTTCAGGCTGGGGATGTTGGCCATCCGGCCGTTCAGGAGCATGTGGCCGTGCAGCACGGTCTGGCGTGCCGCCCGCCGGCTCGGCGCGAAGCCCATCCGATAGAACACGTTGTCCAGCCGGCGCTCCATCAGCACCAGGAGCCGCTCGCCCGTCGATCCCTTGGCGCGCGACGCTTCGGCGAAGAACCGCCGGAACTGGCGCTCCAGAACGCCGTAGTACCAGCGCAGTTTCTGTTTCTCGCGGAGGCGCAGGCCGTACTCGGTCGGCCGGCGGCGGCGCCAGAAATGCATGCCGGGCGGCTTGTTACGCCACTGCTTCTCGATGGCGCACTTGGCGCTTTCGCATCGCACGCCCTTCAGATAGAGTTTCATCCCTGCGCGGCGGCAACGGCGACAAACAGGACCCGTATATCGTGCCATCTCGTTCCCTCGTTTTCTCAGCCGGCCTAGACGCGCCGGCGCTTGCGTGGCCGGCACCCGTTGTGCGGAATCGGTGTCACGTCCTCGATGGCGGTCACTTTCAGCCCCGCCGCCTGAAGTGCCGTGATGGCCGATTCCCGGCCGCTGCCCGGACCCTTGACCCGGACCTCGACTTCCCGCATGCCCATCTTCTTTGCTTTTTCGGCGCACGCCTCGGCGGCCCGCTGGGCCGCGAACGGCGTGGACTTCCGACTGCCCTTGAACCCGATCGTGCCGGCGCTGTCCTGACACAGGACGTTCCCGGCCGGGTCCGTGATCGTCACAATCGTGTTGTTGAAGGTGGCCTTGACGTGTGCGACGCCCTTCGCCACACTCCTGTGAACTTTCTTTTTCTTCGCCATCGTCTCTCCGTATTGGCGCCGCCGGTTTCCGGTCGGCTCGTCCCGTCACGAATCCTTCACGCGAACCGTCACCGTCCTTAGTGCAGTTCCTTGACGCCCTTCTTGCCGGCCACGGTCTTGCGAGGGCCTTTGCGCGTGCGGGCATTGGTCCGCGTCCGCTGGCCGCGAACCGGCAGGCCCCGCCGGTGGCGAACGCCGCGATAGCAACTGATGTCCCGCAGGCGCGCGATGTTCTGCATCACCTGGCGCCTCAGCGCGCCCTCGACGACGAAACTGCGGTCGATCACCGTGGCGATTCGGCCGACTTCGTCTTCCGTCAGGTCCCGGGCCCGCCCGTTCGGGCCGATTTGGGCCTCCTTGCAGATCTGGAGGGCCGACCGCCGCCCGATGCCGTAGATATACGTCAGGGCCACCCACGTGGACTTTTCGCCCGGCACGTCGACACCCGCGATACGGGGCATACGCTACCTCCTCGCCTTCGCTTTACCGCGCTGGCGCTGTTTGTGCCGCGGATTCGTGCAGATCACGCGCACGACGCCGCGACGCTTGATGATCCGGCAATTCTCGCAGATTCTTCTGACACTCGTCCGAACTTTCATCGCCTTAGCGCCTCTCCTCGGCCGACAGGGCTTCCTCAGCCCGACCGATACACGATCCGACCCCGCGAAAGGTCGTAGGGCGACAGTTCCACCGTCACGGTGTCGCCCGGCAGGATCCGGATGAAATGCATCCGCATCCGCCCCGACACGTGCGCGAGCACCTTGTGTCCGTTCTCCAACTCGACACGGAACACGGCGTTCGGCAGCGCCTCGGTCACCTTTCCTTCCATTCGGATGACGTCCTTCGCCATCGGTTCGAACTCATCCTTTCTCTGGGTCCGCCAACCGCGTCAGGGGCTCCGCCCCGTCCTGGCGGATCACAAACGTATCTTCAAAATGGGCACACGGCTGACCGTCGCAGGTCACCACCGTCCACCCGTCTTCCTTCTCCCGCACTTCGCGCCCGCCGAGGTTCACCATCGGCTCGACCGCCAAGGTCATGCCCTCGACGAGCACCCAATCATTTTTCAGCAGGTCGCGGCTCACGAAGTTGGGCACCTTGGGCTCTTCCCACATTTCTCGACCGATCCCGTGGCCGACGTAATCGGTTACCACGGAGAAGCCCGCCCCGCGGACCAGGGCCTCGATCCGCCCGGCCACCGCCGACCACAGCACGCCGGCCCGCGCTTCGCGGCAAACGATCTCGAGCGCCTCCGACGTCACCTCGAGCAATCGTTCGACGCGCTCGGAGACCCGCCCGACGGCAAACGTGCAGGCGGCGTCGGCGCACCAGCCGGCCTGCTCCACACCGAAGTCGATCGACACGATGTCGCCTTCGGCGATCCGGCGCGGCCCGGGAATCCCGTGCACCAGTTCCTCGTTCAGAGAAACGCAGATGTTGCCCGGATACCGGCGTCCGCCTCGCGGATGCGGCTGGCCGAGAAAAAGGCTCTTCGCCCCCTCGGCGCGCGCGAGCCGCGCGGCCTCGGCGTCCAGTTCGCCCGTCGTGACGCCCGGCCTCGCCATCGCCCGAAGACGCTCCAGCACCCGCGCCACCGTCCAGCCGGCCCGACGCATCTTCTCAATCGCCTCGGGGCTCTTCGGACGGATCGCCATGGCCAACGCCCGTCAGGCCTCCTCGACCATCTTCAATTGTTCAAAGAGCCTCCCCCTGACCTCGTCAGGGGTCCCCTCGCCGCCGACCCGCACCAAGAGTCCGCGGCCTTCGTAATAGTCCACGAGCGGCGCCGTCTGGCACTCGTAGGTAGCGAGGCGATTGCGCACCGTCTCCGGCGCATCGTCGTCCCGCTGCACCAGCGCCGCCCCGCACTCGTCGCACTGCTCGTCCGACCGCGGCGGCATATGCACCATATGGTACGTCCGCCCGCACTTCGGGCAAAGGCGCCGGCCGCTCATCCGCTCGACGATCACCTCGCCGTCGAGCGTAAGGTAAACCACGGCGTCGAGTTTCGTTTTTGCCGCCGCCAGCGCGTCGTCGAGCGCCCGTGCCTGGCCCTCGGTGCGCGGGAACCCGTCGAGGACCCAGCCCTCGGCGCAATCCTTCTCGCGCAAACGGGACGTCACCGCCTCGGTTGTCAAGTCGTCCGGCACAAGGCGTCCGGAATCCACGTACGACTTTATCTGCCGGCCGAGCGGAGAGGCGCGGCCGATCTCGGCACGGAAGATATCGCCGCTCGACACATGCGGCACGGCATAACGGGCAGCCACGGCTTTCGCCTGCGTTCCTTTGCCGGCCCCCGGGGGACCCAAGAATACGAGTCGCACGATTGCGTTCCCCTTCGAGGGCGGCTACCCGCGGCGTCCCCGGACCCGGCCCTCCGCCAAGAATCCTTCGTAATGTCGCATGATCAGGTGCGACTCGACCCGCTGCACGAGGTCCAGCGCCACGCTGACGATGATCAGCAGACCCGTGCCTCCCAGAAAGCCCGTCATGACCATGCTGACGTTGGTCAGGCGGCTGACGACCATCGGGATGATGGCGACGACGGCCAGGAAGCTTGCTCCCACGTAGGTGATGCGGTTCATGACCCGTTCCAAGTACTCGGCCGTCCGCCGGCCGGGGCGCATCCCGGGGATAAACGAACCCCAATCGCGCAGGTTGTCGGCCATCTCGCGAGGCTGGAACTGGATCGCCGTCCAGAAGTAGCAGAACAGGTAAATCATCGCGACGTAGATCAGCAGGTGCGTCTCGCTGCCGTAGGTAAAGAGGTTCCGCAATTCGACGGTGAGGGCGGCGAACGAGGTGTTCGCGGTCGCGTTCGCGACCATGTCGAAGAGGTACATCGGCAGATAAAGAAGGCTGGAGGCGAAGATAACGGGGATGACGCCCGCCTGGTTGACGCGCAGGGGGAGGTACTGGCGCTGGCCGCCGTACACTCGCCGGCCTCGCATGTGCTTGGCTTGCTGGATCGGAATTCGCCGCTGCGCCTGGGTAATCAGGATCACTCCGACGATCACGCTCACGAACATCACGATGACGAGCAAGACCGTCTCGATGCCGATCTTCTCCGTCGCGTCGAAACTCATGAACTCGAACTTAGCGTTGTCCCAGAGGTACGCGGCCACGGCGGGAAGGCGGTCCACGATGCTCGCCATGATAATCAGGCTGATGCCGTTGCCGATGCCGAACTCGTCCACCAGTTCCCCCAGCCACATCAGGAAAACCGTCCCGGCCGTCATCGCGGTCACCGAGACGAGGTAGTACATGAAGGGCCTGACGTCTCCTCGCCACCCGCCCTCGCTGAAAGGCTTCACGTTCACGATGAACGAGGCCTGGACGATGCACAGCAGCACCGTCAGGTAGCGCGTGTACTCGTTGATTTTGCGGCGTCCGGTTTCTCCTTCCTTCGCCAAGCGTTCCAGCGACGGGATCGCCTGCGTCAGCAACTGAAGGATGATCGAGGCGCTGATGTACGGCATGATGCCAAGCGCAAAGAGGAACGGCTGGAAACTGCCGCCCGTGATCCGCGCGATGAAGTTCAGGTAATCGCGGAACCCCCCGCCCGCCGCTCCTTCCGCCGATTCTTCCGCTGCCAGCAGTTGCCCCAAGTATTCCGCGTCCGTCCCGGGAATCGGGACGTACGTTCCCAGGCGGAACACGGCGATGACGAGCAGCGTGAAGAGCAGTTTCCGCCGCAGTTCCGGAATCTTGAAGACGTTGATGAGGGACCGAATCACGCTTCGATCACCTCCGCCTGGCCGCCCGCCTCGATGATTTTGCTGGCCGCCGATTCACTGAACGCATGCGCCCGAACCGTCAGCGCCTTCTTCAACTCGCCCCGCCCCAGCACTTTGAGCCGGTACAACCGGCCCTGGAGGAGCCCCGCTTCCCGCAGTTCATTCGGCCCGACGCTGTCGCCTTTGCGGAAATGGTTCAGGTCCTCGACGTTCACCACGTGCACCGGCGTGGCGAAGCGGGCGTTTGAGAACCCGACCTTCGGCAAGCGGCGAAAGAGGGGCATCTGGCCGCCTTCGTACGCCGCCCGCCGGTGGTATCCCGCGCGCGCCTTGGCGCCCTTGTGGCCCCGTCCGCTCGTCTTGCCGAGGCCCGAGCCGATGCCTCGCCCGATGCGCTTGCGGGCCGGATGCGCCTTCGCGTGTTTCTTGACGTCCGTCAGGTTCACGTCGCCTGTCCTTTGCCCGCCTCGGTTCCCGCCACGGCACCACCCTTTTCAGGCCGGCGCACGGTCTGTTCGCTCGGCATGAGTTCCTCCACCGGGACGCCCCGAAGGCGCGCCACTTCCTTCACGTCCTTCAGTTGCTCGAGGGCGTTGAGAGCGGCCTTGACGAGGTTCACGGGGTTCGTGTTTCCGAGCGATTTCGTAAGGATATTGCGGATGCCGACCATCTGGCAGACGGCCCGCACGCCCCCGCCCGCGATCACGCCGGTCCCGGGTCTCGCCGGCCGCATGTACACTCGCGCCGCGCCGAATCGTCCGACGACCTCGTGCGGGATCGTGTCGCCCGTCAGAGGAATCCGCCTCAGGCTCTTCTTCGCCTCCGAGATGCTCTTTTCGACAGCGGGCGGCACTTCGTTCGCCTTACCGTATCCCACGCCGACGCGACCGCGCCGGTCCCCGACGACCGACAGCGCGCTGAAACTGAACCGCCGGCCGCCCTTCACGACCTTCGCCGACCGGTTGATCGCAACGACGTTTTCCTGCAATTCGCCGGTCTCGCCGAAAAAGTTGTTCTGCTTGGTTGCCACGCGCCTTGTTCCTCCAAGCCCGCCAGGACTAGAACTGAAGCCCGCCTTTTCTTGCGGCTTCGGCCAACGCCTTCACGCGTCCGTGGTACTTGCACCCCCCTCGGTCGAAGCACACCGCCGTGATGCCGGTCTTCTTGGCCTGCTCGGCCAGCAGCGTGCCCACCTGGGTGGCGGCATCGCGGTTGCTCGTGCTCCCCAGTTTCCCTTTCAGCGGCTCGCTGAGAGTGCTGACGGCCAGGAGCGATCGCCCCGCCACATCGTCCACTACCTGCGCGTAAATGTGCTTCACGCTCCTGTACACGCACAGGCGCGGACGCTCCGGGGTCCCGAACACTTTCTTGCGGACGCGACGGTGGCGCCGTTGCACGCCCGCTCGCCTTTTCAGTACATTCGCCATTGCCTTTACGCCCCTGCCGTGCCCGTGACAAACGTCTTGCCGGCCTTGCGCCGGATCTGTTCGCCCGCGTACCGGAACCCCTTGCCCTGATACGGCTCCGGCGGCCGCACGTGCCGAACCTCGGCGGCGAACTCACCGACGAGTTGTTTGTCACAGCCGCGGATCGTCATCTTCGCCGGAATGTCGTTGCCGCGCGTGCTGGGCGTGTCGATGACGACCTCCAGCCCCGCGGGAACCATCTTCTCGGCCGGCTTTGCAAACCCGCAGTTCAGCAGCAACTTCTTGCCCTGCAAAGCGAGCGAGAAGCCCGTCCCGTAGAGTTCCAACTTCTCTTCGTACCCCTGGGTCACGCCGATCACCATGTTGGCGATGATCGCCCGCGTCAGGCCGTGCAGCGCCCGGTGGCGACGCTGGTCGCTCGGCCTCTTCACCGTAAGGAGGCGCTGGCTCTCATCGAAGGCCACCTGCATCTCGCGGTGGAACGTCCAGGCGAGTTTGCCCTTCGGCCCCTCGATCTCGATGGTGCTGCCCTTGACGGCCACTTGGACCTTCTCGGGCACTCGAACCGGTTTGTTGCCTACTCGGGACATCCTGTCCTCTTGGTCTTGCGTTCTCGTGCCGTCACCAGATCGTGCAAAGCAACTCGCCGCCCACGTGCATCCGCCGGGCCTGCCGGTCGCTGACGATGCCTTCGGGCGTCGAGTAGATCGCCACGCCCAGACCGCCCAGGACCGGCGAGATCTCGTCGGTCTTCTTATAGACGCGCAGGCTCAGTTTGCTCTCACGCTTCAGGTGCGTGACGATCATTTCCCCGTCAGGCCCATACTTCAGGTGGACCCGGAGCACGCCTTGCTTGCCGTCGCTGATCTCATCCACGTCGCGAATGTATCCTTCGGCCCGCAGGACCTGGAGGATACCCCGGCACGTCTTGGAGGCCGGGATATCGACGTGGCTCATGCGCCGGCCGAGGGCGTTGCGGATTCGCGTCAGCATGTCGGCGATGGGATCGTTGGTCATCGCCTTCGTTTCTCCTTCTTCGGTTACCAGGACGCTTTCCGGACACCCGGAATCAGTCCCTGCAAGGCGAGGTTCCGGAAGCAGATGCGGCAGACGGAGAACTTGCGGTAGACGGCTCGGCGCCGCCCACACAGTTCACAGCGTCGAACTCGCCGCGTGCTGAATTTCGGTTCCCGCTTCGCTCGGTTTCGTTGCGCTTTGGTCGTCATCGACTCTCCGCCGTCAGGCACCCTCTCGCCGGAACGGGAACCCGAAGCCTTCCAGCAGCACGCGCGATTCCTCGTCCGATCGGCTGTTCCGAATGCAGATCGTGATGTTCATCCCCTGCTGGTACTGGACGTCGGCCACCCGGACTTCCGGAAAAACCAGTTGCTCGTTGACGCCCATCGAGTAGTTGCCGCGGCCGTCGAACGCCGACGGATCCATCCCGCGGAAATCGCGGACTCGCGGGATCGCCAGGTTGATCAAGCGATCCAGAAACTCGTACATCCGCTTGCCGCGCAGCGTAACCATCGCGCCGCACACGTTGCCTTCGCGAAGCTGAAAATTTGCGATGCTTCGCTTCGCCTTCGTCAGCACGGGCTTCTGGCCTGCGATCGTCGCCAGGTCTTTAACAGCCGCCTCGATCCGTTTCGGTTCGTCGCGGCTCTTGCCCAGCCCCATCGAGACCACGATCTTCTCCAGCCGGGGCAGGCTGAGCACGTTCCGGCGTCCCAGTTTTTCCTGGAGCATCGGGACGACCGTATTGCGATAATTGTCCAGCAGTCGCGCCATGGCCGCTTAGAGTTCTCCGATGTCCTGGCCGCACTGGCGGCACACGCGGAACTTCTTGCCCGCCTCATCGCGGCGGAACCCGACCCGCGTCGTCTTGCTGCATTTCGGGCAAACCGGCAGCAGGTTCGACAACCGGATCGGCGCCTCGATTTCCAACCGGCCTCCCTGCGGATTCTTCCGCGAACGCTTGAGGTGCCGATACACCCGGTTCACGCCCTCGATGATCGCGCGGTCCTTTCGGGGCTCGACGCGCAGCACCCGCCCGCGGACGCCCTTGTCGTCGCCCGCGACCACCTCCACCGTATCGTCACGCCGAATATGCATCCTGCCGCTCACTTCCTCTCAGACCACCTCGCTCGCGAGCGAGACGATCCGCATGTACCGTTTCACACGCAACTCCCGCGCCACGGCCCCGAAGATCCGCGTGCCGCGAGGACTCCCTTCCTCGTCAATCAGCACCACCGCGCTCGAGTCGAACCGCACGAACGAGCCGTCCGCCCGCCGTGTCGGGTACTTCGTCCGCACGACGACGCAGCGGACGACCTCGCCCTTCTTGGCCTCGCCGCCCGGCAGGGCCTTCTGGACCGACGCGATGACGATGTCCCCGATGCCGGCCACGGGGCGCGTGAAGGCCCCTCGCCGGGTCGAGCCGCCCAGCACCCGGATCACGCGAACGGTTCGCGCGCCCGTATTGTCCACCACGTCCACGATGGAACGCATCTGAATCATTGAACCGATTCCCCGGCCTGCTGCGCCTCTTGTTCGAAAGCCTTAGGCTGCATCTCGGTGCTCAGGCCGGCTTCCGGATTCCGCTCAATCACGCGCACCAGGCGCCACCGTTTCGTCCGCGACATCGGCCGGCACTCCACCACTTCCACCGTGTCGCCGACATGGGCCTCTCCGGCCTCATCGTGGGCGTGCACCTTGCGGTCTCGGCGAACCATCTTCCCGTACTTCGGGTGCGGAAATCGCTGGGACACCCGGACCGTGATCGTCTTGGAGGACCGATCGCTGACCACCACGCCCTGCATTCGACGCTGGTTGCTCTGCGGTCGGTTCATTGTGCCGCTTGCTCCTCACCCGCGGCGGCGTGTTCGGCCAAGCGGGCCAATTCCCGACCCCGCAGGATCGTGCGCATCCGGGCGATGTCCCGCCGAGCCTTCCCGAGTTCGCTCGGCACCTGAAGTTCTTCCGTTTCGGCCTGCGTCCGCAGGTCGAAGACTCGCCGCTCGAGCGCCTCCAGTTCCTGGTGGATCTGCTCGTCCGACATTTCGCGTATTTCTTTCGGCTTCATGCTCGCCTCTCGTGGACTCGCACCGGCGCCCCGCTCACCGTTGGCGGTGACGGTACACCATGCGGGTCCGAATCGGCATCTTGTGGGCCACACGCCGAAGGGCCTGCTTCGCCAGAGCCTCGGTCACCCCGCCCAGTTCAAACAGGACCCGCCCCGGCAGGACGACGGCGGCCCAGTAGGCCGGCTCGGCTTTGCCCTTGCCCATTCGTGTTTCCAGCGGCTTGGCGCTGATGGGCTTGTCCGGGAACACGCGCACCCACAGTTTCCCTTCGCGGTGCAGGAAGTGGGTGGCGGCGACGCGGCCGGCCTCGATCTGCTGCGCGCTCAGCCAGCACTGTTCCATCGCCTGAAGACCGTACTCCCCGAACGCCACGTAATTGCCCCGCCCCGCCTTGCCGCGCATCCGTCCGCGCTGGCTCTTGCGGTGCCGGACGCGTCTAGGCATCATCGCCATCGCCGGCCTCCTTCGGAGTCTGCGCGTAATCGCCCAGATACACCCAGGCCTTCACGCCGGTCACACCGTACGTGCAATGCGCCTGGGCAAACCCGTAATCAATGTGAGCCCCAAGCGTGTGCAGGGGGATGCTGCCGCGGCTCGTGACTTCGGAGCGGCTCATTTCCGCACCGCCCAGACGCCCCGCACAGCGGACCTTGACGCCGAGCGCCCCGGCCGCCATCGTCGTGTCCACCGCCTGCTTCATCGTCCGGCGGAACGCCGCACGTTTCTCCAGTTGCTGCGCCACACCTTCCGCCACCAACTGGGCGCTCAGTTCCGCTTTCGCCACCTCGACGATGCTGGCCGTGATGCGCCGGCCCGTCAGGTCCTCCAGTTGCTCCCGCAGGCGGTCCACCTCGGCGCCCTTACGGCCGATGATCAGACCCGGCCGGGCCGAATGCAGGATCACTTTCACTTCTTCCCGGGTCCGCTCGATCTCGATCTTGGAGATGGCGGCGAACCCGTAGTTTTTCTTGATGAACCGGCGGATCTTCTCGTCCTCGACGAGCAGCGGACCATATGTCCGCTTCGGCGCGTACCAGCGGCTCCGCCAGAATTCGGTGATCCCGATGCGAAAACCGATCGGATGAACTTTCTGTCCCATAGGGCAAACCTTGCCTTCGCCGTTTCAGGCCTTGCGTTCTTCCAGTTCAACGACGAGGTGGCACGTCGGCCGCCTCAGCATATCCGCCGCCCCGCGGGCGCGCGGCATCACGCGTTTGTAGACCGGGCCCTGCTCCACCCGTGCCTCCAGCACATAAAGCGCCTCCAGGTCCGCCTCCCGCTCGTCCGCGTTGGCCATCGCGCTGCGGACCACCTTCGCCACCAACTTCGCTGCACGCTGCCGGCTCAGGTCCAGCACCTGGAGCGCTTCCTCCAGGTCCAGACCCCGGATCATCTCCATCACCAGTCCCGCTTTGCGGGCGCTCATCCGGGCGAATCGGTGGCTCGCTCGATATCCCATCGCGACTATCCCTTACGCGCCTGGCGGCGCCCTGCGGCGGGCGGCCGACAAGGCTTCACCTACTTCTTCGGAGGCGGCGCCTTCGGCGCGGG
>JBAUDW010000100.1:0-8946 GCA_049678285.1 Phycisphaerae bacterium
GCGCCCGCCGCCCGGACGGAGGTGCTGGAGGGCGTCGGGTACCTGGGGAGCGGGTCGCTTCCGACGGAGCAACTGCCGACGCGCCTCGTCGCCGTCGCGGTCGAGGGGCTCGGCGCCGAGGAACTCGCGCGGCGTCTGCGCACGGACGAGGCGTGCGTCTTTGCGCGGATCGAGAACGACCGCGTCGTCCTGGACGTGCGGACGATTCGGGAAAATGAATTGCCCGCCGTCGCCGACGCCGTAGGACGTGCCGCCCAATGACTTCCGCGCGAAAGAACATCATGCTTGGCACCGCCGGACACGTGGACCACGGCAAGACGGCGCTCGTAAAACTCCTGACGGGTTGCGACACGGACCGCCTCGCCGCCGAGAAGGAGCGCGGCCTGACGATCGAACTGGGGTTCGCCCCCTGCCGGATGCGCGACGAGCGGATCGTCGGCATCGTGGACGTTCCCGGCCACGTGGACTTCATCCGCAACATGGTCGCCGGGGCGCACGGCATCGACGTCGTGATTCTGGTCGTGGCGGCGGACGACGGCGTCATGCCGCAGACGCGCGAGCACCTCGACATTCTGACCCTGATGGGCATCCGGCGGGGGATCGTCGCGCTGACGAAAATCGACCTCGTGGACGCGGACCTGCGGCGAATGGTCGAAGAGGACGTCCGCGAGTTCGTCCGCGGCACGTTTCTCGACGGGGCGCCCGTTTGCGGCATCTCGAACGTCACGGGCGAGGGGTTCGAGGGTTTCTTCGCCGCCCTCGACCAGGCGGTCGCCGCCTGCGAGCCGCACCCCAGCACGGGCCTCTTTCGCCTCTGGATCGAGCGCGCGTTCGCCATCCGCGGCTTCGGCACCGTCCTTTCGGGCGTGCCGACGAGCGGCGAGGTCCATCTGGAGGACCGCCTGACGATTCTCCCCGGCGGTCTCGAGGCCAGGGTCCGTCGCCTCGAGGTGTACGGCGAGGAAACCGACGTCGCCCGCGCGGGCGAGTGCGTCGCCGTCAACCTCGCCGGCGTCGAAAGCGAGATTATCGAGACCGGCATGGTGGCCTGCGCGGGCGACGCCTTCGAGCCCGTCACCGTTGTCGAGGCCGAGTTGCGCGTGCTGCCTTACGTCCCTCACGCGATGAAGGATTACCTGGAGGTGCATCTGCACATCGGGACCGCCCGCGCGACCGCCCGCGTCGCCATCCTCGACGATAAGACCGTCCCGCCGGGCGCGCGGCGAATGGTTCAGTTGCGCCTCGACCGGCCGCTGGCCGTTGCTCCCGGCGACCGCTTCGTCGTCCGGGCCGGCATGGCGGGCCTCGCCGACGGCCGCATCACGCCCCTCGGCGGCGGACGGATCCTCGGCACGAGCAACCGCCGGACCCGCCGAAACCGGCCCGAGATGCTCCAGGCCCTCGCCGACCGGCGCGACGCCCTCGACGACCCTGCCGCGTGGTGCGCCCTTCATCTCAAGGAATCCGGCGACGCGCTCGGCCTGGAGGCGCTTGCCCGGCGGGCGCTCGCGCCCCTGGAGGAGGTCCGGCGGACGGTCGAGCGCCTGCGCGAGGAGGGAACCGTCGTCGGCGCGGTCGGCGAGCGGTTCGTTCATCGCGACGTTGTGAACGCGGCCGCCGGCCGGTTGCGCGAGGCGCTCGAGGCGTTCCATTCGGCCAATCCGCGCCGGGCGGGCATCGCCCCGGCCGACCTTCTGCAAGAGGTCGGCGTCGCGCCGGCCGTTTTTGACCTGGCGCTCGAGCGGCTGGTCGCGGAAGGAGCGGCGGTTCGCTCGGGCGAGGTGGTGGCGCTGGCCGGGCGCGGCCCGCGCCTTTCGCCCCAGGACGAGGCCTTTTCCGGCCGCGTCGAATCGGTTCTTCGGGAGGGCGGCCTTGTGCCTCCCGGTCCGGCGGAGATCGCCGAGGCGCTGGGGGCGCCGCCGGAGCGCGTCGCGGCGATGATTCGCCTGCTGGCCGACGAGGGCCGCGTCGTCCAACTCAATGACAAGGTGGTTATGCACCGCGAGGCGGTCGAGGCCGCCCGGCGGGCGGTGCTCGCGCTTTTCGCCAGGAAGGCCGGGTTCGAGACGACGGAGTTTCGCGACGCGCTCGGCGTGAGCCGAAAGTTCGCCGTTCCCTTGCTCGACTATTTCGACACGGTCCGCCTGACGGTGCGGACGGGGAGCCGGCGAACGCCCGGCGCCGAGGCTCGCTGAACGCTCGAGAGAAAACAGGAAGGCACTTGATTGCCCCGGGAAGCGGGGTATAATAGCCGACCGCACAAGACAATAGGAGCAGATCATGAACATGCACAGGAAGGGCTTCACGAGGCGGCGGTTTCTGAAAGGCGCCGCGGCGGCGGTTGCCGCTCCATACGTTCTGACGTCCACCGCGCTGGGCGCCGCCGGCCAGCCGGCGGCGAGTGAACGGGTCACCATCGGCCTGATCGGCTGCGGCTCGCAAGGCAGCGGGGTGTTTGGCGGGCTGATGGGGGCCGGCGGCCAGCCCATCGCCTTCGCCGATCCCTGGGTGGATCGCCGCGAAAAGTGGGCCCAGCAGACCGGCGGCACGGCCTACGCCGATTTCCGCGAACTGCTTAAACGGGACGATCTCGACGCCGTCTGTATCGGCACCACCGATTGCTGGCACGTTCACCACACCGTGGCTGCGGCCAAGGCCGGAAAGGACATGTACACCGAGAAGCCGCTGGGCGTGTCGATCCGCGAGGACCAGATTTGCCGCAAGGCGGTCCGCCTTTACGGCCGTATGTTCCAGTATGGCACGCAGCAGCGCTCCAGCGCTCATTGCCGGTACGGCTGCGAACTGGTTCGCAGCGGCTACGTCGGGGAAGTCCGGGAGATCACGGTCACCGCCCCCGACAGTGCCGAAGGCGGGTCGAACGCACCGCTACCGGTGCCCGAGGGACTGGACTACGACATGTGGCTCGGTCCGGCGCCCTGGAAACCCTACTGCGGGCAGGCCACCGGAGGGCCTGGCTGGTGGCACGATTATGACTACGCCCTGGGATTCATCGCCGGCTGGGGCGCCCATCCGCTGGACATCCTCGTCTGGGGCTACGACACCCACAAGACCGGCCCCTGGGAGGTTGAAGGCACGGCCCACATTCCCACCACCGGCCGAAACAACGTCGTGATGAAGTGGGACGTCGACATCCGTATGGCCAACGGCGTGAAGATGAAGTTCAAGCCGGGCGGCGACTACACCGAGTTCAAGGGCACCGAAGGTTGGATCGGCATCTCTCGCGGCGGCATCAAGGCCGACCCGCCGTCGCTGTTGACAATCAAACTCAAACCCGACGACGTGCATCTCGTCGAGAGCCGCAATCACTGCGGAAATTTCCTCGAGTCGGTCAAAACCCGCAAGGATCCGGTCAGCCACATCGAGGACGCAGTGCGGTCGGATATTTTCAGCCACGTCTCCGACATTGCGATCCGCGAAGGGCGAAAAATCGTCTGGGACCCTGAAAAAGAGGAAATCATCGGCGACGAAGCGGCCTCACGTCGTTTGTCCCGCCCCTGGCGCGATCCGTGGCGAATCTGATCGCTCAGCGGAATCGAAAGGCATGGACTGGCGGAACGCCCCTCACGGCGCGTCGGGTGTTTTGACGCGGCGATAAGTGTACCGCCCGTCCGGCGTGACGTAGTTGAAGACCTGCCGGAGGCGCTTGGTTTCGCTTCGGACTTCGAAGGGTTCGCGCACGAGGCGTTTCTCGCGCACGTCCTGAAACGCGATGAGCCGACGCGGATCGTTCTTGTCGCCTGTCGCTTCCATGAGGAGCAGCACGCTGAGGAGGCTCTGGTCCTCCTGGGTTCCTGCGCTGACGCGGATTTCGCGCAGGGCCGCGCTCGCCAGCGGCAGCGCGAGCGCCCGTACCAATCCCCACCCGAGGCCCTCGAAGCGGACCTCCGTCGCCCCGTCGTCCGCCTGGCCCGCGGCGTCCTTGCCCGGCTCGAAGAGGACGGCCACTTCGTCCCCGCCGCCCGGTTTCGGCGCGATGAGGATGCGGCTTGAGCCGCGGAACACCAGCGCCGGCTGCATGATAAACTGGTCGGCGATCCGCACCTCGCGGCCGGGGGCCACGTTCAGCGTCAACTGGATGAGCGGTTCCTCGCCGGCGCGGCGGAACTCGACCGCCAGCGATTCCATCCGGTCCCATTGCAGGACGACCATCTCCAGGACCCGCAGCATCCGCGGCGCCCAGGCGAACACCCTGTGCGCGAGGGTCGGGAGCCCGGCGCCCGGCGGCACCGGCGGCGCCTCGCGAAGGTGCGCGAGCAAGGTCTCGGGAAGCGCCTTTCGCAAACTGTCAGGGTCATCCGCCTCGCGCATCGCGCTCGCCACCGCTTCGCGCAGGCCTGGCGGGTCCTGCTTCCCCGCCGCCGCGAACGCCAGGCGCAGCACCATCTGCGCGAGCGCTTCGCGCAGCCGGCCGACGTCCTGGGGGTTCATGCCGGCGAACAGGAGGCCCCCGGCGCGTTCGTTCAGATAGGCCATGGCGAGGTTCAAGAGCGGCTCGGCGGACAGCCCCGCCGGTTCCTCGCCTTCTTTGGCGGGGCGGTCGGGGTCCTCGGCCGTCGAGAGGCGGACGATGCGCTCGGCATCGGCGAGGGTCGAGGCGGTCGCCGACGCCCATTGCTCCATTGAGGGGTGCGAGTCGGGGTCCATCGCCTCGCGGAAATCCACGATTGTGCGGCGAGCGTCGGCCAGCATTTTCGCCGCCATCGCCGCGTGCTCCGGACTCAGGCTGAATGCCACCTCCGTCGTTCCCGCCTTCAGGCGGTCGGCCGCCCGCACGAGGCTGATGGTGGACCGAAGAAAACTCGGGTCCTGGCGGATGAGCCAGTGGGTCGGAATCGGCCGGCCTTCGACCTCGATGGTCGCAGGCTCTGCCTCGTGCCAGCGGACGGGGTGGAGGATCCAGTAGCGGTCGAGTTCGCCCTCGGCGAGGGGCTGGCGGGTCATGCACCCGGCCGCCCCCAGGAGCATCATCAGCGCCGCCGCTTGCCATACCGTTCGCACGGGTCGCCTCCCTCTCTTCCAGCCGGTTTCGGCGAATCCCTATTGGCCCGGCACCTTCGCGGCCGCGTCAAGTTCGTCGGCGCGCTTTCTCAGGCGCGCCTGGAGCGCGGTTTTTGGAAAGGTTGCGCCCTCGAACACGGCCCGCTCGATCTCGCGCCAGCTGGTGACCACTTGGACGACGTCGGGCAGGGGGTCGAGCGAGTCGGCGAGTTGCCTGAGGCCGGCGGCTCCCGCGGTCTCGTCCGGCTGGACGATGAGAAACGCCCGCAGGCCGTTGTCGTGGTACGCGACGGCGTCGGAGACCTTGTCGCCGATGCCGACGGCGTTGCCTTTGAACCGGCGGCGGATGTCGCCCAGCAGGGCGGACTTGAAGGCCCCGCTTCCCTTGAGAAATCCACCGATGTCCGACAGCAGGAGCGGCCCGCTGGGGTAGCCGTGCTCGCGGAGCCAGGCCCTCGACTTCGGTCCGAACAAGTCCGGCCGATGCGTGAGGTAGATGACAGTGTAATCCTTCGCCAGGCGTTTCATCACCTCGACCGAGTCGGCCATCGGCTCGGGCTTGCCCACCAGCACCTGCTGGAACCCCGACGCCACGACCGTCTTGTCGAGGTCGACGACGAGGATCGGCGTGTCGGCCCGGCGGCAGAGGACGAGGGCCTCGACCGGTTCGGGCGGCTGGTCGGGGAATCCGCTCGGCGAAAGTTCGACGCGGAAGACATAATCGCCCGCGCCCGGCGGCGTGAAGGAGACGGCGGCGACGCCGTCGCGGTTTGTCTCGGCCGCCTTGTAGAATTCCCCGCCGCGAGAGAATCGGACGATGTACCCCGGCTGGGCCCGCAGGAGGTCGCCGCCTTGGAGGTGTGCCCGCAGGAGGACTTCCTCACCCGGCAGGGCGACCGCGTCCGAGACCGTGAAGAGGTATCCTTGTCGGCCGCCGAACAGGACGTTCTGCGCCCCGCATCCGCACGCCGACACCAGGACCGTCGCCAGCAGAAGTGCCGCCGCTGATCGTCTCATGGCTCACCTCCTTGAACTCCAGCGTACGGCGTGGCCGGCCGAAAATCAACGCTCGACGCCCGCCAGCCTCGCAAGGTATCATGGCAGGGAGGTTTGCCCCTTGCGACGGCGGGCCTGTCAGGTGGAGGGAAAGAGCGTGCTGCGCAAGAGACCGGTTCTCGGCATGGCTCTTGTTCTCATCCTCGCGGCCGTCGGCTGCGGGCCGCCTGTCCTCGCGGTCCGCCACCGGCTGGCGCCGGACCTGCCGATTCCGGCAGGCGCGGCGCGCGTGCGGCTCGGCGAGTTCACCGTCGCCGACGGGCCTGCGGACGGCTACGCGGCGTTCGTCGCCGAGAGGCTCACCGAGCGCCTCGACGCGTCGGGCGGCTACGGCGTCGCAACGCGCGGGGCGACAGGCCCGGCCGACCTCGTCGTCGGCGCCCGCCTCGGCATCCAGACCAGCGACGTCGAGCAGCCGCGGACCGTTCGCCGGTTGAATCCGGACACGCGGCAAATGGAAATCTTCGACGTGCCGGGCCTCGTGCGCACCGTCGAGGTGCTGGCGGCGTTCAACGTCTGGGTCGAGCGGACCGGCCGGAAGATCGGCGTCGAGACGCGGCGGTCTTACCGTTCGACCGACGACCCGCGGACGCGGGGGCCGCTGGGGCTGGAGCGTCCGGACGATCCGGCCAACGTGCCGGCGGCTGAAATGGTCGTCCGCGAACTCCTCGATGCGTGTGTGAAGGAATTCGTCGGCATGATGACGCCGCGGGAGGTGACAGCCCGCATCCCGCTTCGGCCGGCGCCGGGTCCGAGCGGCGCGAAGGGCCTGGAGGCCGCCCGCCGGGGCGACTATGCGGGCGCCATCGCCCACTTTGAAGAAGCCCTCAAGGCCAATCCAAGGAACATGGACCTTCTGTTCGATCTGGCGGCGGTCTCCGAGTGCGCCGGCGAGTTGCAGGCGGCGCTCAAACTCTACAGGGAGGTTCAGGCGCTCACCGGCGACCGGGACGTTGCGGCCCACGAAGGCGCCGTCCGCGTCGCCCGCGCCGCCGGTTCGCTCGACGGAGCACGGGACTAGAGGTGGTTTCAAAACCTGGAGGGCACGGATTGCGAGCAATCCGTGGCACCCCGAAATAGGGGTTCCCTCCGGATTAGTGGGTGCCACCGTTTGCTTGCAAACGGTGCGTAATGGTTTTGAAACCACTTCTAGGTGTAGAGCCGGGCGATGGCATCGACGGCGGGGGGGACGAGGGGTTTCGTTCGGCCGCTGCGCGTGATCCGGCGCGGCGCGCCGCGTTCGAGGAACTTCCCGACCACGGCCGCGCGGATCCCTTCGCGCTCCAGTGCCGCGAGAATCTTTCGGGCCGTTTCGGGCTCCGCGGCCGCCAGGAGCGCGCCCGAGCCGATCGCTTCCAGGGGGTCGATGCCGGCCGCTTCGCAGACGGCGCGAGTTTCCTCGCGGATGAAGATGGCGTCGCCGTCGGCGCGCAAACCGAGGCCCGAGGCCTCGGCCATTTCCCAGAGTCCCGTCACGACGCCGCCTTCCGTCACGTCGTGAAGTGCCCTTGCGCCGGCGTCGCGCGCGATTTGGGCGTCGCGGACGACCGAGATGCCGGGGTCCGTCAGGTACTCGCGCGCCCGCGCGAGGACGGCTTTGCCCACCTTGCCCGTGATTTCCTCGCCCTTCTCGCGGGCGATGAGGGCGGTCGCCTCGATGCCGGCGCCCTTGGTTATGAGCACCAGGTCGCCCGGCCGGGCGGCGCCGCTGGAGATGGGCTGGCGGCCTTCGAGGTCGCCGACCATCGTTCCGACGACCACCGGCCGCGCGAGGTCCGCCGTCCGCTCCGTGTGGCCGCCGACCCAGAGGCACCCGAGGGAGCGGCAAGCGTCGGCGATGCCGGCGAAGATGCGTTCGGCCGTCTCGGGCCCCGCGTCCACCGGCACCAGGACGGTCGCGAGGAAGAACCGCGGGCGGGCGCCGCAGACGGCCACGTCGTTCGCGTTGACGGTGACGGCATAGAAGCCGATGGCGTCGGCGGCGAAGGTGATCGGGTCGGTCGCCAGGACGAGGCGTTCGTTCCCGAGGCGGACGACGGCGGCGTCTTCGCCGATGCGGGGGCCCAGAAGGACGTCTCCCGAGACGGGCGCGGCGTGAGCGCTCAAGAGGCGCGCGAGGTCGTCGGCGGGCCATTTGCCGGGCATGGCTCCGTTCGCCACGTCGAGTCGCCCGAGGCGACCGGCCGACGGCGTCTTTCGCGTTCGGGCGTGCTTCGCCATTTCAGGCCAGCGTCTGGCGGGCGAGGTCCACGTCGTCCACCTTCAGGACGAGGATGCCTTTATCTTTGCCGCTGTCGCCGCTGCCGTAGATGTAATGAATGTTCACGCGGGCGGCGCCGAGCCTGGCGGCCACGGACTCGAGCGCGCCCGGCCTGTCGTCGAGGTTCAGCACGAGAACCTCCTGGGCCGAACAGGCTAAACCGGCCTCCCGGAGGGCCTTTTGGGCCGTCGCCGGGTCGCTGACGAGGAGGCGGATCGTCGCGAGGTCCGTCGCGTCGGCGACCGACAGGCCGCGGATGTTGACCTTCGCCTGGGCCAGCACCCGGCAAATCCGCTCCAACTGGCCGGGAACGTTTTCCATGGTGACGCTCAGTTGCTTCGCTTTTTCCACGGGCATTCTCCTTTTGTCCGCACGGTGGGACGCTTTCATTATAGCAGACGCCGGCGGTTCCCGTCAGTCCGTTCCTCGCAGGGTGTCGCGGCGTTTGTGGCCCGCGCTTGCATTCGGGCAAAGTCTCGTGTAGCCTAAGGCCGGAGCACCGCCCAGCGGAGGAGACGATCGGATGGCAACCGGCGGTTCTGTTTCCCGTGGATCCGGGTCGCGATGGCCGGCGATTCTTCTGACGGCGTTGGCGATCGGGTGGTTTGCGC
>JBAUDW010000101.1:0-2461 GCA_049678285.1 Phycisphaerae bacterium
CCTTCGTCCCGGCGCGCCGGGACTACAGCGGACCGTGCATGAAATTGGTCGCGGGGCCAGCCCAATCAGGATAGCGGCGCATCGAGGGACCTCACGGCTCCTCGTCGCCAGTCCCTAGGACCGGGCCTCGATCCCCGCCGTGCACGCGTCGCTTGTCTCCCACGCGGTCAGGCGGCCGCCTGCTCCCGCTGCCATCGGCGCAGCCGCACCCAGCAAATGCCCGCCAACTTCCGCGCCACGGCTTCCAGATGCGCATCGAACGCCGCGATCTCCCGGCCGTAATGTTCGAGCCGCCGCACCAGTTCGTCCCGCGCGAGGTTCCCCGAGAGGCCCAGGTCCAACCCGGCCAACCACCGCCGGCCACGCTTTCCAAACGGCGTCTTGAAGGGCGAATGCACGTTCGCCCGAGCCAAGAGCGCGTGCACCTGGTTCTTCGCCAGCGTCGCCCCGTACGACAGCCGCGCCCGGCCGCGCGTCAGGTCCCGCAGCCGCTGGTACCGCGCCGGCGGCACGTAGGCCGCCGGGATCAGGTCCGCTCGGAGCAGCCGCGCCAGGAGCGCCGCATCCAACTTGTCCGTCTTCGCCCGGGCCGTGGCGATCGCCCGCAGCCGCAGCGGATGCGCCAGCACCATCTCGCCCTGCCGCGAAACCAGATCGTACAGCCACCGGTAACTGGCCGACGCCTCCACCACCGCGCGAAAGGGACGCCAGCGTTCGACGGCCGCCTGGATCGCGCCCACGTCGCGGCAGGCGATCCGACGCACACGCCCCACCGGCCCTTGTTCATCTTCCACCGCCATCACCAGGTCTTGCTTGTGCAGGTCCATGCCGATGTAATACATGTCGTGCTCCTTGCCCACAGGGCGTTAGAGGGTTCGTACGTCAACCCCATTCTAACCCCTGTGGCAAGGGGCCGCACCACGCGTGCGGTCACAGGGCACGGTTATAATATCAGGATACCTATTTCCGGAATCTTCTGATAGGTCCCCCCGCTTGCCAAACCTGACACGTCGCCCGACTTGTCGAGGCGTCCGATCACGGCCCCGTCTCCGCTCGTGGTGTAGTTGTAGTATACCGTGCGGGCGTCGGGGGTTCCAACCGATTCCGCCCCCAACCATGCTGGCGCCAAAAAGGGTCCTGGAGCCTGCTCGCCGACCCCCCAACGGCACGCGGCGGGCAAGCCCGCCGGCTAAACGTGACGACGCCCGCGCCGCCCTCCCGAAGGGACCCCTTCGGGGCTACGGGGCTCACGCCTAACCGTGCGCCGTTTTGTCGTTTCATTCCGCATTCTACTTTCCGCGTTCCGCATTCCGAGTTCCGCGTTGCCTCACCCCCCGAATCTTCCTCTGCGCCCTTTGGGTGGTTTGCGCCTCGTGCTGTGCCCTTTGCCTGCTTTCCGATTTCCGCCCTCCGGTTTCCGCATTGGCGTCCCCCGCTCCCCTTCCGGTTTCGTCCCGGCGCGCCGGGACTACGCCGTGACAAGTCGGGTCGCGGCTAACCATGACGATGTGCGGTTTTGCCGTTTCTTTCCGGGTTCCGAGTTCTGCGTTCCGCGTTTGAACGTCCCGTCCCCCCGTCCCTCAGTCCCTGTCCGTCCAATGCTGTTTCTTTGTCAAATGCGAGATTCGCCCGCCGACCCCGAATGCCGCACCCCCGACTGCGACTTACACGCGTCCGCGGGAAGTTATGCACATAAAGGTATGCACATGGCATGGATGGAAAGAGTGCGAAATAGGGCCTAAAAACCGGTAAAAACCGCGCCAAAAACGCGAAAAAAGTCGAAAAAAGCACTAAATCCGCGCTAGCCCATCTTAACATTCGGGGGTCTTGGGAGGAAAAATCCCCCCGGACGCTAGTGCCAAGGCCGGTGGGTCCCCCAAAATCGCCCCAAAATACCTCCTAAAACCTCCTCCAAAAAGTTATCCACAATCGCCGGTTTCCGTAAGTCGCGCACGTTTAGCCGCCCGGCCCCGATGTCCGGAACCTGAGAGAGAATGGTTCGCGCGGCGGGAATGATTTTTTTGGCGCCGCTGGATGGGGGCACTCGTAGAATCCTGAGGAGGAGCGAGGTATGGCAGACGTATTCCGCGCACAGTGCAAGTTATGCGGGAAGGAATTCAAACTCCGCCCCGACCAATTGGGCCGGGAGGTCCGCTGCCCGCACTGCAAGACCATCTGCAAGATCCTGCCCCAGACCGAGACGGCACGCGAAGCGGCCGAGGCGCTCCGAGGCGAGGTGCCCGAACACCGCACGGTGACAACACACCGGCAGGTTGTCATGCCGCGGGGCGGCGTTCGGCACACGAGCGTGGCGGTCGTGTGGGTCGTGCTGATCGGCGTGGTGGCGATCGGGCTTGTGGTCCTTCTGGTGGTGATGGCCCGCCGTCCGCAGCCGACGGCGCCCACGCCCGTCACGGGGGCGCCGGGGACGGCTCCCGGCACCGGGGCGGTCGGCGCGGCA
>JBAUDW010000102.1:0-34040 GCA_049678285.1 Phycisphaerae bacterium
TGCACATAAAGGTATTCACATGACATGGATGGAAAGAGTGCGAAATAGGGCCTAAAAACCGGTAAAAACCGCACCAAAAACGTGAAAAAAGTCGAAAAAAGCACTAAATCCGCGCTAGCCCATCTTAACATTCGGGGGTCTTTAGGAGAAAAATCCCCCCGGACGCTAGCGCCAGGGCCGGTGGCCTCCAAAAAACCGCCCCAAAATACCCCCCAAAACTTCCTCCAAAAAGTTATCCACAATCGCCGGCGTTCGTAAGTCAGAGCGTTTTAGAATTGCCGACCGCCCCGCCAGTCGCTATCTTGAAAGCCATGCGAGGCCGAGCCGCACCACTGGATCAGGACCTGACGCTTACGGAGCGCGAACTGTTCGACCGTCTCGGGTGGTTCGTGGAGGTCCGCTGGCTGGCGGGGATGCTGGCGCTGGTGTTCATGGCGCTGGGGTGGTATGCGTTCCACGTCCGATTTGCCGCCCTCCAGGCGGTGAGCGTCATCCTGGCGCTCTTTTTCTACAATGCCTTTTTCACGCTGGCGGCCCGGATGCTGTATCAGCGTCGGCGGATCCACAAGCGGTGGATTCTCGGCCTGGCCCATGCGCAAATCACGTGCGACCTTCTGGCCGTGGCCGCCCTCGTTCATTATATCGGGGGCGTGGAGAACCACTTCATCATTCTGTTCGTGTTTCCGATGGTGGTGGCGAGCGAGTTCTTTTCGCCGAAGGTGGCCTACGGCTACGCGACGCTCGGTGCGATCCTCATTAATCTCATCGGATGGGGGGAATACTTCTACTACCCGTCCGCCCATTACACGCTCGAGGTCGTGACGCCGAACGGCCTGGCGTCGCTCATTGCTCCCGGGGCCGGCCAGCAGTCGGTCTTCGTGCTGCAGGTCTGTTTCGTCATGACGTTCGCCGTTTACATCACCGTCTTTATCGCCAACAGCATCGCCGGGCGGTTGCGGATGCGGGAGGAGGAACTCCAGAGCGCCTACGGCGACCTCCAGTCGCTCGAACAGACCAAGTCCCTCTTCATGCGCAAGACGAGCCATGAACTTCGTTCCCCGATAGGGACGCTCCAGAGCCTCCTGAAGTCGGCCCTGAAGCAGATGCCCGAGGGGGCTGCCAGCCGAGACCTCATCGAGCGGGCCGTCCGCCGGTCCGAGAACATGCTGGACCTGATTGACGACCTGCTGCGCTACAGCCGGCTGCGAACGGTGGAGGGCCGGGAGCGCTTCGAGGCGGTCGAGTTGGCGGAAATCGTCCGGTCGGCAGGGGAACTCTTTCGCGCCCAGGCCGACGAGAAGGGCATCCGCCTGGAGTTCGACGCCGAATCGGCCCCGGTCCTCGGGACGAGGGACAGCCTGACGGACCTGGTGAACAACCTGGTGTCGAACGCCATCCGCTATACGCCCGAGGGCGGCCGCGTCGCCGTGCAGTTGATTTGCGGCGCCCGCCGCGCCAGCCTGGTGGTCTCCGACACGGGCATCGGCATCGCCCCGGAGGAATTGCCGCACATCTTCGACGAGTTCTTCCGCGGCGAGGAGGCGAAAAAGGTGGTCCAGCACGGCACGGGCCTCGGGATGACGATCGTGAAAAGAGTCGTCGAGATGCACGAGGGGCACATTGAGGTCAAGAGCGAGCCGGGCAAAGGCACCACCTTCCGCGTGGACCTACCCCCGTGCATGGAAGCATAGACCTTCCGGGGGCGGGGCACCGCGCCGGGCCGGGCAACGTCCGATGAACGAACCGCGCTTGAGCAAGGATCAGGCCGTCCGCTACGAGCGGCACCTCGCGCTTGCCGGCATCGGGGCCGAGGGACAGCGCCGGCTCCTCGGGTCGAGCGCGCTGGTGGTCGGGGCGGGCGGCCTCGGGTCGCCGGCGATCCTCTATCTCGCGGCCGTGGGCGTCGGGCGATTGGGCATCCTGGACGACGAGCAGGTGGAACTGTCGAACCTGAATCGGCAGGTGATCCACCGCACGGCCGACGTCGGCCGGCCCAAGGTCGAAAGGGCCGTCGAAGCGGTGTGTGCCCTGACTCCCGACTGCACGGTCGAGCCGCTGGCGGAACGGCTGACGCCCCGAAACGCCCGGGCGATCGTTCGCCGGTTCGACCTCGTGCTCGATTGCACCGACAATTTTCCGACGCGGTTCCTTCTGTCGGACGCCTGCTGGCTCGGGAAGAAGCCGCTCGTCTCCGCCGCCGTTCAGCGGTTCGAAGGGATGCTGCTGGCGGTCCTTCCGGAGAAGGGTAGCCCGTGCTACCGGTGCCTTGTGCCCGAGTCGCCGGAGACCCAGGACCGCGCGATTTTCGGGGCGGTTCCCGGCGTCCTGGGGACGCTGGAGGCGATGGAGGCCGTCAAGGTGCTCCTGGGCATCGGGTCGGACCTGGCGCATCGGCTGCTGGTGTACGACGGCCTTGCGGGGACTTTCCGGACGGTCCGGCGGACGCGCGACCCGGCATGCCCGCTCTGCGGCGACCATCCGACGATCACCGATGTGGGCCGCTAAAACCTTATCTCACCGCAGAGACGCAGAGAGCGCAGAGAACGGCAAGGATCAGGGAACGGAACAAAGCATCTTGACCTGAAAAGTAGAATACTTTTTTCTCTGCGTGCTCCGCGTCTCTGCGGTGAAATCACCTACTTTCTGAAGTGGGGGAACTTGAAGGCGGAGGGGCATTCGTCCGCGACGGCGCAGGCGTCGCACTTCGGTTTTTTCGCCTCGCAGACCGCCCGGCCATGGAAAAGCATCGCATGGCTGAAGGCCGACCATCGGTCCTGCGGCAGCATGGCGGCCACGTCGGCCTCGATCTTCGCGGGGTCTTCGTTTTGCGTGAGGCCCATCCGGCGGCTGAGGCGAATGAAGTGCGTGTCGGTGATGATGGCGGGCAGGCCGAACGCCGCCGCACGGACTACGTTGGCCGTCTTCCGCGCGACGCCCGGCAGGCGGACGAGTTGGTCCATGTCTCGCGGCACTTTGCCGCCGAATTCGTCTAGGAGCATGCGGCTCATGTTCTGGACGGCCTTGGCCTTGTTGCGGAAGAAGCCGGTCGGCCGGACTGCGGCCTCGAGGGTCGCCAGGCGCATCCGCGCGAACGCCTCGGGCGTGTTGGCTCGACGGAAGAGTTTCGCGGTGACCTCGTTCACCTTGTCGTCGGTGCACTGGGCGGCCAGAATCGTCGCGACCAGGAGTTCGAAGGGCGTCGAGAAATTGAGCCGGCACCGGGCGTCGGGGTATGTTTGGATGAGCCGGTCGGCGATCCGGGAAGCCCGTCTCTTCCGGTCCGCATCCGATTTCGCGACCACGATTTCACCTTTCCGAAAGGCTCACGAGCATTATAACATGCCGGGGCGTGGCGCGTTATAATGGCGCTGTGGGTCGCCGGGCGCCCCCAGCGAGGCGGCCATGCACATCCACGAGTACGAATTCGGCCGGATGGTGGTGGACGGGAAGACCTACCGCAAGGACCTTATCCTGCTGCCCGAAGGCGTCCGCGAAGACTGGTGGCGCGAGGAGGGTCACTCGCTGAGCAAGGCCGACCTGACGGACGTGTTCGAGGCGAAGCCGGGGGTTCTCGTCGTCGGGACGGGGGCGCACGGCGTTATGGGGGTGCCGCCGGCGGTTTGCCGGGCGCTCGAAGAGGCGGGCATCCAGGCAATCATCGAGCGGACGGGCGAGGCCGTCGGGCGCTATAACGCGCTCGCCGCGGCCGGGACGCGCGTGGCGGGGGCGTTTCACCTGACCTGCTAGGAGGGCCTTGCAGTCCGCCCCGATACCGCTAGAATAGGGCCCATGCGAGACTTCGATTCAGAATCTCTGTATTAGGGCAGGACGGACCCAGGGGCGGAGCGGGCGCGGAGGCACGGCTTCGCCTTTTCTTTTCGTGAGGCGCCCCGCCGGAGTGGGGCGGAACCGATGGCGGAAGCGGAACGACAGGAAAAAGCGACGCTGGCGGCGCGGCTCGGGCAACTGGATGCCCAAGTGCACAAGATCGACGCGCTCGTCAGCCTGCCGGAGATCGCGCGGGAGCCGGCGAAGATCGCCGGCCTCATGCGTGAGCGTGGGCAGCTGATGCGGATCGTGGACCCGTATCGGCGGTGGCGGGCGGCGCGCGAGGCCCGCCGCGATGCCGAGGAAATCCTCCGGACCGAAACCGAGGATGCGGACATGCGTGCCCTCGCCGAGACCGAGGCCGAGGTCCATCGCGACCTGGAGGCGTCGCTCCTGGGGGAGATTCAGGAGCGGCTTCTGGAGCGCGAAGAGGGGACGGACGCGACGCGGATGATGCTGGAGATTCGCGCGGGGACGGGTGGGGGGGAGGCGGCGCTGTTTGCGCGGGACCTGTTCGAGATGTACAGCCGATACGCCGATGCGCGAGGCTGGAAGCGCGAAGTTCTGAGCGCGAGCCCGACGAATCTGGGCGGATTTAAGGAAGTTGTTGTCGCGATGGAAGGTCCGGACGTTTTTCGGCGGCTCCAGTTCGAGTCGGGCGGGCATCGGGTCCAGCGCGTGCCGGAGACCGAGGCCCAGGGCCGGATCCATACCTCTGCCGCGACGGTGGCCGTCATGGCGGAGCCGGAGGAACTCGACATCCAGATCCGCCCCGAGGACCTCGAGGTCGAGACGATGCGTTCGAGCGGCCCGGGCGGGCAGAACGTCAACAAGGTTTCGAGCGCGGTGCGGATGCGACACATTCCGACGGGCCTCGTCGTCCACATGCAGGACGAGAAGAGCCAGCACCGGAACCGCGAGAAGGCGCTGCGGTTGCTGACGGCGCGGGTGTACAACCTGGAGGAATCGAAGCGGCGGGCGGCGCGGTCGGCGGATCGCAAGTCGAAGATCGGGTCGGGCGACCGGAGCCAGCGGATCCGGACCTACAATTTCCCGCAGAATCGCCTCACGGACCACCGGATCAACTTTTCGGCGCATAACCTGGACCAGGTGATGCAGGGGCGGATGGACGAGTTGCTGGACGCGCTGCTGGAGCACGACCGGACGGAGAAACTGAAGGCGCTCGGCCTGATGGAGGACTGACCGGCCCCGCCGGCTTCGGCGCGCCGTCTCTCGGGTGGAGCATCCATGCCGGACGAAACGCCGTGGACTGTCGGCCGGCTTCTCGAGTGGACGCAGAAGTTCTTCGAGAAGAAGGGGATCGCGCAGCCGAGGCTCGAGGCGGAGATCCTCCTGGCGCACGCGCTGGGGACGGAGCGGATCGGGCTGTACCTGGCGTACGAACGCCAGGTCGAGGCGGACGCGCGGGCGCGGTTTCGCGAGTGGGTGCAGCGTCGGGCGGAGGGCGAGCCGACGCGGTACTTGGTGGGCGGGTGTGAGTTCATGTCGCTCGCGTTCAAGATCGGCCCGGGGTGTCTGATTCCGCGTCCGGAGACGGAACTTCTGGTCGAGGAAGTGATGGCGCGGTGCGGCAAGACGCGGGGGTGCGCACCGGCCGCAGAGGGCGCCTCGGCGGCGGGGGCGGCGGTTGCGGTCATTGACCTTTGCACGGGTTGCGGGTGCGTGGCGGTGAGCGTGGCCGTCCACATGCCGGAATCGAACGTGGTGGCGACGGATAATTCGGCGTCGGCGCTGGAGATCGCGCGGGCGAACGCGGCGGCGCACGGCGTAGCGGATCGCGTGGCGTTCCTCGAAGGCGATCTGTATGAGGCGCTGGAGGCGGCCGGCGCGGCGCCGGCGGACTTTCTCGTGGCCAATCCGCCTTACGTGGCCGAGGCCGAGTGGGAGACGCTTCAGCCGGAAATCCGCAACCACGAGCCGCGCGAGGCCCTCGTCGCCGGGCCCGAGGGGACGGAGGTCATCGAGCGGATCGTGAAAGGGGCGCCGGCGTACCTGAAGCCGGCGGGGACGCTGCTCGTGGAGATCGGGGCATCGCAGGGCCCGGCCGTGCAGGACATGGCGGCGCAGGTCCGGGGCCTCGAGGGGATTGAGATCCGTAAGGATTACGCGGGGCACGACCGGATGCTTGTTGCGCGCCGCGCGGCGGGCGGGGAGAACCAAGATGGATAGCATGGTGGTGACGGGCGGGCAGGCCCTGCGGGGCCGCGTGCGGGCGAGCGGAGCGAAGAACGCGGCGCTGCCGATCATGGCGGCGGCGATTCTGGCCGACTCCCCCATGCGCCTGAAGAACGTGCCCGACCTGGCGGACATCCGGACCATGAGCCGCCTCCTCGGCGAGTTGGGCGTCCGGGTCGAGCGCGAGGCGACCGGCGACCTCGTCCTGGAGACGGTGGACTCCGAACCGGTGCTGGCGGACCGCGACATCATGAAGACGATGCGCGCCGGGATTTGCGTGCTCGGGCCGCTTGTGGCAAAGCGCGGCCGTGCGAAGGTCCATTTGCCGGGCGGCTGCGTCATCGGGCAAAGGCCCATCGATATCCATCTGCGGGGCCTGGCGGCCCTCGGGGCCGAGATCGAGGTCGAGCACGGGTACATCATCGGCTCGCGCGGGCACCTGCGCGGGGCGGAGATGTACCTGGGCGGTCCGTTCGGCTCAACGGTGACGGGGACGGAGAACGTTCTGATGGCGGCGGTGCTGGCCGAGGGCGAGACGGTGATTGACTGCGCGGCCTGCGAGCCGGAGGTCCAGGACCTGGCCGGCGTCCTGGTGGCGATGGGTGCGAAGATTTCAGGCGTCGGTTCGCCGAGGCTCTTCGTGGAAGGCGTGCGGAGTCTGCACGGCGTGGAGCACACCGTCATTCCCGACCGGATCGAGGCGGGGACGTTCCTCGTCGCGGGGGCGGCGACGGGGGGCGACGTGACGGTCGAGGGCGCGCGGTGGAGCGACCTGTTTGCGCTGATCAGCACGCTTCGGGAGGCGGGCGTCGAGGTGGAGCACACGAAGGACACGGTGCGCGTCCGGCCGAACGGGAGGCCGCACAGCGTGGACGTGACGGCGCTGCCCTTCCCGGGGTTCCCGACCGACCTCCAGGCGCAGATGATGGCGCTGCTGGCGACGGCCCGCGGCAACAGCATCATCATCGAGAAGGTTTATCCGGACCGTTTCATGCACGTGGCGGAACTGGTGCGGATGCGGGCGGACATCCGCAAGGAAGGCAGTGTGGCGGTGGTGCACGGCGTGGACCGCCTGAGCGGGGCGGAAGTGATGGCGAGCGACCTGAGGGCGTCGGCGGCGCTCGTCGTCGCAGGGCTGGTGGCCGAGGGGGAAACCACGATCGAGCGGATCTACCACCTGGACCGCGGCTACGAGCGGATGGAGGAGAAACTGTCGAGCCTCGGGGCCGAGGTACGGCGGGTCAAGGCGCCTTAGGGGCGGCCTGCGGGGGCGTTTCGGTTGCGGGCGGCGCCGGAGTGCTGTCGCTTTCCTCGGGTTTATCGTAGGGGTTGTCGAACTTGATCATGCTCTCGAAGGTAGGCCCGCCGCCGAAACCGACCAATTCCCACTTACCTCCCGGTCCCAGGCCGAGCGTCAGAGAGATCTGGAGGATGCGTCGCTCCAGGTCGACGCGCATTTCGGCCGGGGCGACGTAGGTACCCTGTTCCGTGGGGACAAGGCGGAGCGACATAAGGCGCCGGTCGGTGACGGCGCCGGCGCTCTCGAAGAGTTGCTCCATGCGGGCGCGGAAAAGCCGCGAGCCGCCGGGCTGGCGCCTGCGGAACTCCGCCGGGAGCCTCTGGTACGCGTCGTCGTAGCGCCCTGCGATTAACTCGTCGGTGATCTGGTAAGCGCTGGCTTCGAGTTCGCGAAGGATGCGGTCGTTTTCCTTCCACTTGTAAACGAGCCAGCCGCTCCACACGAGCGCGAGGGCAGTGCCGATGGCGACGCCGGCAAGGGCCAGATGGGTTCCCGTCAGCACGCCATGGGACCGGCGAATCTGCCGATAGGCGAGCAACCCGATGACCAGCCCCACGAGCGGAGTTGCCGCAAAAATCGCCAGGCTGACCACGAGATCGGGCACGGAGGAAGGCGGCTCAACCCAGTTGTTCGAGATCAGCAGGAGCGGCCACACGCCGAGGACGGCGATGACGAGGCCGATGGCGGCGGCGCTGCTGACGGCTGCGTATTCGGGGTCGGTGGCCCGGTCGAGTTGGGTTTCTTTCGGCGTCTGAGTCATGGGCGATTTCGGTCTCCGCCTGTGCTCCGGTGCCTGGCGGCCATGCGTGCGGGTCTCAGGCCGTGCGCTTGGCGACGACACCCGTGCGGTCGTCGCGGAAGTGACCGTTCGGGTTCACTTTCTCCGTGAGTTCGGCCAGGGCGCGAAGGATGTCCTCGGCGGAGCGTTCGCGGTGGCGGCGTGCGGTTTCAAGGACGGCGTTGAGGCCGAGCATTCCGCCGCCGGCTGTGTCGCATTCGTAAATCCCGTCCGAGAGGAGAAGCAGGGCGTCGCCGGCCGCGAACTCCAGAGGCGGTCTGCACTCGACGGCCGCCTCGGGCAGGACGCCGAGCGGAAGCCCCGTGGCATTGAGGTGCTCGGCCTCGCCGTTTCGGCGGAGGATGACGAGCGGGCCCTGGCCGGCGCTGGCATAGCAGACCGTGCCCCGCGCGCCGTCGGCGACGGCGAGGGCGAGGGTGACGAATCGGCCCTCGGTCATGTCCTGGGCGAGGAGGCGGTTGGCGTCGGCGAGGACCTTCTCGGGGCGATTCTCGTGCATCGCCAGGGCGAGGACGAGCGCGCGGGTTTCGGCCGCCAGAAGGGCAGGCCCGACGCCGTGGCCCACGGCATCGCCGAGCATGAGCCCGACCCGATGCTCGCCCCAGGGGAAGAGGTCGTAGAAGTCGCCGCTGGCGTACTCCGAGGGCTGGCTCCAGCCGGCGAGGTCGAAGCCGGCAAGTTGCGGCGGGTTCTGGGGCAGGAGGCCCATCTGGATGTCGCGCGCGAGTTCCATTTCGTTTTCGAGTCGGCGTTTGGCGAGGAACTCTTCGAGCAGCCTCGCCCGTTCCAGCGCCACGCCCGCCTGGGCCGCCAGGGCGGAAAGCAGGCTGCAATCGTCCTCGAGGAACTCGCCGCCGCGCTTGTTCATCGCCTCCAACACGCCGACCAGTTCCCCATCGAGGTTCAGCATGGGGACGGCGACGATGTTGCGGGTCCGCCAGCCGGTTCTGCGATCCACTTCGGGATTGAAGCGCGGGTCGGCGTAGGCGTCGGGAATGTTGAGGCAGAAGGAACCGCCGGCTTGGGCGACGGCGCCGGCGATGCCGCGGTCGGCCGGGAGGCGGATCTCCTCGATTTCGCTCTCGGTGGCGATGCGGCTGTAGAGTTCGTTCTTCTTGCGGTCGTAGAGGAACAGGGTGACGCGTTCGGCGTCGAGGAGGTTCGAGGTTTCCGAGGCGATGTTTTCGAGCAGCGGATCGAGGCGGGGCTCGGAGCCGAGGCGGCGTGCAATGCCGAGGATGACTTCGAGATTCCGTCGGCACTTGGCCTCGTAAGATTCTCCCGCGCCGGCCATGGTCGGCCCTTCCCTGATTCCCTCCGATGCGGATGATAAGCCGTCGGCGGGGCGGTTCTCAAGGGAATTCATCGCGGCCGGCCCGCGTGCGGCTCCCGCGTCAAGAATCCCGCAGGGCCTTGGGGGGACCGAGGATCTCCGACAGGACGATTGCCTTGGCGACGTTTCGGCCCCCCAGAAGGGAACCGAGAAATGACGTGTCTTGGGGTCCGGCGACGGGGGCGGCGGCCTTGATCGTGCCGAGCGGCTTGAGGGGTTCGGCCAGCGGCGCGGGCGACGGCTGGGGCTCGGACGCTGGCACCGCGAAACGAGGCTCTTCGCCGGCCCGGTCGTAGAAGACCGGTCGCCCGCCCGGAGGCGGACCAGGGGGCTGGGCCAGGGTCGAGTGCAACTGGTGCTCCTCGGCCTCTTTCTTTCGCTGCTGTTTTTCGATCCACCAGCGCAGGGCACTGGCGCCACCGATGAGAAGGAGGAACAGGATGATGCCGAGGATTTCTTCCATCTTCCGCTCCGTCGCGGCCGCCGTCTATCGGGGGTCGGCCGGCGAAGGTTCCCTTGTTACGCGTCGGAATGGTCCGGTTTCGGCGGTTCGGCGCTGTGGCCGATCGAATCGCGCATGCCCGTGTCGGCCTGGATATTCTTCATGCGGTAGTAGTCCATGATGCCCAGGTTGCCGCTGCGGAACGCCTCGGCGATAGCCTTGGGGACTTCGGCCTCCGCGAGGACGACCTTGGCCCGGTTTTCCTGGACGAGGGCGACCATTTCCTGTTCGCGAGCGGCGGCGACGGCGCGGCGCTGCTCGGCCTCGGCCTGGAACATGCGCAGGTTGGCCTGGGCCTGGGCCGCCTGGAGCCGGGCGCCGACGTTGTCGCCGATGTCCACGTCCGCGATGTCGATCGAGAGGATCTCGAAGGCCGTGCCCGCGTCCAGGCCCTTCTCCAGGACGCGCTTCGAGATCGAGTCGGGATTCTCCAGAACGTCCTTGTACGACTGGGCTGAGCCGATGGTCGTGACGATGCCTTCGCCGACGCGGGCGATGATGGTCTCCTCGGTCGCCCCGCCGACGAGGCGTTCGAGGTTCGCCCGGACCGTGACGCGCGCCTTGGCCTTCACTTGGATGCCGTCCTTGGCGACGGCGTCAATGGTGATCTTGCCCGTCTCGGGGGTCGGCACGTCGATGACTTTCGGCAGGACGGACGTGGCCACGGCCTCCTGGATGTTGCGTCCCGCGAGGTCAATGGCGGCGGCGGTTTTGAAATTGAGTTCGATGTTCGCCCGATCGGCGGCGATCAGGGCCCGCACCACGTTGACCGGATGGCCGCCCGCCAGGTAATGGCTCTCCAGGTCCCTCGTCTCGAGGGCCAGCCCGGCTTGGACGGCCATGATCTTGCACCCGACGATGACGCGCGGATCGACTTTCCGGAGCGACATGGCTACCAGATTAATCAGGCTGATGTCCGCGCGGGTCGTCAAGCACTGGATCCAGAGGCCGATGTACCGCAGGAGGACGATGACGAAGAAGAACGCCGCCAGGACCAGAACGACGACCCCCGCGATCCATATCGGATGCATCGCCAGAACCGGCGAGAGAGCGGACGCCAGAGTCGACACAAGGTTCATCGTATGCTCCTTCGCGTGAAAGACCGTAGGATACACGTATTATACCGTGCTGCGACTAAAGGGCCAACGTTTTTTTATGCTCGCCGGCTGTGAACCCCCGAGAGCCTTCAATCCTCCTCGGGCACGACACGGACGACGACCCTCGCGCCCTCGACCGCGAGGATCTTCACCTTTCGGCCGGCGGGCACGAGGTCGCCCTCGGTGATGCAGTCAATCGGCCGGCCGTCGAGCGTCATTTTACCGGAAGGCCGGAGCATCGTCTTGGCCGTGCCGACCCGGCCGACGAGAGCTTTCGGATCGTAGTGCGCCAGGTCGCCGGCCTTTGCGACGCCGGTCGGCCCGGAGAGGATGAGTCGCCGCGCGGCGGGCGTATGCGGCCACACGCGGATCAACACGTAGATGAGGAACGGCGTGAGGACGCTTACGGCGAGGAGCGCGACGACGCCCGGTGTCGTGCCCATCAGGAAGCCGACGACAACGGTGGCCACGAACGACGCGATCGAAAGAAACGTCAAGATGCCGTGGCTGGGGATGAAGATTTCGGCGATGGCGAGCAGGATGCCGGCCGCGAGGAGCAAAGCCACCCACGTCCACGACGCTTCCCACGTGAGCATGAGCATAGGCATCGCAGTTTCCTTTAGGCGGTCGTCGAATCCGCTGGCCCCTCCCGGATCGGTTCGACGACGATCCGGTTGCCCTGGGTGCGGGTGATCTGAACGGGCCGGCCGGCGTCGAGGAAGTCGCCTTCGGTGACGACGTCGAGGAGCCGGTTGCCGAAGCGGGCCTTTCCCGTCGGCCGCAGTTTGGTGGTGGTTTCGCCGACGTCGCCGACGCGGGCGCCCTGTTCCATCCGAGCGGCGGCGGCGTGGCTGGAACCGTCCGACACCCCCGACGGGGCCAGCACGACTCGCCCCAGGACCGGTACGTGCGGCAGGAATCGCGCCAAGAGGAAGGCGCACAAACCGAAGGCGGCCAGGACCAAACCCATGACGCCGATTGCCTCGAAGAGTTCCGTGTACTCAAAGTCGCGCTCGGGCAGACCCTCGAAACTCGGCAGCGCGAGTACAATGGCGCCGAGAATCAGCAGGATCCCCCCGCCGCCCAGGACGCCGAAGCCGGGTGTGACGAACAGTTCGACGAGCAGCATGGCGAGACCCGCGGCGAAGAGCAGAATAGGCAGCCAGTCGGGCCGACCGGCGAGGAACGAGGCGAGAAACAGGACGCCGAACGCCGCCAGGCCGATCGTGCCCGGCACGCCGAAGCCCGGCGTGTTCATCTCGACGTACAGCCCCAGGAGGCCGATGAGCACCAGGACGGCCTTCAGCCACATGTTGTTGAGCCAGGTGACGAGCGTCTCGTTCCAGGTAACGGGATAGACGGCGATGCGGCCAGCGATGGGGTAGAGGTCATAGAGGTCGTCCAGTCGCTCGACGACGTGCCGGGCGATGCCGTACTGCTTGGCCTTCTCGCTTCCGACGGTGAGCACTTCGTCCGGCGGGACGACGACCTCGCGTTTTTCCCAATCGCTGTCGAACCGGAAGAGATCCTCTTCCTCGACGTACTTGGACTCGTGGGTTTTCTTGTTTCGGATTTCGATGACGGAGGTGCTCATCTTGACCATCGCCTTGAGGATCGCGGGCGGATAGCCGTACTTCTCGGCCAGGCTTCCCATCCGTTCGATGATAGTGCCTTCGAGTTTGGCGCGGACCTCCTTCTCGAGCGGCTGGGCGCCGGCGAGCGGTATGGCGGCATAAGGCGTGCACGCGCCGAGCGAGGCTTCCGGGCTCATGACGATTTCCTGGCAGGAGACGGCGGCGATGGCGGCGGCGCTGTAGGCCTGGCTGTCGACGAAGGCGATGGTTCGCACGCCCCCGCGCGCCACGCGTTCGATGTCGCGGCTGAGGTCCAGTCCCGCGTCCAAATAGCCGCCGTTGGACGTGATGTGAAAGAAAAGGATCCCATGGCCGTCAGCGACGGCTTCCTCCGCCCGGCGGGCGACCGACGCTACCAGCGTTTCGTCGATGATGCCCGAAACGCTGACGAGGGCGGCCCGGACGCGGCGCGAGGGTTCGCCGGCCGGCTCCCCGGCGGGTAGCGGCCCCAAGAGGCCGAGCGCGACCATCCCTCCGAAGAGGAGCAGCCGCACCGTCCGGTTTCGCCTGGCCTGCTTCGTCATGGATCCTCTCGCGGCGGGTTCCGAGCCCTCGCTACCGTTTGAGTATAAAGAGAAAGCGACGCCGGCACTACGCAAAACCTTGCCGGTTCGGATGGGGTTCCCTTGAATTCTAACGCGCGGTGGAAGCGGTTTATTCGCGCCGGCCTGAGGTGTTCGGACCGCGCGGCCTACTCGGCCCGCGTGATGCACTCGGGCGGCAGGGGGTCCGAGAGCCAGACGGTCGGCCCGGCGGGGTAGAATCGCACGCCCGCCTTGCGGGCGCTGGCGGTGTCGATCCGGAGGATGACCGGCTCGGGGCAGTGTCGGCCTCCGACCTCGCGGGCGGTGGGGGTGTCGGAGGAAAGATGGACATACTGGCGTTGGGTTGGCTTGAGACCCTCGGTGAGGATCGTTTCGGCCGTCTCCGGCGAGGTGCCGTGAAAGAGGTTATCGGGCGGCTCCGCCGGTTCGCATCGGACCGGCTGGGCGAGACTGTGGCCGTAGCGGGCGCGGATGCGGTCGCCCAGGATTTCGAACCGCGGGGGCGACTGGCCGGTCACCAGGCGTTCGATCCGCTCGCGGGTGATGGATTCCAGGCCTGGGCGGGCGCGGACGGCCGCCACCAGTTCCTCGATGCCGGCAGCCCCGTACTCGTCGAGCGCCAAGTTCGCCTCCTCGGGGTGATGGCGGAGGACAAAGGCAAGAAACCGGCTGAGGCGCTCGTCCACCGACGGGCGCGGGCGGCCTTCGCGGCTCCGCGGGGGTTGGCGTGGGTCTTGTGAGCTTTTCTCGGGTCGCATGAAAAACCTCTGGCGATTCCAAACCGTCGGTCGGAAATGTTCCGCGGGCAGAATAGCCCATGTGGGGCCGGTCGGCAAGGAAAAACTTGCTTTCCCCCCATCCGACCCCCGTCTGGCCCGCCAGAATCGCCTTGCCCGGACATTTCCTCTTGCATACCATGGATGACGGTTGGGGGGTAGGGAGACGCCTGTGCCCCGGGACCGTGTGCAGGTACTGGTGGAGAGGCTATACCGTTTGGTGGTTCTGGACTTGCCTACCTTGCTGCTCCGTGCGTCGCAAGCGGAGAAGGCGGCGATCTGGAGCCGGCTCGAGGCGCTGCTGGATCAGCAGGTGCGGATCGTGCTGATCACCCCCCGCGAGGTGGAGGCGCTGAAACGGGACGTGTGCCGCCACATCCGGGGCCTCTCGAAGGTTTTCCTGTTCGTCTGGACGGCGGGAGCGGAACTGTTCGGCTTCGACCAGGAGGGCCGGCTGGTGCCCCTGGCTGAGGGGCGGAAGGACGATCCGGACGCCCTCGCCCTCTATGTGGTCGATGCCGTGGCCGACCCGGCCGAGATCGCCCTGGAGGAAATCCTCGTCGTCGGCGAGGAGGCCGAGGCGAGCGGCGTGAAGGCGTTCGAATCGGGTCCGTACGAAGGAATGCAGCGGGTGGCGCTGACGGGTCGGAAGAACGTGCCTCAGGGAATCCATCGGGCCGATTTCTCCCACGAGACGGTCGTCGGACTCCTGGACGGTCTGCTGTGGAGAATCGGCTGAGAAGACCGAGGCAGGCGACGTGGAGGGTCGGCTGAATTAGGCGGCCCTCCTGTAGGTTTGGCGTTGGCGACATCGGAGGAAATTGGAGAACCCCCGGTTGGTGGAGGGCGTTAAAAACAAAGGAAGAGAGAGGAGGAAGACGGCTATGCGAGACGTTCGATTGCTTCTGGTTCTTGTGGTGGCCCTTGCAATCGTGGCCGGGGGGGGCATCCTGGTTCCCGTGCTGATGGACCGCCTGGCGCCGCCGGCCGAGCGGCCCCAGGCGTTCGCGCTGGAGATGCCGACGGAGCCGCCGCCGGCTGTCCCGCCGGACGTCGAAGCCTTCTCGAAGGCGATGCGTGCGGCCGCGGCGCGCGTGGGTCCTGCGGTGGTGGCGATCGGCACGAGCCAGTCGGTGGACGCCTCGGCCATGCCGTTCGGTTTCGGCGATGATTTTCTCCGCCGGTTCTTCGGCGCTGAGCCGCAGGAACCGCAGCCGAAGCCCAAACGCCAGTTCCGCCAGCAGGGGCTGGGGTCGGGCGTGGTCGTCAGCGCCGACGGGTACGTCCTGACAAGCAATCACGTCGTGGCCGGCGCCGACGAGATCACGGTGCGCCTCGCGGACGATCGGGAGTTCGACGCGAAGGTGATCGGCAACGACCCGCCGACGGACATCGCCCTCATCAAGATTGAGGCCGCGGGCCTTCCCGTCGCGGCGCTCGGCGATTCGGACAAGGCGGAGGTCGGCGACTGGGTGCTGGCGGTCGGCGCCCCGCTGGGCCTGCAAAAGACGGTGACGGCGGGCATCATCAGCGCCACCGGACGGGCCAATGTCGGCATCGCCGATTACGAGGACTTCATCCAGACGGATGCGGCCATCAATCCGGGCAACTCCGGTGGGCCGCTCGTCAACCTGCGCGGCGAAGTCATCGGCATCAACACCGCCATCGCCAGCCGCAGCGGCGGATACATGGGCATCGGCTTTGCCGTCCCCAGCAACATGGCCCGCGACGTCGTGAATCGCCTCCGGGAGAAGGGCGAGGTGGTGCGCGGCTGGCTGGGCGTCAGCATCCAGAACCTCTCGAAGGAAATGGCCGAGTCCATGGGCCTCGAGTCCGCCGAGGGCGTCCTCGTCAGCCAGGTCTTCGAAGGCGGCCCGGCCGGCAAGGCCGGTGTCAAAGCGGGCGACGTGATCGTGGGATACAATGGCAAGCCCGTCAAGGACGTCACCGAACTGCGGACGGCCGTCGCCTGGACCGAGCCGGGCAAAAAAGTCGACATGGTAGTCCTTCGCGGCGGGAAGCGCGAGACCCTCTCCGTCCAGATCGAACGCCGAGGCGACCAGCCCCAGTTGGCGCGGGGCCAGCGCGGTGGCGGACCGGCCGAGATCAAAGACTTGGGAATCCAGGTCGCGGACCTCACGCCTGAGACCGCCCAGCGCTACGGCTACGAAGAGGGGCAGGGTGTCTTCATCACCGACGTGGACCCCGCGGGGCTTGCGGCCAAGGCCGGCCTGCAGCCCGGCATGCTGATCCTCCAGGTGGGCGGCAAGAAGGTCCGCAACGTTGCCGAGTTCAAGGAAGCCCTAAAGGGGATAGATGTGGCGCGCGGCATCCCGATGCTCGTCCGCGCGGGCGACCGCCAGTTGTTCGTCCTCTTGAGGAAACGCTGAATCGACGGACGATCCAGGCCCGGGGGCAATCGCTCCCGGGCCTGTTCTCTTTAGTAGTGTCCCCGGCGAGGGCCCGCCAGGTCGGGCCGCTCCGCTAGGAGCCAGAGCACTTCCAGGATCGCGTCGCGGTTCATCTCGCAGGTGGCGCTCGGGGCGTCGAAGCGTCCGCTCACGCTGTACGCCTCGCCCCGGCACCCGCCCATGCACCAGTAGCGCACCGGGCACTCGGCACAGGCCGCCCGCCGGTCCACGTGATACATGTCCCGCAGGCGAGAGAGCGCCTCGCCCTTCCAGAGGTCGCGGAACCGCTCGCGCCGGATGTTGCCGGCGGCGAGTTCCGGCGCGCAATGGTTCTGACAGGGGTAAACCGTCCCATCCGCGTCGAGAAGGATCGTCTGCGATGCCGTGCCGCACGTCGTCCGGCGGTACGAATGGGCACACGTCTGGGCAAGGAGGCAAAGGTAGTCTCGCCCGAGCAGCCGCTGGCGTTCGGGCCACTCCCGGACGGCCGCCACGGTGTCGAGAAGGATGCGGCGAAAGTCCGGCATCTGGAGACCGGCGTCGCGTCCGGCTCCGACGCGCTTCAAGGGGATGACGCGCGCCTCGCTCGCCCCGAGCCGCAGCGCCAGGTCCAGGTAGGCTCCGATTTCGCCCTGGTTGTCGCGATGGGCGACCATGCTTATGATGGTGTGGACGCCGGCGCCGGCTAGGCGGCCGACGGCGTCGGTCGCCCGCGAAAAAGTCTCCTTGCCGCGGACGCGGTCGTGCGACGAGGCCTGCGCGCCGTCGATGGAGACTTGGACCTCGAGGCCTGCCGTCCGTGCGGCGATGGCGAAGGCGTCATCCACCAGCAGGCCGTTCGTCGAGACGAGTTTCTCCCATCGCCGTCCCGCCCCCCGTGCGACGGCCAGCAGTCGGTTGCGCGCGAGGAGCGGCTCTCCGCCCATGAACGCAAGCATCGGACGCCGCGCAAGATAGGGTCGAAGGTCTTTCAGGAACCGGAGGATCTCGTCGGCCGAGAGTTCATCACCCGCCTGCGTGCGGGACGCGTCGTTGAAACAGAAGATGCACCGTAGGTTGCAGCGGTTCGTGAGGTTGATGCAGACGACTTCGAGTCGCGCCTGTCGGGGCGGGTGCCGCCGGGCCGTGCGGCCGTTCTTCCGCAGAACCCCCGCCTTGTAGAGCGAGCGCAGGATAGGCCGGAGGTCCTTGAGAACGTTCCGAGCCGACCGCTTACTCCGGACGGCCAGCGTTTCCGCCGCGGTCCGGAGGGGCTGCTCGTGCTGCAGGACGGCGAGGGCGTCGGTGAGTTCCTTGTCGGCGACGAGCCAGTACGGCACGTCGCCCCAGACGTGAAGGGTTCGCCCGGCGCGCGTCTCGACAAGGTCGGGCGGCGGACAGGCGTAGCGGGCCACGCTCAGTTCCCCGGCGTCGGTTCGGCTGTGCCCGGAGGCGGAAGGGCTTCGGGCGGCTCCGGCGCGGGGGCTTCCAGTTCCGCGGGCACGTGGTCGGTCGCATAGTACCTTTTGACGGCCAGGTGGCCCACGACCTGCGCGACGCCCAGGGCCGCTCCGGCGCCGACAAACAGGATTGTGAAAATGATGAGGGCGATCGTCCACCGGCGGCGCCGCGACGGCTCGCTGCGCGAGGCGCGCAATCGCCCCACGCCCGACGTCACCAGACCCACCAGCATCGCGGTCGTCGCCGCCAAGAGTCCCACCGACACCAGGAAGGATGCCTCCTGGACCTGCTGGCGATAGAGCGATGCTGCGGCCAGGTAGCCGACGTGAGCGTAGGGAACCTGCTGGATCGTTCGGCTCTGGGCAAGGATTTGCATCAGGTCCTCCTCTCGCGCCCGCGCGCCTCACAGGAGGCGACGCACCCAAATCCCGAGGGGCGAATGCTCTTGGTAAACGTGCGCGGATAGGCACACGCTGAGCGCCCACGACGCCATCACCAGCACAGAGCACGAGAGCAGCAGTACTGCCTTCCATTTCCTCGCAGTCGGTTCGGGGCTGTCAGGGCTGCTCAGGGGTTTGGCCGCCAAAGCCGCGAACGCAAGCGATAGGCTGAGCGCCACCAGGGCGGCTAGTGCCGTTTGGGGGAGAGCCTGCCTGAAGGAGATGCCCGCCACTCGCCCATCGCACGCGAAATGGAGCGCCAAGCCGGCGAGAGCCAGCATGACAAGCAGACCGAAGACCACCAGGATGCCCTTCGCGACCCGCTCGCCCCGTTGGTGGCGCGAAGCCCTTGCGCGCCGCCCTTTCCCGACGCCGACCATGACTATGAGCCCTGTCATAAGGAGGAGTGCTCCGAAAAGGGATCCTCCAGCCACCTGCGCGCTTTGCCGAAGCAACGCTTCCGAAGCCGCTGCACCGTAGGCGACGTGCGAGTACGGCACTTGCTGGACGGTTCTGCTCTGGGCGAGGATCTGCATCGGCGCCTCCTCTTGGCGGGCGGCCGTCGGGCGCTTGGCATTCTATTAGAGGTGCTCCGGGTACGCAAGGTTCCACTGAAAGCCGGAGGGCTTGAATCCGATTCTCCGGGCCGGTATCCTCTCCTCTCGCGGTGCCCGGGAAAGGACCGGACGGCAAAACGACAAGGGAGGCATCAATGGCCGGCATGGATCTCAAGGCTCTGGTTCAGGACAACGGCTCGAAGATCGTCCTTTTCGTCTGGGACGGGCTGGGAGGCATCGGGAGCGGTCCCGGCGGAAAGACCGAACTGGAGGCCGCGCGGACGCCCAACGCCGACCGCCTCGTCAAAGAGGGCTGCTGCGGGCTGCTGGAGCCCGTCTATCCGGGCGTGACGGCCGGCAGCGGGCCCGGGCACCTCGCGCTCTTCGGCTACGACCCGGTCGAGTACCGGATCGGGCGCGGGGCGCTCGAGGCGGCGGGCGTCGGGTTCGACCTTCAGCACGGCGACGTGGCAGCGCGCCTGAACTTCTGCACGCTCGACGCCAAGGGGCGCATCACCGATCGCCGCGCGGGACGCATCCCGACCGACGAGTCGAAGAAAGTCCTGGAGAAACTCGCCAAGGCAATCCAAGAGGTGGATGGCGTCCGGGTCCTCTGGTCGCCGGTGAAAGAGCACCGGGCGCTGTTCGTGCTTCGGGGCGAGGGATTGGGCGACGGCGTCGAGGACACCGACCCGCAGAAGACGGGCGTGGCGCCGCTCGAGCCGCGGACGAGCGACGATTCGAAGGAAAGCGCGCAAACGACCAAGGTGGCGGCGAAGGTCCTCCGGCAGGCCCGCGAAGTCCTGGCGGGCGAACCGAAGGCGAACGGCATCCTGGCCCGCGGGTTCGCCAAGCGCCCCCACTGGCCGAGCGTCGCGGAACGCTTCGGCCTGAAGGCGGCGGTGGTCGCTGGGACGCCGATGTATCGCGGCGTGGCGAAACTGGTCGGCATGACAGAGTTGCCGGCGTTCAACGAGGTTGAGCGCGACGTCGCCAGCCTCGCCGAGCACTGGGGCGAGTTCGACTACTTCTTCCTCCACTTCAAGCACACCGACAAGGCGGGCGAGGACGGCGACTTTGCGGCGAAGGTCAAAGCCATCGAGGAGGCCGACGCCGCCATTCCTCCCCTTGAGAAACTCCGGCCCGATGTCTTGATGGTGACGGCCGACCATTCGACGCCGACCGCCCTGAAGGCGCACTCCTGGCACCCGGTGCCCGTGGTGCTGTCGGCGAAAACGGTTCGCCGGGATGCGGTGGACCGGTTCGACGAGGTCGCCTGCATCGCGGGGGGCCTCGGCCTGAGGCCCTCGACGCACCTGATGCCGCTGGCGCTCGGCCATGCCGGGCGCCTGGCCAAGTTCGGGGCGTAACGGCACCACCGCAGAGGCGCAGAGTACGCAGAGAGAGGCGCGAGTAACAACCAAAGTGATTTACGACAAGAGGCGTAAACGACGTGGCTGTGCTGCCGTTCCCCTATCTTTGTAGTTCTCTGCGTTCTCGGCGTCTCTGCGGTTCAATCATCTTTTAAGGGCTGCATGCCATGGCCGACGACAAAACTCCTGGCACCGACGCCCCCGCCTTCTGGTGCGATGCGATGTTCGGGGGCCTCGCGCGCTGGCTCCGGGCCGCCGGCTACGACGCCGCCTGGGTCGAGGGCATCGACGACGCCGAACTGGTGCGCCGGGCCCTCGCGGACGGGCGGATTCTTCTGACGGCCGACACGCGCCTCGTGGAGCATGGCGCGATTCGCTCCGGCCGCGTGCGGGCCATTCTTGTGCCGCACGCCCGCGATAAGATCGAGCAACTGCGTTTCGTTCTGTCGGCGCTGGGCCTGGCGCGCCGTGAGGCGCGCTGCATGGCGTGCGGCGGGGGGCTGCAGCGCATTCCCCCGGAGGCCGCCCGGCCGGAAGTCCCGCCGCGCTCGTTCGCCTCCTGCGACGAGTTTTATCGCTGCCAACGATGTGCCAAAGTTTTCTGGCGCGGCACGCATTGGGAGCGGATCGCTGTCCGTCTGGCGTCGCTCTGACTTTTTTCGCACCGCGGCAACTCTTCTCGAAGCCATCGGTTCGTTTGCGACCAAGCGTTTCCCTGTATTGGCGGATTTGGCTCATGCGCGGTAGCGCGATTGCCGATAGACGGGGGATTGGGACGGTTCAAAAGCGCGCGACCGTGGGATGGGTGACCGTGGGATGGGTGAGGAGGTTGTGTGTTCCCATCGGAAGCGTATGGCGTTGGCATCCGTCTGCTCGTTCTGGTTGTGGCGCTGATTGCTGTTCCGATTTGGGGCCGTCGCTGGGCGGGCGGTTCCCGCATCGGCTATGTCGCCATCCTCATCGGGTTGGCGCTGCTTGTTGGAGCGGACAGTCTGCGCCTGGCGTGGCTCGTGGATCCGAGCCATGTGCCGGCGGGTTTCGCCGTCACTTTCGGCATTCCGTCGCGCGCGGTGGGCTACCTGCTGGTTCTCGTCGGTTTCCTCGTCATTACGTATGAGGTCTGTCGCGCCAAGGCGGGCGCGCAATCGATGATCTTCACGGAGCGCTCGCACGCCGAGCAGGCACGGCTCCAGGAAGCGAAACTCCGCGCCATTCTCAACTGTGCCACGGAGTACTGCATCACCGTTTGTGATGAAAAGGGACTCGTTACCTCCTACATGCCGGGGGCGGCCAAGATTATGGGATGGGACCGGGAAGAAGTCGTCGGCAAGATGAACGTGCAACAGTTTTACCCGCCGGGCAGCGACGCCGTTTTCGAGAGCATCCATAAAGCCCTCCACCAGAACGGCTGCTTCGAGGGCGAGGTTCGGCTCGCGCGCAAGAACGGGGAGACGTTCCCGGCGCTGCTGACGATCTCGGAGTTTAAGGACTCCGACGGGCGGTGCGAAGGCTATCTGGCGATCGCCAAGGACATCACGTCCCTGAAGCGCGTCCAGAACGAGTTGCGGTACGAGCGCGATTTCATCCGCGGCATGATCGAGACGAGCGAAGTGCTCATCCTGAGCGTGACACTGCCCGGCGGCGCTATTACGCTCTTTAACCGCGGCGCCGAACTCGTCACCGGCTACTCGCGCGACGAGGTCGTCGGCCGGCCCTACAGGGAGGTCCTCCTTGCCTCCAACGACAGGCCGACTGCCATGCGCGTCGGCCAGGACATCCTCGAAGGCCGGTTCGGCAGTGTCGGAAAACACGAGTACTACATCGTCACCAAGGCCGGAGAGCCTCGCCTCATCTCCTGGACCTTTACCATGTGCCGCGACGAGGCTACCGGCCGATGCGACGTCGTGGCCTTCGGGTTCGACGTGACCGAGCAGCGTACCATGCAGGCGAGCCTTGAAGAGGCAAAAGCGGAACTCGAGCGGGCCAACACGGAACTCAAGCGCCTCGCCACCACCGATTATCTTACGGAACTCGTGAACCGCCGGCAGGCGAACATCCTATTGGAGCGGGAGATCGCCCGCGGCCGGCGGTGCCAGAGCCCCATCGGCATCGTCCTCATGGACATCGACCGCTTCAAGGCGATTAATGATGCGCACGGCCACGAGACCGGCGACGCTGTCCTCATCCACGTTGCAAAACTTCTGCGCGGGCGTCTCCGCGCGAGCGACATCGTCGCACGCTACGGCGGGGACGAGTTTCTGCTCGTCCTGCCGGACACGGCCCTGGAGGACAGCGCGGGGGTGGCGGACGTGCTTCGGGGGCGCCTCGTCGCCGATCCGGCTCTTTGCGGCGACCTCGAGGTCGCGCTCACCGGGAGTTTCGGCGTCACGGTCCTCAGGCCCGGCGAGAATCTCTCCGTGAACGACCTGATGCGCATGGCCGACGAGGCCATGTACAGCGCGAAACGCCTGGGCGGCAACCGCGTCGTCGTCTGGAACCAGGTCCAAGGCGACGGCGAGTCCGCCCTCCTGGCCTCGGACGAGGTCCGCTTGCTCGAACGGCGCGTCCGGGCCATCAACGAGCAGAACCGCGACGTGTACCTGGAGCGGATGGCCGAACTCATCCGGGACCTGGAATCGCGCCATCCCTACTTTGTCGGCCACTCCGACCGCGTGGCCGAGTATGCGACGGCTATCGGCCGGCAGATGGGCCTCCGGCCGGACGAGATCGAAATCGTGAACCGGGCCGCCGTCCTTCACGACGTCGGGCGGTACGTCATTCCCGGTAACGTGCTTTCGCAGAGCGGCCCCCTCAGCCGGTCGGACTGGGCGCTCGTCCGGCAGCATCCCGCCGTGTCCGAAAGAATCGTCGGCCAACTGCGGTTCCTCCAGCGCGAGGCGAGCGTCATCCGCCATCACCACGAGCGCGTGGACGGCCGGGGCTATCCGGACGGACTGACAGGGGAAGCCATTCCGCTGGAGTCCCGGATCCTGGCTGTCGCCGATGCCCTCGACGCGATGACGAGCCCGCGGCCCTATCGCGAGCCGTACTCCCTCGAAGAGGCGCTGGAACACTTACGGCTCGGGGCGGGCAGCCAGTTCGACGCGCGGGTCGCGGAGGCGGCGATTTCCGCCGCCCAGGAGGCCGGCACCTGGCCCCTGGTCGCCGAGCCTGTGCCGGTTGCCTCCGGTGCGAACGGATTGTTCGATGCGCGTGAGCGACCGCGCCGAACACCTCCACCCCGTCGTCCTTAGTCCCGCCGAGGCTCGTACCGTTTCCAGAAAGGTCCTGTGAGTTTTGGGTGCCACGGATTGCTTGTCAATCCGTGGGCATAAAATGAGCAACACGGACTGCAAGCAGTCCGTGGCACCCCTGCAACCCGACGTTGCCTTTCTGAAAACGGCGTTAGGCCCGGAAGATTGCCCCCAGGCGTTTTCCCATCAGAATCGTCGCGCCCACGAGCGTCGCCGCCAGGAAGACCATCGCCCAGACGCCCAGCGCGCTCGCCATCGCCTCGCCCGTGACGGCGTACTCGCTCGAGTAGATGCGGTAGATGGTCCGCGTGACGGGGTTGAACGCGTCGTCCTGAGCGAGGATCAAACTATCGGAGACTTCCAGCATCGACATGGAGAAGACGAGGATGGCGCCGGCCGCATCCGTGGCCGCTCGCTATTCAGTCGGCGGTCTGGGGCACGCCAGAGGCTAAGTGCGAGATCTTCTCGTATCGCTGCCGGAGTTGGTCACTCCACCCGGTTTCCAGGTCGCTCTTGCGTCGCTGGCGCGCTTCTTCCTTGCGCTGGGCTTCCGCTTGTTCCTCGGGCGTCGCGCCCTCGAGGGCGATGCCCGGCGTCCACACCTCCCGCCCCAGCCGGGCCATTTCCTCCTCGGAGAGGAGCGGCTGAACGAGGGCCGGGGCGTGCGGCTGAGGCATGCCGGCGGCTATCAGGGTCTGCCAGGCCTTGCGGAGCGGCTCGTGGTTCTCGACGAGCGCGACGCGCAGGTAATCCGGCAGGATCGCCAGCCGCGCATCCTCTTTTGCGGCATCGTAAAAGTCGGCGGGCGGCAACTCGAACGGGTTCATCGCCGGCCGAGTTCCTGCATTGGGCCCGTAAAGGCTCGGCAGGACCGCCAGACGCTCGAGCGCATACTTCTTCGGTCCGCCCGGCGCGCCCGGAGGAAGCATCCACAGGCGCTGGCCTTCGGGGCGCATGACGAACTCGACGAACCTTTCGGCCACGTGGCGATTCGGCGCGCCCTTCAGGATGCCGATCGGGTCGCAGTTGACGACCGTGAGCCCCTTGGGAGTGACGAAGCCGATGGACTCGCCGCCCTCCGAGAGCCTCTGGCGCTGGGCGTAAAAATCAATGCACGGGCCGACCGCAATCTCCCCCTGGGCGCAGGCGCGCGGGATGTCCGAGGCGCTCGCGAAAAACTCCCGCGCGTTGGCCGCCATCCGTACCAGGATCGCCATCCCTTTCTCGTACCCGTAGGCCTGGAGGATGATCTCGTAGGCCTTGCGGACGCTGCCGCTCTTGGCCGGGTCGCCTGCTCCCACTAGGCCGAAGTATTTCGGGTCGGCCATCGCTTCCCACGTCTCGGGCATTGGCAGGCCGCGATCTTGGATGATCTGCTTGTTGTAGATCAGGCCGAACGTCGAAATGGCCGCCCCGTACCAGCAGAACTCCGGATCGTAAAGCGGTTGGTCGGCCGCCGTTTTCGGAATGGCCGCCAGAACGTCGTCCGGCAGGCGATAAGGTTCGAGGAACCCCAGTTGCTTCATCCGCTCGTAGATCGCGCCGCCGCCGAACGCCAGGTCCACGTCGTCGCGGCCGCTGAGGAACTTGTCCTGGAGGCGCTTGAGCATCAGGCTGGTCCCGCCGACGTCGGGCCAGGAAACTTCCACCTCGCGGCCGGTCTGGCGGCGGTACCAGTCCTTGAAGGCCGTCTCGAACTCCGCGCGGATTTCGTCGCTGTGCGGCGAGTAAATCACCAGCGAGTCCGCGCCGGACGCGGGTTCCTCGCCGCCGCATCCGACTAGGCCGATGACCGACACGACCAACCCCAGCCCGACGAGGTGCTTCACGCTCATTCTCCTGCCGTTTTTGCGCCTGCGGCCCGGATGGCGGCAATTTCGCGGACGAAGATACGGATCGCCTCCGGCGCGAGGTGGACGCGGGCCGGCTCGCCCGGCCTAGCGGGCGGAAGGTCCGTCGGGCGATCCGACACAAGAATTTCATATCGCCCCAGGTGCACCCGCGCCTGCTCCGTCTCGCCCTGGAACGTTCGCGCCAGCACCGTGACCGCGAAGACGTTCTCCGCCGGCGCCTCGCCTTCGGCCGCCAGGAGCCGCACCGCCTCCGGCCGAACGCTCAGGACGACCGGCACGCCGGGGAAAAACGCCCGCGGCGCCCGCGCGACCCGGACCGCACCGAACGGCGCCGCGACAATGACCGCGTCGCCGCTCCGCGCGCGGACCGTGCCTTCCAGAAGGTTCGTCGCGCCGCACGCCTTGCACCGAAAGGCCGAACGCCACGTTGTCCCGGACGGTCATGTGCGGCCAGAGGGCGTAGTTCTGAAACACCCTGCCGCAGCGGCGCCGATGGGGCGGGAGGTCCGTAACGTCGCGGTCGCCGAAATAGACGCGTCCCGAGTCGGGCGGATAGAAACCAGCAATGACGCGAAGGAGCGTCGTCTTGCCGCAGCCCGAGGGCCTGAGGAGGAAAAAAAGTTCTCCCGGCTCGACGGCGAGCGACACGCCGTCGACGGCCACGAACGGGCCGAACCGCTTCGTCACGTGCTCGAGGCGCAAGGGAATCACGCGGCGGTCTCCCGGCGCGCTCATACCAGCGGCCTGGGGCGATTGCAACTACAAAACGCGCGACCGTTCGGGTGGCACTGGCGGCTTGCCCGCCAGTGCTTTTTCCGAGCCCTTTGCGCACGGCCGGGCAAGACCGGCCGTGCCACACGAGCCAGCGGTTGGTTGACCCGCTCCCCGCCGCGCCCGATAATCAGAGGGAGAGGAAAGCGGAGCGGTCATGCGGCACAAGCCGAAAAGCCTGGAGGTCTGGACGTACGAGATCCCGATGCGGGTGCGCTTCGAGCACGCCGCCGCGGGACGCGACACGAGCACGGGCATTCTGGTGCGGCTCGAGTTGGCGGACGGGTCCGTCGGATGGGGCGAAGGCATTCCGCGCGGTTATGTGACGGGCGAGACGCTGGCCTCGGCCGTCGAGATCATCCGCTCCGTGTACGCCGACCGTTTGACCCGCGACGCGCCGCTCGCCGAACCGCCCGTCTCCGACGACGGGGTTGTGCACAACGCGGCCTGGTGCGCGGTGGAACTGGCGTGGCTCGATGCAGTGGGCTGGTCGCGGCGGGCGCGCGTGGCCGACATGCTCGCCGCCCAGATGGACCTGAAACCCTATCGTCTGCTTCGTCGCGTGAGCGCGATTCTCTCGGCCGGGCCGGTCGAAAAGATCCGCCGGAACCTGCGGGTGATGCGGCTGCTGGCGTTCCGCGACTACAAACTGAAGGTCGGCCGCGACGCCGACCGCGACGAGGCGAACCTGGCCGAATGCCATCGCCAGTTGGGCAGGGGCATGGCCCGCCGCCGTGGGCCGACGCGGCGAACGCTGCGCGTCGACGCCAACGGCGCCTGGGACCTCGAGGAGGCCGTCCGGCGAAGCGAGTCGCTCCACCGCTGGGGAGTTCTCGCGGTCGAGCAGCCGCTCGCGAAGGGCAGCGAGGAGGCGCTGGCCGAACTTCGGCGCCGGACGTGCGTCCCGATCATGCTCGACGAATCGCTCGTGACGCTCGAGCAGGCCGAACGCCTCATCACGGGCGGGCAGGTGGACCTCTTCAACATCCGCGTTTCGAAGAACGGGGGCCTGGTGCAGAGCCTTCGCCTGGCGGACCTTGCCCACCGCTCCGGCCTGGACTTTCAACTCGGATGCATGGTCGGCGAGACGGGGATCCTGACGGCGGCGGGGCGGATTTTCCTCGAACTCGCCGGTCAGCGCGTCCGATTTGCGGAAGGATCCTACGGCCGGTTCCTACTCAGGTCCGACGTGACGCGCGAGCGGCTTTCATTCGGTTACGGCGGTTTCGTCCGCGCCCTGAGCGGGCCCGGGCTGGGCGTTCACGTCCAGCCGCACAAGGTCCGGAGGGTGGCGCGGCAAGCGGTGAGGATCGAGTACTGACCATGGCGGGGCGCCGCAAGCGGGACAAGCCGCGATTTCCCCGGAAGCAGTGGCAACCGGGTCAGCAGGAGCGCGTCGAGAGCCCGAAGAAGGGCAAGGGGGCCTACCGGCGAGGCGGAGACCGCCGCGCAACGGAAGGCGAGATCAAGGGGTCGCTGGATGGGGGGCTCTCCCCTCGGCCGGAACGTCCGGGAGAAGAGGGCGAAGAGGAACCCGGCGGCGCCTAGTCCTTTTCCTGCTCGTCGTCGGCGGGCAGGTCGGCGTCCGGCCCGACGGGGGTCGTTTCGGCTTCCAATTCGCCGAGGACGCGAAGGGCTTCCATGGCGGCCCGCTGTTCGGCCGCCTTCTTGCTGGGTCCCCATGCGCTGGGATACCGGCGCCCGTAGATGACGACCGCGATCTCGAAAGCCTTGGCGTGGTCGGGCCCTTTCTCGTCGAGGACTTCGTAATGGGGCGTCGCGCTGAGGTCGCGCTGCGCGTGCTGCTGAAGGAGGGCCTTGTAGTTGAGCGCGTGCTCCCCGGCGACGACGCGGTCGATCTCGTCGGCCATGTGCTTCAGGATGAACTTGCGGGCCGCCCTTGGCCCGCCGTCCAGGTAGAGCGCGCCGACGCAGGCTTCGTAGGCGCACGCCGCCAGGCTGGTCGGCAACTGGGCCGCGCCCGTGATCCCCTTGCCGAGGCTCACGTGTTCCATCAGGCCGATGTCATTGGCGACGCGGGCGCAGGCGTCGCGGCTGACGACGACGCTCTTGATGCACGTCATTTCGCCTTCGAGATAATCGGGGAAGCGGTTGTAAAGTTCCTCGCAGATGACGAGCCCGAGGACCGCGTCGCCGAGGAACTCCAGCCGCTCGTTCGACGCCAGCCGCGAGTGGGCGATGCTGGCGTGCGTCAGCGCGCTCTCCAGGAGGTCGCGGTTCTTGAATCGGCGACCGAGGAGTTTCTGGACGGCTTCGAGGGCATCGGCGTCGCTCACGCCCGCCTCCTCTCCAAAAGCTTCCGCGCCCCACTCGCTATTTTAGATCGGCGTACCGGCAGGTCAATCGAAAAGGCTTGACCGATTCCGCGGCCCCTGGCATCTTGAGAGCGAACCCCGTGCGACGAATGGATTCTAGGATGCCGACCTTGCCGGCCAAGCGGATCGCAGGCCTCGTCGGCGCCGGCCTGGCGGTCGTTGCCGTGGTTGGCGCCTGGCTTGTCCTGGCGACGCCGGTGTTCTATGCCCGGACCGAGCCCATCGGCGCCGACCATCCCGCCAAGGACCTCTTCAACGAGCGCGTGGTGAACGGGGTGGGGAACGTCCTGCTGGACAAGAGCGGCGGCACGCCCCTGGACCTCGTCATCACCGAAGAGATGGTTAACGCCCGCCTGGCGAAGTTCCTCGAGGAGACTCGGGCGAGAGGTCCCGGCGCGCCGGGACTGCCCCCGGCGCTCGAGGCGCTGCGCGTCGGCTTTGAGCCGGGCCGCCTGATCCTCGCAACGCGCGTGGGCAAGGGCCTCGGATCACTCGTTCTGTCGCAACATCTTGTGGTAGCGCCCACGTCGGACGGTCGGCTCCGGGTCGAGACGGCCGGCGTGCAGGCGGGGTACCTTCCGCTGCCGAGCCGCTTGGCGGATCACCTCGCCCGGGCGCTCAAGCAGCACGTCGATCGGCTCGAGGCCGACCGGCCCGAGGATCCGGCGCTGGCGCTCTGGCACGGCGTGGTGGATGCGCTCGAAGGGAAACCGGTGGCCTTGGCGGGCAAAAAACTCGGCATCGCCCTGGACGCAGTCCAGATCGATCGCGGGGTCCTGCGCGCGCGGGGCCACCGGATCGAACGCTGAAGGCCGGGCGGGGTGACACACGTCGCAGGCGGCGGTTACTTGGCCTCTTCCTCTTCCCGGGCGACGCGGGCGACGGCGACGAGTTTGTCGCCTTCGCCGAGGCGGATGGCGCGGACGCCCTGGGTCGCCCGGCCGATGGGGCGAATGCTCTCGGCGTCGACGCCGATCCGGACGATCTGGCCCTGCTTTGTGATGAGCATCAGTTCGTCGCCGTCGCGGACGGTCATCATGGCGACGACCTTGCCGTTGCGTTCGGTCGTGCGGATGTTGATGAGGCCCTTGCCGCCGCGCCTCTGTGTCCGGTACTCCGAGAACTCGGTCCGCTTTCCGTAGCCGTTCTCGCAGACCGTCAGCAGGGTGGCGCTCTTGTCGACGATGGTCATGCCGACGACCTCGTCGCCCTTTCGCAGGCTCACGCCGCGGACGCCCCGGGCCGTCCGGCCCATGCCGCGGGCGTCGGTTTCCTTGAAGCGGATGGCCAGGCCGTCGCGCGTGCCGAGAACGATCTCGTCACTGGGATGCGAGAGGGCGACGTCGATGAGGGTGTCGCCCTGGGCGAGGCCCATGGCGATGATGCCGCCTTTGCGCGGATGGCTGAAGGCCTCCAGCGCGGTCTTCTTGACGGTCCCGTGGGCGGTGGCGAAGACGAGGCTGCGTTTCTCGTCGAACTCGCGGACGGGAATGAACGACGCGATCACTTCCTTGGAGCGCATCTGAAGGAGGTTGATGATCGCGCGGCCCTTCGACTGGCGCGACATCTGCGGGATGTCGTACACGCGCTGCCAGTAGCAGTGGCCGACATTCGTGAAGAACAGAATGTAGTCGTGCGTGGAGGCGACGAACATGTGCTCGATGAAGTCGCCTTCCTTGGCCGTCGAGCCGATGATGCCCTTGCCGCCGCGGCCCTGGCGGCGGTAACTCGTCAGGGGCATCCGCTTGATGTAACCCTCGTGGCTGATGGTGACGACGCAGTTCTCCTCGGCAATCAGGTCCTCGATCTGGAAATCGCCGACCTCGCCGGTGATTTCGGTTCGCCGCGCGTCGCCGAACTTCTCCTTCATCTCGTAGAGGTCCTCGGCGATGATGTTCAGCACGAGCCGCTCCTCCCGCAGGATCGACTCGTACTCCTCGATCTTCTCGCGGACCTCGACCCACTCGTCCCGCAGTTTCTCGACCTCCAGGCCCGTCAGTTGCTGCAGACGCAGGGCAAGGATGGCGTCGGCCTGGGCGCCCGAGAGGTTAACGGCGTCCTTCGTCGCCTCCAGGAGGAGTTTGTTGGCCTTGTCACTCTTCTTGCCGGGCAGGTTCGTCAGGCGGAACCGCCACGCCTGCTTCATGAGGCGTTCGCGGGCCGTCGGAACGTTCGGGCTCTTCTTGATGATCTCGATCACTTCATCGATGTTGGCGACGGCGTACAGGAGGCCGAAGAGAATGTGTTCCCTCGCCCGCGCTTTTTTCAGAAGGAAGACGGTCCGCCGGCGGAGGACCTCGATGCGGTGGTTCTTGTAGGCCACCAGTATCGCCTTGAGGTCCATCGTCTTGGGTCGGCCCTTATCGAGCGCGATGTTGATGATCGAGATGGACGACTGGAGCGGCGTGTGGCGGTAGAGTTTGTTGAGGACGATGGTCTCGCCTTCGCCGCGCTTCAGTTCGATCACCAGCCGCATCCCCTCCCGGTCGGATTCGTCGCGGATATCGGCGATGCCTTCGATCACACCGTCCTTGACGCACTCGGCGATTCGCTCGATGATGCGCGTCTTGATCGTCCCGTAGGGGATTTCCGTGACGATGATGTTCGTCTTGCCGCCGCGCGTCGCCTCCGTGTGGGCACGAGCCCGGACGGTGATGGTTCCGCGGCCGGTCGTGTAGCCGTCGACGATCCCCTGGCGCCCGCAGATGAGGCCGCCCGTCGGGAAGTCGGGGCCCTGGACGATCTTCATCAGGTCCTTGACCGCGATGTCGGGCTTGTCGATGGTGGCGATGATGGCGTCGCAGATCTCGACGAGGTTGTGCGGCGGGATGCTCGTCGCCATGCCCACCGCGATGCCGCTCGAACCGTTGATCAGGAGGTTCGGCACTTTGCCCGGCAGGACGGTCGGTTCCTCGCGCGTCTCGTCGTAGTTCGGCTGGAAGTCGGCCGTGTCCTTGTCGAGGTCCTCGAGCATCGTGATCGCCAGCGCGCTCATCCGCGCTTCGGTGTACCGCATAGCGGCGGGCGGGTCGCCGTCGATTGAGCCGAAGTTCCCTTGGCCGTCCACCAGGGGGTAGCGTTCGGCCCAGGGCTGGGCCATCCGCACCAGCGTCGGGTAAACCACCTGCTCGCCGTGCGGATGGTAGTTGCCGGACGTGTCGCCCGCGATCTTCGCGCACTTGCGGTAATGGCTGCGGGGCCCGAGCCCCAGGTCGTTCATCGCCACCAGAATCCGCCGCTGGCTGGGCTTCAGGCCGTCACGGACGTCGGGCAGGGCGCGGCTGACGATGACGCTCATCGCGTACGTCATGTACGCGTCCTTCATTTCTTCTTCGATGAGCAATTCTTCGATGTTTTCCTGCTGGTTGAGTCGGGTCAACTCACGGCTCCTTTGACGCGGCAAGGGGCCTTCGTAACCCCTTTGGCTGCAACAGGTTACGCGGCTGCTCGGCCGCCTGCGGAATCTCCAACCAGATTACCGGAAACGGCCTTTCTTGGCAATGAAATTCAGCCCGGAAATCGGACTATTCCCGGCGTGAAATGGTGACTTGGGCGGTGACGCGGAGGACCGCGATGCGGGGCAAGTTGCCTCTTCGGTCCGCTCAACCTTGCCCCAGGCAGAAGGCCACGAGGTCCGCGAGTTGCCCCGTCGCCAGGGCGACACAGGAGTCCGCCGCACCGTAGTAGACCTTGACCTCACCGTCCGGCTCTACCACCGCGGCGCACGGAAAGACGACGTTCGGCACGTCGCCCGCGCGCTCGTAGGGTTCCGATGGCGCCAGGACGTACTCCGCCGGCCGGGCGACGACTTTCCAGGGCTCCTCCAGGTCCAGCAGGGCCGCCCCCGCGCAGTACACGTCGCCGCGATAGGTTCGGCGGATGCCGTGGTAGATGAGCAGCCAACCTTCCTCCGTCCGGATGGGCGGCGGGCCGGCGCCGACCTTATACTCGGCCCAACCGGCTCGGGGCCCCATACAGAAGCGGAACCTTCCCCAATGGATGAGGTCGGGGCTCTCGGCGTACCAGATTTCGGCGGGCGCGCCGCCGGCAGCGAATGGCCGATCCAGCCGTGCATACGCGCCACCGATACGCTCGGGGAAGAGGACGGCGTTCCGGTTGTTCGGCGGCGAGAGGTTTCCGATCTGACGGAAGGTTTCGAAATCCTCCGTCACCGCCAGGCCGATCCGCGAGCCGTGGGCCGCGTCCTGGTTCGCGTAGGTGATGTAGTATCGGTCCTCAAGCCGTGTCACGCGCGGGTCGTAGGTGTGCTCGAGCGGGGCGAAATCGGGTTCGTCGCATTCGAATCGGATCGGATCGGCCTCGATCTTCCACGCGATTCCGTCGGCGCTTCGTCCGCGGTGCAGCCGGCTCAAGAGGTCCCGCCCCTCCACGCGGAAGACGCCCGCGTAGCCGCCGCCGAACCGCACGACGGCGCTGTTGAAGACGGAGTGGCATCCGCCCGGCACGTCCTCCGGCCGAATGATCGGGTTCCCATCGTATCGCTTGAGCGGTGTTTGCGAGGACATTGCGTCGCCTCCTTCCGCCGAGGGCCGAGCACCGCGCCGGAGGCGCATCCTAACAGCCCGTCGGTGTGCGGGCAAGGGTTCCTGCCGTAAATCCCGCCCGGGGTTTTCAGTGGCATCGGCCCCCCCGGCCTTTTAACCTACGGGCATGAAGATTGCCCTGGCGCAACTGAATCCGACGGTCGGCGACATCGAAGGCAACCGCCGACGCATCCTCGACGCCTACTCGAAGGCCGCCGCCATGGGGGCGGACCTCGTCGTCACGCCCGAACTCTCGCTCGTCGGCTACCCGCCGCGGGACCTCCTCCTGAAGCCGCGTTTCGTGGCGGACAACCTGGCGGCGTTTGAGCGGCTCGTGGGCGAGGTCGGACGGGCGGGCCTCCTCGTGGGATTCGTGGACCGCCCCGTCGGGACGCACGGCCTGCCGCTTCACAATGCCGCCGCCCTCGTCGCCGAGGGGCGCGTCCTCGCCAAGAAGCACAAGGCCCTTCTGCCGATGTACGACGTCTTCGATGAACTCCGGTACTTCGAGCCGGGGAGGGGAGCCCACGTCGTCGAATTCGCCGGCATGAAACTCGGCCTCTCGATCTGCGAGGACATCTGGACGCAGGAGACGGCGGCCGAGCCCGCGTCCCGTTCCTACCACGGGAACCCCATTGCCGAACTCGTACAGGCGGGGGCCGATCTGCTCGTCAACATGTCCGCCTCGCCGTTCGAGATCCGCAAGTTCGCCCAACGCGGGGACCTGGTGCGGACGCAAGCCCGCAAGTACCGCCGCCCGGTCGTGTGCGTCAATCAGGTGGGCGGCAACGACGAACTGGTTTTCGACGGCGCGAGTTTCGCCATGGATGCCTCGGGCGCGCTGGTCGCGCAACTGGCGGCGTTCGAGGAGGGCCTGGCGCTCGTCGAGATTCCCGGCGCCAAGCGCCTCTCCCCCGAGCCGGCGCCGATGCCGGACATCGTTGCTGTTCGCCAAGCGCTCGTTCTCGGCCTGCGCGACTACGTTCGCAAGTGCGGCTTTAGGGATGTCGTCCTGGGCCTGTCGGGCGGGGTGGATTCGAGCGTCGTCGCC
>JBAUDW010000103.1:0-4682 GCA_049678285.1 Phycisphaerae bacterium
CCGCACGCCCGTGCGTAAAAGGTCTATGCGGTAGGGATGAAAGGGAATGCTCGTCAGAATCTTGCGGTACCCAAGGCGCAGAAACTTCCGATGAATCCGGCACATCCGCTCCGCCGACACGTGCTCCGACAGATTGATAAGCGTCTTCGGATTGATCCCTCCCACGTACGTCAACCGGCTCCAGTCCATGTCCGTCGCCACAAGCCCTCGCTGCAAGGCGTAGTCCCACACCGGCGTGCCCGGATACGGAATCAGCACGTAAATGTCCGTAATGGCGAGCGGCGACTCTTTCAGGAACCGGTATGTCTCCATCATCTGGGCCTCGGTTTCGTGGGGCGAGCCGATGATGAACGAACCCGAGACGAAGAACCCGTGGCGATGCAGGATCTCGATCGCCTCCCGGTTCTCTTCGACCGTCACCCGGTCCTTCAGGAACGCCAACGTCTCCTCGCAACCCGACTCCAGGCCCATGTTCACGCTGGCAACGCCCATGGCCTTGAGGACCTCAGCCATTTCCTCGCTGACGATGTTGGCGCGGGCGTTGCAGGTGAACTTGACGCGCCCCACGAGGTGCCGCTCCTCCAGCAGCCGCGCGATCTCCTTCAGCCGCGGCACATTCGCGCAGAAAAGGTCGTCGTAGAACGAGATCAGCGACACGCCGTAGCGGTTGAGGAGGTCCTCGATCTCCGCGACGACGTACTCGGCCGAGAAAAAGCGGACCTTGCCCGGCCAGTATCGCGTCGAGGCGCAGAAGGCACACCGGTACGGGCATCCCCGCGACGTGAACATGTACGCATGCCGGTGCACCGGCGCCAGCCCCCGGTCAGGAAACGGAATCTCGTCGAGCGGCTGAATGTGCGTCACCGGCTCGGTCTGGAAGACCGACCCGTCGGCCTCGCGAAACGCGACGCCCGGGATCCCGCGCAGCCGGTCGTGTGGAAACGAGCCCGTCTCCTCCCACAGGTCCAGGAGCCGAATAATCGTCCGCTCGCCCTCGCCCAGCGCCGCGACGTTCATCTCCGGGTACAGCGACCCGGGAAGCATCGAAACGTGGATGCCGCCGACGATCGTCGGAATGCCGCGCTGCTTGGCCAATTGCGCGTAGCGCCGCGCCAGACCGAAATAGGCGCTGCACGAACTGATGGCCACCAGGTCCGGCTTGTACTCGTCCAGCGCGCGCCGGATGCGGTGCGTGAAATACCGGATATCGTACCGTCCGGGGCGCTCGCGATGGATCACGCTCGCCAAGTACTGGACCCCCAGCGACGGCTGCCGCAGGTCCAACTCCAAGTCGGGGTCCATGGCGATCACAAATAGCAGTCTCTTCATCCACACCCTCTGCCGGGTTGTTGGGGCCGCAAAGCAGTGCCAGCACTCCCGGCGATATGCAAATCCGGCGCAGCCAGCCGCGCCCAAAGCGGACGGCCTCTCTCTCGGACGCCAACTCGGTCAAGCATCAGCCAATTGCGATCGGCAGGACTCAGCGGCCGATCTCCTTCGCGTCGTCCTCATGAGACACCGGTTCGCCCCACACGTGGAGAACGCGGGCTGGAGAGCCAGCCACCACCGTATAGTCGGGGACGTCACGCGTCACCACCGAACCGGCACCAACCACGGCGTTCCGGCCAATGGTCGTTCCCTTTAGAATACTGCAATGGGAGGCGATCCAGGCCCCCTCCTTGATGCAGATCGGATTGGCGAGGAGGCCCTGCCTTGATATCGGAAGCCCTCGGTCCTTGCACACATGGTCCACGTCCACAATCACATTGTAAGGGCCGATGACCACGTCGTCCTGAATCTCGAGACGCTCGTGGCTGGTCACCATCGTCCCCTCGCCGATGTGAACATTGTTTCCAATGATCAGCCGCCCCTTGGGCGGAAGGGTGTTCAGCGTCACGTTGCGCAACAATCGCACGCCGCGTCCGATATGGATCGAGTCCGGATGGCCCTGAATAATCCGAACTCCCTCGTAGAGAACGGCGCCTTCTCCCAGCGTCCCGCCCGCTGACTTCAAGAACTGTTGCCAAAACCAACGGCGCAGAGGCACTACCGCCCGGAAATATACAAGTCTGAACAGTGGAGCCAACATGCGGCTTCCCTCGCAATGGCGGGGGGGATTATACGTCGCGCCCGCGTGCTGCTCAAGCAATTTTCGGCCGACGGGGGTGTCAACCTGCTTTCCGTGCAGCGCTGCGCCCGCCGCCCGCCCACAGGCTTGACGCCGCGCCCGCCTTCCGATACCTTCCTGGAGACCGCGGAGGACGCCGCCGATGCCCGAAACGCCGCAAGAACAGTTCAGCCGCGTCCGCATCCACGTCTTCTGGGAGACGCTGAAGCGTGGCCTGCGGACGTTCCTCCTCTTCCGCCCGTTCGTCAACACGTACCTCGCGCTTCGCACCGGCTCGCTCATTCACCCCCTCGCCTCGATTGACTGGAACGTCAAGGTCGGGCGGCGGTGCTTCATCGGGCGGGCCACCATTGACACGCTCGGCGGGAACGGGCGGATCGAGATCGGCGACGGCGCCATCATCTACACCGGCTGCGACCTCTTCTGCCACCACCGCAGCACCATCCGCATCGGACGAAACGTCCTCTTCACGCGCCAGGCCGCCGCCGTCACCGGCAACCACGTGTTCGACAATCGCGACGCCCCCATCCTCTCCCAGGGCATCCGCACCGACGACATCACTATCGAGGACGATTGCTGGATCGGGTACCGGGCGATCCTGCTGCCCGGCGTTCACATCGGGCACGGGACGGTGGTGGCGGCAGGGGCGGTCGTCACCAAGGACCTGCCGCCCATGGTCCTCGCGGCCGGCGTCCCCGCCAAGATTATTCGCGAGCGATAGAGGCTGTTTCATATCCCCCTCTCCCCTTGTGGGAGAGGGGTGGGGTGAGGGGTCGCAGTCGTTTTGAAAGAGCGTCTGAGAGGCATCACCTAAGTTTTGCGCGGTGGTCCTCCGCAACCACCGCGCTTGGGGGCGTGCCTTCGCGGCGGGTGCCCGCCTCGGCGGGTAAACTCCGACCCGCCGCGCAGCAAGTTGACAAGATATACCTGATACCGCTTAGTCGCCTGGGAAAGGCGCCGCCGTGGGCCTGGAGTGGATCGGCAAGATGCTGAATCTCGCGCGCGTCGCGCGCCGGCGCCTGGCGCTCGCCTGGCGCGGCGGGCGCATCGGCCGGCGATGCTCCATCGCGCCGGGCGTTCGGCTGGAGTGCGGGCGCGGCCGGCCCATCGTCCTGGGCGACGGCGTGCGGCTCCAGCGCGGCGTCGTCCTCTCCACGCGCCCCGGCGGGCGCATCACCCTGGAGGACCGCGTTTACATCGGCGAATACGGGACCGTCCTGAGCGCCGCCGAGATCTGCATCGCCCGCGACACCATCATCGCCCCGCACGTGCACATCGAGGACTTTGACGCGGCGGATGCCGCCCCGGAGGGCGGCCCCTTGGCCGCCGATCCCATCCGCATCGGACGCGACGTCTGGTTCGGCGCCGGCGCCACGGTCCGGCGGGGCGTGCAAGTCGGCGACCAGGCCGTCCTCGGCGCCGGCGCCGTGGCCGACCGGGACATTCCCGACCGCGGCGTCGCTGTCGGCGTTCCGGCGCGGGTCGTCCGTTTCCGCGGCGAGCCTCGAGGCGAAGGGAAGCGGCCCGAGTGAAACGCAATCGCTGGCGAATCCTGTGGCTTCTGGTCGGCTTGGCGCTCCTGGCCTGGGTCGTGTGGCGGGCGGACCCCGCCAAGGCCGCCGCCGCCATGCTTGACGCCTTCGCCCATCCAGGCCTGCTCGCCGGCGCCGTGGGCCTCTTCGCGGCTACGCTCGTCGGTTTCTTCATCAAGTGGCACCTGATGTCGCGTCTGGCGGGGGCACCGGTGGACGCGCGGCAATCGCTGCGCCTCTTCTCGACGCTCTACCTGGTCGGCACCTTCACGCCGGGGCGGGCGGGGGAACTCGTCGTGCCTATGCTGATGCGCGGCGGAGGGCAATTGACCGGCGTCGCTCTGGTCAACCGGGTGCTCGAGAGCCTCTGGACCGTCTTTGCGGCCGCCCTGGCGGCCTGGATGATTTTCCGCGGCGACCCAACGCGGAGCGGCCGACTCTGGATCCTCCTCGTGATCCTGGCGGCCTTTGTCGTCGCGGCGGTGATTTTGAGCCGGCGGCGTCTGACGGCCGGCTTGGTGGGCCTTGTACGGGCATGTCTGGCGCCATTTCGCCGATTGGCCCCCGTCGCCTGGCTCCTGCGCCTCGAGGAAAAGCACGCCCACGGCCTCGAACAGTTTTACGACGCCAACGAGCGGATCCTCCGCCCCGCCCCCGTGCTCCTCGTCAGCCTCCTTCTGGCCGCCATCTGGCTGATGATGATCCTGGCCAACTGGCTGCTGGTGTCCGCCGTGGTCCCGCCGGGCGAGAAGGAGATCACTTTCCTCGTCGTCTTCGCGGTGATGGTGGTGGGGGCGGCGGCGATGTTTCTGTCACCCATTCCGGGCGGCGTGGGGCTGAGCGAGTTCACGTCCGTGGCGCTGTTCGGCTATCTGGGCTACCCGCAGCCGGAGTTCGTGTCATTCCTTTTGTTGGCGCGCCTGATTCTGTACGCGATGGTGGGCGTGCTCTACGTGGTCGGCCAAGTCGCCGGTCGGGCGCTTCCCGGGGCCGCCGTGCCCGCCGGCGCGGCGCCGCACGAC
>JBAUDW010000104.1:0-9740 GCA_049678285.1 Phycisphaerae bacterium
GTGGTCATCACGGCCTGCATGCGTAAACTGCTCGTCACCCTTAACACCATGGTCAGGAACAATACCCTATGGCATCCGCAACTCGTCAAAAACGCTTGACTCCGAACACAGCCGCTCTGCGGTGAAGGCTGTGCAATTCCCATGCCAAAGACACGGGAAAAAAGTTATTAACATAAAGGTATGCACATGGCATGGATGGAAAAAGTGCGAAATTGGGCACAAAAACCGGTAAAAACCGCACCAAAAACGCGAAAAAGCCCCTAAAAAAGTCAAAATTTCCGCTAGCCCATCTTACCAAAGGCACCCCGTCCGCCGAAAAAACCCCCCCGGCGCTAGCGCCAGGGCCGGTGGCCTCCCAAAAATCGCCCAAAAATCACCCCCAAAACCTCCTCTAAAAAGTTATCCACAATCGCCGGCGTGCGTAAGTTGAACCTCGACGATTGGGAACGTGACCGCGACCCTTCGGCTGCGCTCAGGGCGGCGCCTTAGGCTCGCGGCTCGAACGGCGACGGGCGCTCCGGGCATTGCCTGCCGGGACACTTCTTCGGGTGAAAAGCGGTTGACTTCGGCCTGGCGCGCCCCTACCCTATGCCGCTTCGGCGACGAGGCCGGAGGCACAACCCCTCAGAGGCGGGCCCAAGGCGTGCGGGTACGGGTGAAAATCTGCGGCATCACGCGGCCGGAGTGGGCTGTGGCGGCCGCCGACGCCGGCGCCGATGCCATCGGCCTGGTCTTTGCCGACAGTCCCCGGCAGGTGTCGCCGGACGAGGCGGCCGAGATCGTCCGGGCCTTGCCGCCGTGGGTCGCGCCGGTCGGCGTCTTCGTGGACGAATCGCCGTCGGCCATCTGCGAAATCGCGGAGCGGGTGGGCCTCGATGCCGCCCAGTTGCACGGCGACGAGCCGCCCGAAGCGGTCGGCGAACTGGCGCCCCTGAAGGTCGTCAAGGCGCTGCGGATCGGGGATGAGAAGGATGTGCAACGGGCGCACGTCTGGCGGGAGACCTGCCGGCGACTCGGCCGGGAACCCGACGCGTATCTGGTGGACGCGAAAGTAACTGGAGGGCCAAAGGGCGGTACCGGGCGGCCGGCCGATTGGGACTTGGCCGCCCGGCTGGCCCTTGAAGGTTTTCGGCCGCTCATCCTTTCGGGCGGCCTTTCGGCCGACAACGTGGCCGAGGCGATCCGGCGTGTGCGGCCATGGGGCGTGGACGCCTCCAGCGGCCTGGAAACCGCCCCGGGGCGGAAGGATCCCGACCGGATCCGCGCGTTTGTCGAGGCGGTGCGCGGGGTGAACGCCTAGCCGCGATCCCGGCGCGCCGGGAGAGCGGGGAACACAAGATCGAGGAGCAGCGAATGAATCACGACGTGAAGAACCTGGACCTTGCGGCGGAAGGCAAGAGGCGGATCGAGTGGGCCGACCACGACATGCCGGTCCTCCAAGTAATCCGCGAGCGGTTCGCCAAGGAAAAGCCCTTCAAGGGCCTCAAGATGAGCGCGTGCCTGCACGTGACGGCCGAGACAGCCAACCTCGGGCGCACGCTCAAGGCCGGCGGCGCGGACCTGGTGCTCTGCGCCTCGAACCCGCTCTCGACGCAGGACGACGTCGCCGCCGCCCTCGTTGCCGTCTATGAGATCCCCTGCTACGCCATCAAAGGCGAGAACAACGAAACCTATTACAAGCACCTCCGGGCCGCCTGCGACCATGAGCCGATCGTCACCATGGACGACGGGTGCGACCTGGTATGGATGCTCTCGACGGAGCGTCCCGAGCAGGCCGCCAAGGTCATCGGCTCGATGGAGGAGACGACGACCGGCGTCATCCGCCTCCGCGCGATGGAGGCGAAGGGGCAACTCGTGTGCCCCGTCGTCGCCGTCAACGACGCCGACTGTAAGCACCTCTTCGACAACCGTTACGGCACGGGCCAGAGCACGATTGACGGCATCATTCGGGCGACCGACGTGCTGATGGCCGGCAAGACGGTCGTCGTGGCCGGGTACGGGATGTGCGGTCGCGGCGTGGCGACGCGGGCGCAAGGCATGGGAGCAAGCGTCATCGTCACGGAAGTCAGCCCGCTGCGGGCGCTTGAGGCGCGGATGGACGGCTACTGGGTGATGCCGATGGCCGAGGCCGCCAAGGTCGGCGACCTCTTCGTCACCGTCACCGGCGACTGCACAGTCATACGGCCCGAGCACTTCAAGGTGATGAAGAACGGCGCCATCGTCTGCAATAGCGGCCACTTCAACGTCGAGATCGACCTGGTGGGCCTGGAGAAGATGGCCAAGAAGGTCCGCCGCGGCGTGCGAAACTTCGTCGACGCCTACGACCTCGCCGACGGCCGGACGATTTACGTCCTCGGCGAAGGACGCCTGGTGAACCTGGCCGCCGCCGAGGGACACCCCGCCAGCGTCATGGACATGAGTTTCGCCGTCCAGGCCCTTACGACGGAATGGGTCGTCAAGAACCGCGGCAAACTGGAGGTCCGCGTCCACGACGTGCCGCGCGAAGTGGACCAGTACGTCGCCCGGCTCAAACTCCAGACCATGGGCATCCGGATCGACGAACTGACGCCGGAGCAGGCCAAGTACCTGGCATCCAGCGAAATGGGGACCTAAGACCGATGGCGACGGTCAGACCCTTCCGCGCCCTGCGCTACAACACGCGCGACCCCTTGAGCGTGGCCCTCGTGACCGCGCCGCCGTACGACTGCATCGGCCCGGAACTCCAGAACGAACTCCACCGCATCCACCCGCACAACATCGTCCGGATCGTCCTGGGGAAGGACAAACCCGGCGACACAGCCTCGCGCAACAAGTACGCCCGCGCCGCCGAACTCATGGACAAGTGGACGGGGGGCGGCATTTTCGTCCGCGACCCGGCGCCCGCCCTCTATTTCTACCAGCAGGAGTTCGACGTCGAGGGCAAGACATACCTGCGCGAAGGATTCTTCGCCCGCGTCGGCCTCGAAGAATTCGGCGCCGGCCGGATCTATCCCCACGAGGAAACGATGTCCGGCCCGAAGGAGGACCGCCTGCGACTCCTGCGCGCCACGCGCGCCAACGCCAGCGCCGTCTTCGCGCTCTACCCGGACGAGTCGAACGGCGTCACCGCCCTCTTCCACGCCGGCGGCCTCGGCGAGCCGCTCGCCCAGACGGTGGACTCCGACGGCGTCGTCCACCGCCTGTTCGCCTGCACCGACCCCGACACCATCCGGCGCGTCTCGAAGGAACTGGCCGACAAACCGTTCTTCATCGCCGACGGCCACCACCGCTACGAGACGGCCCTGGCATACCGCAAGGAACTCCAGGCCGCCGGCGAGGAGGTCGGCCCGGACCACCCGGCCTCGAGCGTCCTGATGATGTGCGTCTCGATGCACCATCCGGGCCTGGCCATCCTGCCGACGCACCGCGTCGTCTGGGGCCTGCCGGACCTTTCCACCGAGCGACTCCGCGACGCCACCGCCGAGCATTTCGAGTGGACCGAACTGGTCGGGGCCGAGGCCACCAGCCCGCGCCTGAGCCTCCATCTCCGCCAAGCCGAGGCCTGCCCTGAGCACGGTCGAAGGGGCCACGTCTTCGGCCTGTGGACTCGTGACACGTCGGAGGCCTTCATCCTGAGGCTGAAAGACCCGAAGGTGATGGACCGGCTGGCGGCGGACCACTCGAAGGTGTGGCGCCGGCTCGACGTCGCCATCCTCCAGCGGGTGCTCCTCCAACACGATTTGCCGAAGGTCGTCACCGCAGCCGACAAGATGCGGCTCTCTTACGTCCACCTCGCGCAACAGGCGTTCGACGCCGTCCACGAAGATGGAGCCGACGCGGCCTTCGTCGTCCAGCCGCTGCCCGTCACGAGCCTTCAGGACGTGGCCAAGGAAGGCGAACGCATGCCCCCGAAGTCCACCTACTTCTACCCGAAGGTCCTTTCGGGCCTCGTCCTCAATCCCCTGAGCGATTGAGCCTCGGATCGCACCACGCGAGACGTGTTTCAAGGCGAAGGTCTGCCCGAACCGGGCCGAAGATCTCTCGGCAGAAGACGTGCGAAAACAGGAAATGGTGGAGCCGAGGGGATTTGAACCCCTGACCTGCTGATTGCGAACCAGCCGCTCTCCCAGCTGAGCTACGGCCCCACCCAAGCGAAGAACATTATGACGCCGGCCCGGCCCGCGTCAAGGACCTAACACTACAACGCAACTTTCTCCGCACCCGCCGCGCAAAGGCATAAGTTGCGTTGTAGCACTAACCGCACGCCGCTTGGCCCCCCGCCGATTTAGACTTGGCAATCGGTGGCGCGCGCCCTACGCTAGAAGATATGGGTTGCACGCCCGCAGCAGGACGCTCGGGAAAACCAAGATGCGCAGGAAAGACGCTTTCCAGGATTTCGACTCCGAGTTGTGGCTCCAGGGCGCCGAGGACGCCGGCGCCCAGGCCACCTTCATCAAGAAGGTCCTCGGCTTGCGCAAGGGCCAGACGGTGCTCGACGCGCCGTGCGGCGACGGGCGCATCGCTGTTCCTCTCGCCGAGGCCGGCTTGCTCGTCATGGGCATCGACCACAACCCGTACTTCCTCGACCGCGCCCGGGCGCGATTCGAGGAGGAAGAACTTGAGGGGGAGTTCCTCGTCGGCGACATCCGCGAGATCTCGCTGGTCGGCTCCTTCCACGCCGCCTTCAACTGGGGCGGCAGTTTCGGATACTTCTCCGACGAGAAGAACCTGGAGACCCTTCGCCGGCTCGCCCGCGCCGTCCGCCCCGGCGGCCGGGTCCTGGTGGACCAGCCCAACCGCGAATACGTCCTCCGGCACTTCGTGAAGGAGCGCCGGCACGGACCGCTCACGGTCGTCAACCGCTGGAACGCCCGACAGGAGCGCGTCGAATCCCGGTGGACCCTCCGCCGGCGCGGCAGCAAACACACTTACCTCATGGCCATCCGCCTTTACACGCCCGTCCAGATGCGCCGGCTGTTCAAGCAGGTGGGCCTGAAGGTCGAGGCGGCTTACGGCAACCCGGACGGCAAGAAGTTTCGCCGCACCTCCCGCCGCCTCATCCTCGTCGGACGCAAGGCCCGGTGACCCATGCGCCTCCCCTCAAACCTCGACGTCCGGCCTGAAGTCGCGGACCACGGCCAGGCGCTTATCGAAGAGTGGACCGCCAGGCCCGCCAGGTCCAGCAGCGTGGGCGCGAGGTCCACGTTGAGGCACATTTCACGGACGCGCGTTCCCGGCTTGACGTGGCCCGGACGGCAAGAAGTTTCGCCGCGACTTCCGGCGTCCTGTGCAGCGTGGTGGCCTGGGAAGGCCACCACGCGGAAGTTGCGAAACCGATTCTACGTAACTGCCGGTTGCGGGGCGCGCTCCTTGCCGTCGGGGTCCTTCGGCGGCACCTTGTACATCTGCTGGAGGCGCACGATTTCCGGGTGCAGGCGGCGCCGGACGTCGGCGTACTTGGGGTCGTTGTAGAAGTTCTTGTTCTCGCCGGGGTTGGCTTGGAGGTCGATGAGTTCCCACTCGTCCACGTCAGGCTCATAGAAGTGGATGAGTTTGTACCGCCCGTCGCACACGCCGTAGTGCCGGTGGACGCTGTGGACGGCCGGGAACTCGAAGTACTGGTAGTAGAACGTCTTCCGCCAGTCCTCGGGGGTGTGGCCCTCGAGCACCGGCACGAGGCTGCGGCCCTGCATGTCGTCTGGCGCCGGCACGCCAGCCGCGTCGAGGAACGTCTCGGCGAAGTCGAGCGGCGAGACGATGGCAGAGCACGTGCTGCCCGGCTTGACGACGCCCGGCCAGCGGACGATGAAGGGCGTCCGTAGCGACTGCTCGTAGATCCACCGCTTGTCGAACCACCCGTGCTCGCCCAGGTAGAAGCCCTGGTCCGAGGAGTACATGACGATGGTGTTCTCGGCCAGGCCGCTTTCGTCCAGGTAGTCGAGGACGCGGCCGAGGTTGTCGTCGACCGAGGCGATGCACCGCAGGTAGTCCTTGATGTAGCGCTGGTACTTCCAGCGGATGAGTTCCTTGCCCTGGAGGTTGGCCCTTGCGGAACGCCTCGTTCTTGGGTTCGTAGGCGGCGTCCCAGGCCTGGCGCTGCTCGAGCGTCAGGCCGCCGGGGGGCCGGAGTTTCAGGTCGCTGGCGTTCATCGTCTTGGCGATGGTCATGTCCTGCTCTTTGACGGCGGCGGGCCGGCCCTCGTAACTCTCGAACAGCGACTCCGGCTCGGGAATCGTGCGGTCGTCGTACATCGTCAGGTGCTTCGGGCCCGGCTCCCAACTCCGGTGCGGCGCCTTGTGCTGGTACATGAGCAGGAACGGCTTGCCGGGGTCGCGCTTGTTCTTGAGCCACCCGAGCGCCAGGTCCGTGATGATGTCGGTGGTGTAGCCGGTGTGCTTGACGCGTCCCTCGCCCTTCTTGATCATGGGGGGATTGTAGTACGGGCCCTGGCCAATGAGGATTTCGTAGTAGTCGAACCCCTGCGGGTCCTTCTTGTGGCCCAGGTGGTACTTGCCGACGATCGCCGTCTGGTAGCCGGCCTTCTGGAGGAGTTTGGGGAACGTCTGCTGGTCCTGCTCGAACTCGACGCCGTTCCGATACATGCCGTTCAGGTGGCTGTACTTGCCCGTGAGGACGACGGCCCGCATCGGCCCGCAGATGGAGTTGGTGACGTAGCACTCGTCGAAGCGCATGCCTTCGCGGGCAAGGCGGTCGATGTTGGGCGTCTCGTTGATCTTCGACCCGTACGCGCTGATGGACTGGTACGCGTGGTCGTCGCAGTAGACGAAGAGGATGTTCGGCCGCTTGGCGGGCGGCGCGGGAACGTCGCCGGATTCGGCGGCAACCAGAAGGGCGGGGGCGAAGAGCGACGCGGCGGCGCCGCCGGCCGCCTGCTTCAGAAACTCGCGACGCGAACGGACGGGCATGACGGGTCTCCTTTCGAATCTGCCGTTGCGGCAATCAAACTACACGCTCCGGGGGCGCGCATCAACGCGGCAAAGCGGAGGGAAGCCTAGAGGCCGAGGCCGGCCGCCAGGTCCTCCAGCGCCGGACGCAGGTGCTCGTACTCGCCCGTGAAGACCGGCGCGCAATGCTCCAGACGCTGCTCGCCGTTGAGCAACTTGGCGGCGAAGGCGATGCACGTCGCCTCGCCGCACTGCCCGCAGTTGGTCTTCGGCAGGCGGCTGTAAACTTCGAGGGCGCTCACGCGCACCTTTCGCTCGTAGGACGGCTGGATGGAAGCGCGGCGAGCCCAGACGTCGTTGACGAGCCGCTTGAGGCGGGCGAGGGTCCGCCAGGCGTCCTGCATCTCGCGGAGGCGCCCGATGGCGGCGCGGTGCGGGAAGAGGTTCACGAGGCGCGGCCCGTCCATGAAGGTAAACGTCGGGCCTTGGGGGTTGAACGTGCCGCCGCGCAGTTCCGCGTTCAGGTACGGGAAGACGGGCGCGAGGTCGCCTTCGACGTGGGCCGTCAGGCGGAGGTCGTCCTCCTCGGCGACACACGGGCCGACGAAGGCGACGGCGATGCGGCCGACGAGGTCCTCGCCAGGCGGGGGCTCAGGGCCGAGGTCCGCGAGCGCGCCGGGCGCGGGCGCACGATACCAGACCTGGCCGGCGATGAGGAGGCCGTCCTTGACGGCCGCGTGGAGCGCCCCGCGTGCAGCATCGGAGACGACGACGTATGGGGCGGCGACGTCGGCGAGGGCGGTCGGCGGTTCAAAAGCGCGGACGGCCGCGCCGGCGGCCGCCAGCGCGCGGCAAGCGCGCTCGAACTCCTCCCGAGCCGGAAACACGACCGCCAGGTCCGCCATAAGGCCTCCGCGGTCATTTTCGGCGACGGGTGCGGCCGGGGCAAGGGCTCACTGCCCCGCCAAGGCGCCCCGAATCATCAGACGAAGGTAAGGGATGATCGAGAGGATCCAGAGGTAGGCGAGGACGCGGGAGGCGACGTCGAGGCGCATGCGCGTCCGCCAGTAGTGCAGATGGCCGGCCAGGAGGTTGGCGAAGGCGACGCCGATGCCGATCTTCATCCAGAGCCCCCGCGCGTAGGCGGCGAGCCACTCGGTCGGACCGGCCAAGTAGAAGACCACGTGAAACGCCAGGCCGGCAACGGCGACGCCGAAAACGACCCAGGCGAGCGCCCGCATGGCCGAAAACGGTCGGCCGGCGGGGACGAGGGGCTCGGGTTCGGGGCGCGGCGAGTCGGGGGCGGTCACGGGGGCGAGCCTCCTGCCGCCCCGGCGGCGGGCTGGGCGGCCTGCGCTTTCAGGGCCGCGCGGATGGCTTCCCAGAGCTGGCCCTGTTCCCTGCGGTAGCGTTCCCACTGGTCGAAGGGGACCTTCTCGACGGTTCCGTCCAGCAGGAGGGCGCGGACCAGGCCGTCGGAGTGGGAGTCGTAGGGGGCGCCGTCGCTTACGATCATGAGGCGGGGGGGGAAGACACCGCGGTTGTTGAGGTTGATGTCGATGCCCGGGCTGATGGCCATCTGGTAGGTGCACGAGCCGATCGGGACCTGGTACGCCGGGCAGGTCAACCAGTTGGGGTTGTCGAGGTAGCCTTCGCGGACGAGGACTTCGAGGTCCTTGGGGATCTTCCCGTCGTGCCGTTCGGCGTACTGGCGAAGGGCGGTGTAAATCTTCCCAAGGTTGTCCTCGCAGGAGGGGCGGAGCCACAGGTTATTGATGATTTTCACCGCAGCCCCCGTTCCAAAACCCAAAGTAAGCGCGGTGCCACCGATCATGCCGATCACGGCCAGAAGTTTTCCGCGTTTCCGCCCGCGGCTTCGGCGGATGCTGTGGTAGGCCGGGACGGCGGTCATCGCCCCCAGGAGGGCGAGGAGAGCGCCAATGATGGGGCCGATCATCCAGGGGTCGGTGACGAACCGGCCAAGACCGATGACGAAGACCGACGCCGCCGACGCGCCGAGAAAGATGACGCTCACGACGGCCATCGTCTCGACGGGCGGAACGATCTCGATTGTCTCGTCGCCGATGTGAACGGTGGTGGGCCCGGACGGCCCGGCGGGTTCGAGCGGCGTAATGGAGGTGTCGGGCTCGCCGGTCCGGGGGACCGCCAGATCGGCGCCGCAGGTGGCGCATCGTGCGGGCCGGCCGGCAAAAGACTCGTCGACCTCCATGCGGGCGTCACAATTCGGACAGCGGAAACGGATCATGCTTTCTCTCGCCGGCGCCCGGACGGACGCGGGCCCCCCGCGCAACCTACTCGTTGACGACGACGGATTCGCGGTAGCCGCTCGCAAACTGCACGCCCGCCAGCGCCAGCAGCAGCGTGCTGAGGAGCGGCAGCGCGAGGAACCGCAGGTAGTACGACGCAGCGCCGTACACGTCGGAGAATCCGAACTTCACCCACTGGGTGTGGGCCTTCAGGAGCAGATCGAAATCGAAGAACGAGCCGAACTGAAGTTCCGCGAAGACGTTGTGCCACGGCACAACGGTCGCCAGGAAAAGAAGCGTCAAACACAGCGAACTCGTGAGCGGCCGGATGCCTGCGAGGCGGCCCAGCAGCGCGATCTGAAGATAAAGAAAGATCGTCACCACCAGGAGGATCGCCATCAGGATGCCGATCGCGCGCAGCGGCTTCAGCAGCGCCGCCGTGCACTCGCGGTATTGCATGGCGCGGGCGCGGCGCTCGCCGAGGGAAAGCCCCTGGCGGGGCGCTTCCTTCTGGACCGATTCGGCGTCCGGCGCGGCGCTTTTCTCGGCCTGGGCCGCGGCGGCGACGGACTCGAAGGGGCCCGGACC
>JBAUDW010000105.1:0-16299 GCA_049678285.1 Phycisphaerae bacterium
TGCACATAAAGGTATGCACATGACATGGATGGAAAAAGTGCGAAAAAGGGCACAAAAACCGGTAAAAACCGCACCAAAAACGTGAAAAAAGTCGAAAAAGGCACTAAATCCGCGCTAGCCCATCTTACCATTCGGGGGTCTTTAGGAGAAAAATCCCCCCGGACGCTAGCGCCAGGGCCGGTGGGTTCCCCAAAATCGCCCAAAAATACCCCCTAAAACCTCCGCCAAAAAGTTATCCACAATCGCCGCCGTTCGTAAGTCGAGGGCGGCGGATTGAACCGCAGAGCACACCCGCCCCATACGGGTCCAAGGGCAACAGGGACTCGGCAGGTAGACTCCGACCGCAGAGAACGCCGCAGATTGGCGAGAGGGTTCGGCAGGGGCGGATTCGTGGGCCCTGCTGGATTCGAACCAGCGACCAAAGGATTATGAGTCCTCTGCTCTACCGCTGAGCTAAGGGCCCATCCGCCCCAGTATTATCAGGAGGCCTTGTTCCCATTGCAAGCCTGAGCGGGTGTGGCAAACCCGCTCCCGCGAAACCGTCGGGTGGCATGCTCATCCCGGCGCGCCGGGACCGTTGCGTGAGCATGCGCCAGCGCTCCATGCTCACCCCAACAGGGTGAGCATGCCACCCTCATGCCGAGTTTTGCATTGACGTTCCATGCGGCGCGGTCTACCGTAGCGCGCAGAAGCGTTGTAGGAGGCGACCCGTGGCGTTTCCGGAATACCGTGCCCGCCGGCTGAGGGACCATGCGATCTTCCGCGAGATGGTGGCGGAGACGAGCCTCGAGCCGCGCCGCCTCGTTCAGCCCCTCTTCGTCAAAGAAGGCCTGAAAGGCCGTAACCCCATTCCGAGCCTGCCGGGCCAGGCGCAGTTGGACCTCGAGGAACTCCTCGTCGAGGCCCGGCGCGTGCGCGATGCCGGGGTGCCGGCGGTGCTTCTTTTCGGCATCCCATCCAAGAAGGATGCCGAAGGATCCTCGGCCACGGATCCCGACGGCATCATCCCGCAAAGCATCCGCGCCCTGAAGGCCGCGGTTCCCGATCTGGCGGTGATCGTGGACGTCTGCCTGTGCGAATACACGGATCACGGTCACTGCGGCCTCGTGACGGAGCAGGGAGGTCGGCAGACGGTGGATAACGACGCGACGCTGGAGCGTCTGGCCGAGATGGCTGTCGTCAGCGCCGAAGCCGGGGCCGACATGGTCGCCCCGAGCGACATGATGGACGGGCGCGTGGGAGCCGTCCGCGACGCGCTGGACGGCTGCGGCCTGGAGCAGGTGCCCATCCTGGCGTATGCGGCGAAGTATGCCTCGCATTTCTACGGTCCGTTCCGCGACGCGGTGGAGAGCCCGCCGCAGTTCGGCGACCGGCGTGGGTACCAGATGGATTTCCGGAACTCCGACGAGGCGCTGCGGGAGGTGGCGGCGGACCTGGACGAGGGTGCCGACATCGTGATGGTCAAACCGGCCCTTGCCTACGGCGACATCATCCGGCGCGTGAAGGACGAGTTCGGGGTGCTGGTGGCGGCATACAACGTGAGCGGCGAGTACGCGATGGTCGAAGCGGCGGCCGCCAACGGGTGGATCGACCGCGAGGCCGTCATTCACGAGATTCTAACAAGCCTTCGCCGGGCGGGGGCCGATATCCTCATCTCCTACTGGGCGCGCGAGGTGGCGGAGCGGGCCGGCTAGCGGCGCGTGTTCGGGTGGCATGCTCACGCTGTGTTGTTGCGTGAGCATGCGTGTGGACAGTTTGTGCATGCCCACCCGGAACAGGGTGGGCATGCCACCCTCGGCGGGATTCACCGTCGCGTCCAGGCCATTGACAGTATGCGCCCGCGTGCTTTACAATAGCCCCAGGCGGGAGGGTGCTTCTCCTGATGTCCTCCTTTTTCCGTCAGAGGGGTTAAAGGTAGGGGCTCGGCTTGGGCCGGGCGCCCATGATGTGGGCGCAGAACGATGCGTGTTTTCATGCTGGGGTGGGAGTTTCCGCCCTTCATAAGCGGCGGTCTCGGTACGGCCTGCTACGGCCTGACGAAGGCCCTGAGCGACCTCGGGACGGAGGTCCTGTTTGTCCTGCCGCGCGGTGTGGTGGAGCAGCGCCTGGACCGCGTGCAGGTGTTCTCGGTTCGTGAAAAGGGCCGGGGGCGGACCCACACCTACTGGACGGTCAAGGGGCTCGAACACGTCCGCCTGATTCCGGTCGCCAGCGGTCTGACTCCCTATCTGACGGAGGAAGAGTACGCGTCCGAACGGTTACAGGAGTCGCAGCAAGTCGGACGGACCGAGACGCAAGCCGGGGCCGAGGCGCTGGCCTCTCCAGTGAACCTTCCCACGAGCCTGGGGCTCAGTTCCGTACCGCCCATTTACGCGGGCGACTTGATGGCCGAGGTCCATCGGTACGCGCGAGTCGTCGCGGACCTGGCCCGCCAGAGCGATTTCGACATCATTCACGCCCACGACTGGATGACCTTTCCGGCGGCGCTGGCGGTTGCGGCGATGTCGGGCAAACCCCTCGTGGCGCACATTCATTCGACCGAGTTCGACCGCAGCGGCGCGAACGTGAACCAGCAAGTGTATGACATCGAGCGGGCGGGCCTGCACGGCGCGAGGAAGATCATCTGCGTCAGCCGGCTGACGCAGGGTGTGGTGACGAGCCGCTACGGCGTGCCGGCCTCCAAGTGCAGCGTCATTTACAACGCCATCACCGTGAACGGCGATCCGATCGTTCATCTCGCGGAGCGGATCGAGAAGGACGACAAGATCGTCCTGTTTGTCGGGCGGATCACGATGCAAAAGGGCCCGGAGTATTTTCTGGCGGCTGCCAAGAAGGTCCTCGAGGTGATGGACAACGTGAAGTTCGTGATGGCGGGGTCGGGCGATATGATCCGGCGAATGATTGAACTGGCGGCGGCGATGGGGATCGGGCACCGCGTGACGTTCACGGGGTTCCTCCACGGCGAGGATTTGGACCGCGTGTTCCAGATGGCGGACCTGTACGTGATGCCTTCGGTCAGCGAGCCGTTCGGCCTGGCGCCGCTGGAGGCCCTTTCGCACGACGTGCCGGTGCTGATCTCGAAGCAGAGCGGCGTGAGCGAGGTCCTGACGCACGCGCTGAAGGTGGACTTCTGGGACATCCATGAGATGGCGAACAAAATCGTCGCGGTGCTTCGCCATCCGCCGCTCCGGAAAACCCTGCGGGAGCACGGCGCGTTCGAGGTTCGGAAGTTCTCGTGGGCCGACGCGGGCAAGGCCTGCATGGACGTCTACAACGAAGTGGTGGGAGCACGTCGCTAGCATGGCCAGTGTCTGCTTTTATTTCCAGGTCCATCAACCGTTCCGCCTCCGCCGGTACAGCGTTTTCGACTCGGCCGCGAACTACTTCGACGACTTCAAGAACGCCGAGATCTGCCGGAAGGTCGCTTCCAAGTGCTACCTGCCGACCAACCGGGTGCTGCTGGACCTCGTCCGCAAGTACGGGCGCGACTTCGCCGTCTCGTTCTCCATCGCCGGCGTGGCCATGGAGCAGTTCGAGCACTGGGCGCCCGAGGTGGTCCAGTCGTTCCAGGCGCTGGTGGACACGGGCCAGGTGGAACTCCTGGCCGAAACGTACTACCACAGCCTGTCGTTCCTCTACAGCCGCGAGGAGTTCCGCGAGCAGGTGGCGTCCCACTCGGCGAAAATGGCCGAAGTGTTCGGCGTCCGGCCGACCGTGTTCCGCAACACCGAACTGATTTACAACAACGATCTCGGTCACTTCGTCCAGGGGATGGGCTACCAGGGGGTTCTGGCCGAAGGGGCCGACCACATCCTGGGCTACCGCAGCCCGAACTTCGTTTACCGCCCCGTCGGCGCCGACCGCATCAGCCTTCTGCTGAAGAACTACCGCCTCTCGGATGACATCGCGTTCCGCTTCTCCGACCGGGGCTGGGCGGAGTGGCCGCTGACGGCCGAGAAGTTCGCCGGCTGGGTGAACCAGGTGAACGGGAACGGCTACGTGGTGAACCTCTTCATGGACTACGAGACGTTCGGCGAGCACCAGTGGGCCGACTCGGGCATCTTCGACTTCCTGTATCACGTGCCCGAACACGTTCTGAAACACCCGGACAACAACTTCATGACGCCTTCCCAGGTTGTCCGGACCTACGCCCCCGTCGCCGAACTCGACATTCCCCACATGATCTCATGGGCGGACGTCGAGCGGGACCTTTCGGCCTGGCTGGGCAATGCCATGCAATCCAACGCCCTGCACGAACTCTACCGCCTGGAGGAGCAGGTCAAGCAGAAGGGCGATCCGCAGTTGCTCCATGATTGGCGGTGCCTCCAGACTTCCGATCACTTCTATTACATGTGCACCAAATGGTTCGCCGACGGCGACGTCCACAAGTACTTCAACCCGTACGAGTCGCCCTACGATTCCTACATCAACTTCATGAACGTCCTCGATAACCTTCGCACGCGCCTCCGCCGCTAGGCAGCCGCAGGCGGAAGAAGCATCGCTCGACGGGCTTGTGTTCAGGGACGGCTCTTACTGTCGGGGCAGGGAATTCCCGCGAGTTGCATTGGGAGGCGACGGGGCGTATAATTCCCGCTTCCTGGGAATCGGAACGGAGAATCACGCTTGCCGCGCGATATTCCTGTCAGCAACGGCAATTTGCTGATTGCTTTCGATTCGGACTACCAGATCCGCGACGTCTATTACCCCTACGTCGGCCAGGAGAACCACGCCGGCTGGGGCCCTTGCCGATTCGGTGTTTTTGCCGACGGGAAGTTGGCCTGGACGAGCGACGAGGGGTGGAAGAAGTCCCTGCGGTATCTGAAGGAGACGCTGGTCACGAGCGTCAGCCTCCGGCATGAGGGGCTCCGCGTCCGCCTGTACTGCAACGACGTGGTGGATTTCAACCGCAACGTTTACATCAAGCGCATCCGTGTCACCAACTTGGCCGACGAGCGGCGCGAAATCCGCCTCTTCCTCCAGCAGGACCTGTCGATGTTCGGCGCGAAAGTGGGGGACACGGCGTACTATGACCCGCGCCTCAAGTGCATCGTGCACTACCGCGGGCGGCGGTACCTGCTGGCGAGTTTTTCCCGCACCGGAGCCGACGGCAAGGACCAGCACGGTGTCGAGATGTTTGCGACAGGCGTCTGCGGATTCCGCGGGGCCGAAGGCACCTGGCGCGATGCTGAGGACGGCCGGTTGGGCGGCAATCCCATCAGCCAGGGCGCCGTGGATTCCACCATCGGCCTCGCGCTCACTCTGGAGCCGAAGGCTTCCGAGGACGTTTACTACTACCTGGCGGCCGCCTACTCCTACGAGGAGGTCAAGGAACTCCACGACGTCGTCAAGGATCGGACGCCCGCGCTGATGCTCAAGCGGACGACCGGCTACTGGCGGGCCTGGGTGAATGGACCGGGCTTCAACTTCGGCAACCTTCCGGTTCAGGTCCGCAGACTTTTCAAGCGCAGCCTGCTCGTCGTCCGCAGCCAGATCGACAACCGCGGGGCCGTCATCGCCGCCAACGATTCCGACATCATGCAGTTCTCCCGCGACACGTACTCCTACATGTGGCCGAGAGACGGCGCCCTGGTGTGCCACGCCCTCGACCTGGCCGGCTACCCCGACATCGCCCGCCGATTCTATTCCCTTTGCCGCGATTGCCTCACGGACGAGGGTTACCTTCTCCATAAGTATAACCCCGACGGCACGCCGGCTTCTTCCTGGCACCCATGGATCGTGGACGGGAAGGAGCGCCTCCCGATCCAGGAAGATCAGACCGCGCTGGTCCTCTGGTCCCTTTGGCGTCACTTCTGGATGTACCGCGACGTGGAGTACGTCCGGACGCTGTATCACCCGTTGATTCTGAGAGCGGCTGATTTCATGGTCAACTTTCGCGATCCGGAGACGCACCTTCCCCAACCGTCCTACGACGTGTGGGAAGAACGTTACGGCATCCACACGTTCACGGCCGCGGCCGTGTACGGCGCGCTGGTCGCCGCGAGAAACTTCGCCCAGGTCTTCGGCGATGCTCGCCATGCCGAACGCTACGACCGTGCGGCGGCGGAAGTGCGGGAGGGGATGGCCAAGTATCTCTGGAACGAGCGCCTCGGCCGATTCATCCGCCGGCTCGTGCCCACCGATTCGCCCCAGGCGAAATGGGAAGAGGACGCTACCGTGGACGCGAGTCTCTTTGCCGTCTTCAAGTTTCACCCCTTCGAGGCTGACGACCCGCGCGTCGAGAGCACCATGGACCAGGTGGCCAAGACCCTGTGGGTCAAAACGCCCGTCGGAGGCCTGGCGCGCTACGAGAACGACACCTACCATCGCGCCTCCGGCGACCGCCGCGGCGTGCCGGGCAACCCCTGGTTCGTCTGCACCATCTGGCTGGCCGACTACTACATCGCCAAAGGGGCGACCGTCGAAGAACTCAAGCGCGCCGTGCCGATCTTCGACTGGGTGACGACGCATGCTCTCGAATCCGGCGTCCTCGCGGAACAGGTTGACCCCTACACGAGCCGGCCTCTCTCCGTCAGTCCGCTGACGTGGAGCCACGCCACGTTCATCATGACGCTCGTGAAGTACCTCCAGAAACTCGAGGACCTGCACCGCTGCCCGACCTGCGGTCGCAGCGTCTTCCGGATAGATCGCGGCGGCCGGCACCAGATCCGCAGCCATTCCTGGATCCAAGCCCACGAGGTCTGGGAGGTGGACGAGCAGACGCCCGACCTCGTTGCCGTCGGAACGTTCGGCGAGGATGGACGGCGCGTCAGCGTCTCCGTCAACACGCGGGATTGCATCGGATGCGGCGTGTGCATTGCGCGGTGCCAGGCCAAGATCTTCGAGATGTGCAACGACAAGTCGTTCATCAACGTCCAGCGGCTGGCCGCCTGCACGCTGTGCCGCGAGTGTGAAACCTATTGCCCGATTCGCGTGATCTCACTGAGCGTCGAATCGCCGGGCGAGGCCGGCCGGAATGCCCCGCCCGACGGCGCCGGGGCCGGCTAGCAGCCGCACCGGGCCGGGCCGGCGCCACGCAGGGCGCGGAGCGCGACGACCGGAGTGCGTGGGATGCATCGAGAGGCTACAGCGCTGCGCGACGTGGACTGCGCCCTGGCGACCGAGTGGTTGGTGGCCGACGGCGCCGGGGGGTATGCGTCCTCGACGGTACTCGGCTGTGGGACGCGGCGCTATCACGGCCTGTGGGTTCCCGCGCTCGCGCCTCCCGTGAATCGGCGTGTCGTCCTCGCGCACGTCCAGGAACGCCTCGTGACCGACACGGGCGAGGCCTATCTATCCACCTGCGAGTACGCCGACGGGTTCCATCCCGATGGGTTTCAGGTCGCGGAACGGTTTGAACTCGACCCGTTTCCCCTTCTCGTGTCGCGCGTCGGCGAGTTTACGGTCGAGCGCGAGGTCCTCCTCCTCCGGGCCGGGGCCGGGGTGTGCCTGAATTACCGGGTGCGCGGGCCGGGGCGGTGGATGCTCGAGGTGGTGCCGTTCCTGGCCGCGAGGCCCATCCACCACCTCACGCGCCGCCACGAGGACTTTCGCGTCGAAGCGCTGCCGGACGCCTGCGGCTTCCGATTTCTTGCGGAGGGGATGCCCGGCGTCTTCCTCTGGACGGATGCGCGGGCCGACGTTTCGGTGGAGCCGACGTGGTACTACGGCGTCCTTCGCCGCACGGAACGCGAGCGAGGCTTCGACCATGCCGAGGACCTTTTGGTTCCGGGCCGATGGAATGTGAACGGCACGGGGCCGGCCGAGTGGAGCCTCTTCTGTTCCTTTGATCCGCCCCGGCCGATCGACGTCGCGGCCGAGAAGAAGCGCGCGATCGCGCGTGGGCGCGACCTTCTGGCGCGGGCCGGCAGGCCGAAGGACGATCGGCTCGCGAGGCTGATGCTGGCGGCCGACGCGTTTCTCGTCCGCCGGTCGGTCGGCGGCAAGGACTTGGCGACCGTCATCGCTGGGTATCACTGGTTCGGCGATTGGGGCCGCGACGCCATGATCGCCCTCCCGGGCCTCGCGATGGAAACAGGCCGGCTCGACACGGCGGAGCGCGTACTCGAAGCCTTCGCCTCCTCCGAGAGCGACGGCCTTATCCCGAACCGATTCGCCGAGGAAACCGCCCGGCCGGAATACAACACCGTGGACGCGAGCCTCTGGTTTCTCCAGGCGGTGGCGGGCTACGTCCGCGCCGGCGGCCGGGCCGATTTCGTTCGTGAAAGGCTCTGGCGTGTGGCTTGCGACATCTGCGAGCGATATCGGTCCGGCACGCATTTTGACATCCGGGCCGACTCGGACGGCCTGATCACCGCAGGGTCGGCCGGCACCCAACTGACCTGGATGGATGCCGCCAGTGCCGGGAGCCCTGTGACCCCGCGCTACGGCAAGGCCGTCGAAATCAACGCCCTGTGGATTTCGGGCCTGGCGCTGATGGAGGACATAGCGGATAAGTTGGATTTGGAGGCGCCGTCGGCCGCGGCCGATGGGCAGCGCGCGAGGCAGGCCTTTGAGCGGGTTTTCTGGAACGAGGCGGACGGGTGCCTCTATGATTGCGTTCGGCCGGACGGCGCCCCGCGGGCGATGATGCGGCCGAATCAGATCCTGGCGGTCGGCCTGCCGTATGCCCCCCTCGCGGGCCGGCGCGCCTGCGCCGTCGTGCGGCGAGTGCGGGAGCGGCTCCTGACGCCGCGGGGCCTTAGGACGCTCGCGCCTTCCGACCCGGCGTACTGTGGCACGTACACGGGCGGGCCGGACGCGCGCGACGCGGCATACCACCGCGGGACGGTCTGGCCTTGGCTGCTCGGGCCATACGTGGACGCGATCTTTGCGGTCGAGGACGCGGCGTGCGCCCGCGCCGAAGCGGCGCAACTGCTCGACGGGCTCCTGGATTCCCTGGACGAGGCGGGGTTGGGGCAGATCAGCGAGATATTCGACGGCAACCCGCCGCACCGGCCCCGCGGATGCATCGCTCAGGCGTGGAGTGTCGCAGCGGCGATCCACGTCTGGCGCCGCCTCGAAGCCGCCGGCGGCAGATTGTGAGGGGAGGAATCGCCTGGTGAGAACATTGGCGTTCTTGCTTGCGACCGTGCTGGTGGCCTCGCCGGCCTTCGCGCAAGGGGCCGACGTGACGGCCACGCTCGACCTGACGCAAGGCTGGGCGCGGGCGGGGGCCTATGTGCCGGTGCGCCTCCGGGTCACCAACCGGACGGACTCGGTTTTCGAGGAGGTCCGCGCGGCCTCGGGCGGGCCCATCGCGACGGTGGCGCCTTTCCGCGTCGCCCCCGCGGCGACGGAGGAAAAGACGGTGCCCATTTTCTTCACGGGCGGCGACCTGTCGTTGACCCTCGAGTTCCTGGCGGACGGCTTCTGTCTCGCCCGGACCGCGGTCGGCCCGATTCCTGTCCGAGCGATTCCGGACGACGGAGCCCTCGTGGCGGTCGAGGCGGGTCTTCCGGAACCGGCGGACGCCGTTCGTCGCGCCGTACGCGAGGTGTGTGACGCACAGACCATCCAGTTTCTTTCGCTTGCGGCGGATGACCTGGCCGAGGCCTCTCGCTGCGGCGCGCTCGATGCCGCGGTCATCGACCGGCTGCCTCGCCCGAGCGGTCGTCTGGCGAGCATCTCCTGGGACGGCCGAGGTGAACCGGCGCCCGCGGCGCCGGCGTTTCCTGCCGGCTCCCTTGCGATCGTCCAGCCGGAAGCGTATCGCTTATTTGCCGAGGAACTCTGGCCGAAAGCGGAACGCAGTCGGCTTTGGCTCTGGCTGGGGGTCATGACGTTTGCGGTCTTGGCGGTCGGCCTGACAATGGCGCGGCGGCAGGCATGGCTGGCCGCTGGCACGCTGGTTGCGTTGGCAGGCGTGGCGACGGTCCTGATTGCCGTCTTCGGCGAGGTCGTGCGGATACGCGTCCTCGAAGCGCGCGTCTTCTACGTCGGTCGGGGAGGTGCCGGTGGACCGTCCGTCGCTGTGGAACGTTTCACTCATCTGGCCTCGCGCGGCGCGGCAGCGCCGGTGAAATTGGATCGTGAAGATCGCGACGTGCTGCCCTTACCCCTGCTGCGAAGCGCGGGGGACCTGTTTCGCCTTCAGGGCGATCTTCGCCTCGGCCGTCCCATCGTGCTTATGGGCAAGACGTCGCTCACGATGCTTCACGTTCTCGAGAGGTCCGAGCGTGTACCCTTTGAGACCTTGGGGGATTTCGAGAAGGCTGACCTCGCGGCTGTCGCCGGCCGCGCCGACGTCGTCAGGGCCCTCCGCGTCGTGAGAATGGAAGGCACCGACGCCGCGGGCGCCACGAAGCCTCTGGCGGCGTGGGCGGCAGAGTGGAGGGCCAGTGAAGACTCGGCGACGGCCTATGCCGGCCGCAGTCTGGTGTGGTGGGCCGACCGCAGGCAGGAGGGCGACGGGACGTGGATTCTGGCGTGGGTTCACGACGAGGCGGCCGCCGATCCGGTGCGCCGCTTGCCGGCGCTCGTTGTCTGGCCGATTTCGGGCTGAGGCCTTATGGAGTTCGGATTGTCGCGTGGCGACAGGGACGGAACCGGGGGTCGGATTTTCACCGAATTGACGCCGGTTCCTTTGCGTTCTATCATTGAGGGGTGGGCGCGCTTATCGCGGCCCGATGGCGCATAAGGAAGGACGCTCGGATCGAGTGAAAGAACTGAAGGGTACCCGGCGGACCGTCGTCCGTGAGCGGGCGGTCCTCGTGGAAGTGACGTTGGCAGGCGACGCGGTCGGCCGGCAGGTGCACCGCGATCGGCTGGAGGAACTCGGCCGCCTGGCCGATGCCGCCGGCGCCGAAGTCGTGGCCACCGCCACGCAGCGGCGCCGGGGCGCCGATCCGAGCACGTACGTCGGCCAGGGAAAGGCCAAGGAACTGGGCAACCTCGCGCGCGAGCAGCGGGCCCACGTCATCCTTTTCGACAACGATCTGTCGCCCGCCCAGGTGCGGAACCTCGAGGACGCCACCGAAACGAAGGTCATCGACCGGAGCGAACTGATTCTCGATATTTTTGCGTCGCGCGCGCGGACGAACGAGTCGCGGCTCCAGGTGGAACTCGCGCAACTCGAATACCAGTACCCGCGTTTGCGGCGGATGTGGACGCACCTGTCGCGCCTCGAAGGCGGCGGCATCGGCGCCCGCGGACCCGGCGAAACCCAACTCGAAACCGACCGCCGGATCGTCCGAAAACGCATCACCGATCTGAAGCACAAAATCCGCGAGATAGACGCACGCAAGGAACGCGAGGTCCGGTCGCGGTCCGGCATGCTGACGGTCGGCCTCGTCGGCTACACGAATGCCGGAAAAACCAGCATCCTGAACGCGCTCACCGACGCCGACGCTTACGTGGAGGACAAACTGTTTGCGACGCTGGACACGCGGACGCGGGCGTGGACCCTGCCGCACCGCCTGACGGCCCTCGTGTCCGATACGGTCGGGTTCATTCGCGATTTGCCGCACCACCTCATCGCGTCTTTCAAGGCCACGCTGGAAGAGGCGATCCACGCCGACCTGTTGTTGCACATCGTGGACGTTTCAACGGAGCATGCCCAGGCCGACGTGGAGGCCGTCCTGACCGTCCTCGCCGAAATCCGCTGCGCCGACAAACCGCAGATCCTCGTACTGAACAAAACGGATCTGGTCGAGGATCCGTTGCATCTGGATCTGGCGCATCGGGCGTTTCCGGGCGCCGTGGCGACGAGCGCCAAAACGGGCGAGGGTCTCGATGTGCTGGCTCGCACGGTCACGGAACGGCTGGTCGGCCCCGAGAAGGAAATGACGGTCCGCGCGTCGCCCCAGGACGGGCGGTTGCTGGCTTGGATCGACCGTCACGCCGAGGTGATCGAGCGCGGCCTGGTCGATGGGGAACTGGTTCAGCGGATACGAATGCCCGAGCGGCTTGCCGCGGAGATCCAGCGGTTGGCGGCGCACCGCGTGGAAGTGACGACCGACGGAGGAAAGGCGGCGATGCGGAGCATCCGGAGAGACGAGGAGACGCCGCGGTGACGGACAGCGTGCACGGGAAAGAGAAGTGGCGGGCCGCCGCCTTGGCGGCCGTGCTGGCGGCACTCCTGGGGCACGCGGCCTTGCCGGGTCGGGCCGCGCCTAAACCAGAGCCGGTGAAACCGGCGGAGCGCAAGACGGAAGAGGCCGGCGGCGACAAGGGGGAGCGGGTCGTCGTCCAGTCCAGGGAGCCGGGGGTCTGGGAGTTGCCGAGCAACTACCGCAACGCGGACGGCTCTTTCAACCAGCAGGCGATCGTCGCGCAGCAGAAGATGCGGTTGGACGAGGTGAACAAACGGTTGATGGCCAGGATGCGCCTGGTCGAGACGCCGCATTACCTCGTTTTCAGCGACGCGGACGATGCGATGACGGGCCTGTTCGTCAAGTGGTGCGAGGCGCTGTATTCGAACCTGTGCCGGCATTTCAGCATCGGCCCCAAAGAAAAGACCTGGGACGGAAAATGCATCCTGGTGGTCTTCAACTCCCGCCCACTGTTTCAGCAGTTTGCGAAAACCTTCGACGATAACGACGCCAGCCGCGCGGGCGCCTACTTCGCGTGGGAGAGCCGACCGCCCAACGAGCCGCAACTCGTCCACATCTGTATTCTATTGGATACGAGAGACCCCAAGCGGCTCCAGGAACTGTTTGCGCACGAGGGCACACACGCCTTCTTCCAGTTGTATCGGCGGGTCGTTGACCTTCCGCTGTGGCTTCATGAAGGCTTGGCCGAGTTCATGACCGTCGTCAACGACAAGAGGCTGGCTGCCAAAAAACAGCAATGGTCGATGCACATAGCCCGGCAAGGGACTCCCATCCGGAATATTCTGGAAGTTCCGTCGGGCCAAGGTTTTGCGTACCCGGCGTATTCGGTTTCGTACACGCTGGTGGATTTTCTCCTGACAGCCGACAGGTCGAAGTTCAAGGAGTTCATCGATCTCGTGAAGGACGGCAAGCCGCAGGAGGAAGCCCTCCAGGAGGCATACGGCTTCGGTCTGGTGGAACTGGAACGGCGCTGGTACGTCTTTGTGCTAGAGTACCTCCCCCAGCGCCGCTAGGCGCGCGCATGTTTCTGATGAGCGAAACGCGGCTCCTTTTTTACGGCGACGGCCTTTCGCTGGCCGGTCTGGTGCTGGCATCGGCGGGGACCGTCGTCTTCTGGGCGCTCCTCATCCATTGGGTGCTGCGAAACCGCCAGTGGTCGTTTTTGCCCCTGCTCCTCGTTCCGCCGGTCCTCGCCTTGGTGGGGTGGATGCGGGACCGACGGCCTGTCGAGGGCGACGGCGCCCGCCCGTCGGCCGTGCCGGGGCCCGTGTTGCCATGGTGGCAAATTCTCGTGGGGCTCATTTCGGCCGGCGTGATTTTCCCGGTGGCCGTCGCGGCCGGGCGGACCCAGGAGGCGCGCCTCCAACTGGCCCTGATGGTCCTTCTGGCCCTTGCCGCGAGCGCGTGGACCCTGTTCTTCTATCTGCGCGTGTATCGGTATCTGGGGCGGCTGCCGATGGGCGTGTTGTTGGCGATGCGCATCTTGGCTGTCCTCCTGCTGGTGCTTCTCGTTTTTAAGCCGGTGCTGAGTTTCGAGGAACGGGTCGAGCACCGGACCGACCTGGTGGTGCTGGTGGACGCCTCGCGTTCGATGTCCGTGAGCGATTGGCCCGACACGCCGCACCGCCTGGCGCTTGCGGCCGCTCAGGTCCGGGAATACCTTGATCGGCTGGCGGCGGCGTTCAACGTCCAACTCTACACGTTCGACACGCGGGCCCGACCGGTCGAAGCCGGCCAGTGGCCTGAACCCGAGGGCGAGGCCACCAACATCGTGCGGGCCGTCAAGGACGTGCTGGCCCTCGCGCGCCGGGCCGACACGAGCGGCCTGGTGCTCTTGAGCGACGGCCTGCACAACGCCGGCGGCGACGTGGTGCGGGACACGACGGCCCTCGGTCCGCCGCCGGTTTATACCGTCGGCGTGGGGACGGACCTGACGCGAGAGAGCGGGTACCAGGACATCAGCATCGAGAACGTTCGGGCTCCGGAGGAAAGCGTCGTGGACAACGTCACCCGCGTCACTGTGGACGTCGAAGCGGTGGGCCTTGCCGACCGATCCGTGGAGGTCCAGTTGCGCGAGGGCGATACGCTGCTGTCGGCCCAGCCGCTCCGCCTCGACGGGACGCCCGGCAGCCAGAGCATCACGCTCACCATCACGCCGACCACCACCGGCCGGCATACCTACACGGTGCGCATTCCGCCGGACCCCGCCGAACGCCGCAGCGAAAACAACACGCGCGATCTGTATCTCCTGGTGACCGACCCCAGGATACGCGTGCTGTACGTCGAAGGCGTCGTGCGCCCGGAGTACAAACCCCTGAAAAGCGTCCTGGAGACGGACCCCAACGTGGAGTTGGCTGCCCTGGTTCAGGTCCGCAAGGGCGAGTTCCTCCAGTCGGGCAGCCGGAAGGACCTCGCGCTCACAGGGTTTCCCCAGACGCTCGAGGACATGCGGAAGTTCGACGTCTTTCTCCTCGGCGACCTGGACCGCAGTTACTTCTCCGCGAAGCAACTGGAGAACCTGAAGACCGCCGCCAGCGAGGGCAAAGGCCTCCTGATGATCGGCGGGTACGCGAGTTTCGGCCCGGGCGGCTACGAGGGCACGCCCGTGGAAGAGATCCTTCCGGTCTTCGTCGGCCCGCGCGACATCGGGCAGGAGACCGCGCCCTTTGTTCTGAAACTGACACCCGAGGGACTCGAGCATCCGATTTTCTACGGCACGCGGGACTTCTTCGCCGCCCCCGGGGGCCAGACGCCGCGCGAGAAGTTGCCCTACCTGAAAGGCTGCACACGCCTCGGCCGGCCCAAGCCCGGCGCGAGCGTCCTGGCAGTTCATCCGGACCGCGCGGGCCCCTCCGGCCCGCTCGTAGTTTTAGCGGTCCAGTCCTATGGCGGGGGGCGCACGGCCGCCTTTGCCGCCGACACAACCTACCAGTGGTACCTGCCGTACAAGGCCCTCGGGCGCGATTCGCCCTACATCAAGTTCTGGGGCCAGATGGTCCGGTGGCTCGCCAACAAGGAAATCAAGGAGACGGCTGACGAGCCCGGCGTCACGCTCCTCGTACACAAGCCGTTCTACAACCCCGGCGAATCGGTGACCGTACGCGCCAGGGTCCGCGAGGAGGAAGGCCGGGCCACCAATTACGCCGACGTGACCGGCGCGCTGCTCGGCCCCGGCGGCGAACGCACGCCGATTCCCCTGGTCCTCGTGCCCGGTTCGGTCGGCATGTATGAAGCGAAACTCGACCCGCCCGACCCCGGCGAGTACAAAATCCTCGTCGAGGCGCGAAAGGACAGCAAGCGCCTCGGCATCGCGGAGGACTCGTTCGTTGTCGGCCGGGCCAATCAGGAGTTTGATCGTCTCAGCATCGACGCGGCGCTGCTGAAGCAACTCGCCCAGGCGACCGGCGGCGAGTACTACGAACCAGCGAACTTCGGCGACCTCGTCGAACGCCTTCGAAGCCGCACCATCAAGGAGGACATCCACCGCGAACTCGGCATCCAGACGGTGCCGGGCCTTTTCGGCATCCTCTTCGCGGTGTTCCTGACGCTCATCACAGCCGAGTGGCTCCTGAGGAAGCATTACCAACTCAATTGACCGGAAAGGGGACTTCCATGGAACGCTTGGCCTTCCCGCTCTTCGCGGCGTGCACGGTGGTCGGTTTTGCCTCGCTCTGGGTTTACTGCGCGGAGCCGGGCCGCGCGAGCGACGAGTTCCGCGAGCAGTTCCTCAAGGACTTCAAGCACATCCCGCTGGATTCGACGGCGGGCGACGCCCTGCTCCTCCGGATTCTGGTCGGGAGCATGCAGGCTCAGCGAGGCGTCGAAGTCGGAGCCGCCCGTGGCTTCGGCGCCATCAACATGGGCATTGCGTTCGAGCGAACCGGCGGGCGCCTCTACACGATTGACATCGACCCGGACATGGTCAAGGCCTGCCGCGAGAACCTCGCGGCGGTCGGCCTCGAGAAGACCGTGACCGTCGTCGAAGGCGATGCGCTCAAGGTCCTTGGGGAACTCGAAGGCGAGTTCGATTTCGTCTTCCTCGACGCCGTCAAGCAGGATTACCTCCGCTACTTCAAGGCCATCGAGCCCAAACTGAAACCCGGCGCGATGGTCGTCGCCGACAACGTCATCCAATCCGCCGACGCGATGAAGGACTTCCTCGACTTCATGCGCGCCAGCCCCGACTGGGAGATGGTCGTCGTCCGCGCTTCGATGGAGAAGAACGACGGCATGGCCGTCTGCCATAGGA
>JBAUDW010000106.1:0-39213 GCA_049678285.1 Phycisphaerae bacterium
TGCACATAAAGGTATGCACATGACATGGATGGAAAAAGTGCGAAAAAGGGCACAAAAACCGGTAAAAACCGCACCAAAAACGTGAAAAAAGTCGAAAAAGGCACTAAATCCGCGCTAGCCCATCTTAACATTCGGGGGTCTTTAGGAGAAAAAACCCCCCGGACGCCAGCGCCAGGGCCTATGGCCCGTAAAAAATCGCCCAAAAATACCCCCCAAAACTCGCCCCAAAAAGTTATCCACAATCGCCGGTTGTCGTAAGTCGCGCGCATTTCGTCGGCTGGCCTGCCCACCTGTGGCGGGCCACGACCTGCCACCCGGGCGACCGGCCTGAATGGTGGTCGGGGTGGTGGGGTCGCCTCCGGCGACCAAGATTCGAACTTCACCCGCCCGTGGCGGGCCACGGCCTTGTACCCGCCCAATGAGCAAGATCCTGGTCGGGGTGGTGGGATTTGAACCCACGGCCTCGTGGTCCCAAACCACGCGCGCTAGCCAGGCTGCGCTACACCCCGACGTTGCCCTCGTGAATGCGTTTTTTCTGCGTGAACCCGCGACCTTCCCGCTCGCCTAGTCGAGTCGCCTGTGGCGACTGGGACGCCCTAGCCCCACCTGCGCTACGCCCCGACCCGGTGCCGACCTTATAGCGCCGCGGGCGGCCCTTTGCAAGGCCAATCCCGAGTGCTTGACCGTCCGGCCCCCAGGGTGTACTGTTACGGGTTCATGGCCTCCTCGAACGGAGAACTTGCCCGCGCGATCTCGCGCGACCTTTTGCCTTTCGTCCAGCAGCCCGGCCAGTACGTGGGCGGCGAGGTGGGCGCGGTCCCGGCGCGCCGGGATTGGGATACGGTCGCCTTGCGCTTCTGCCTGGCCTTCCCGGACACCTACGCCATCGGCATGAGCCATCTCGGCTCGGGAATCATTTACCACCTCCTGAACGCCCGCGAAGACGTGCTGTGCGAGCGGACGTACGCGCCGTGGGTTGATGCCCAGAACCGGATGCGGCAGACGGGCATTCCGCTGTTCTCCTGGGAATCGCGCCGGCCTGTGCGCGAGTTCGACGTGGTCGGCTTCTCGCTCCAGTACGAGATGCTTTACACGAACGTCCTCGGGATGCTCGACCTGGCGGGGATTCCCGTCCTCGCCGCCGACCGCACGGGCGACGACCCGCTCATTCTGGGGGGCGGCCCCGGCGTCAACAATCCGGAGCCGATGGCGCCCTTCTTCGACCTGATGCTCATCGGCGAGGCCGAGGACGCACTGCCGCAACTCGTCGGCCGACTGGCCCAGCGGCGCGCCGAGGGCCTCGGCCGCGGGGACCTCATCGTCGCCCTCGCGCGCGAGTTCGACTTTCTCTACGCGCCCGGCCTCATGGAACCCGCGTGGAACGCCGATGGGACCCTCGCCGCCCTGGAACCGAAGGTCGGCGGCCTGCCCGAGCGAATCATCGCCGCCCACGTCCGCGACCTGGAGAGCGCACCGTTCCCGACGGCACCGCTGGTCCCGAACACTGAGATCATTCACGACCGCGTGACGATCGAGATCATGCGCGGCTGCCCGCGGCGGTGCCGGTTCTGCGAATCCGGGCGGACGAAGGGACCGGTCCGGCTTCGCAGCCCGGAGCGCATCCTGGAACTGGCGCGGGCCTGTTACGCGCACACGGGGCTGGAGGAGATTTCGCTGACGAGCCTTTCGCCCAGCGACCATCCCCGACTGAAAGCCATCCTGACGACGCTGGATGCTGAGTTCGCTCCGAAGGGCGTCAGCCTCAGCCTCCCGAGCCTCCGCACGAACGATCAACTCGAACTCGTGCCGCGCCTCCTGGGGAGCGTCCGCAAGAGCGGCCTGACAATGGTTCCTGAGGCCGCCCTGCCCCGCCTTCGCCGTGTCATCGGGAAACCGATGGACGACGAACACCTCTTCGCGGGCGCCCGCGAGGCGTGGAACCGCGGGTGGAACGTCGTGAAATTGTATTTTATGATTGGCCTGCCGGGCGAAACCGAGGAGGACGTCCGGGCGATTGCGTCTTTGGCCCGGCGGATCAGCGACCTGAGGCGCGAGAGCGGCAAGGGCCCCGGCCGCGTCAACCTCGCCGTCTCGAACTTCGTCCCGAAGCCGCACACGCCGTTTCAGTTTGCGGCGATGGCCGGTGCCGATTATCTGGCTCGCACGCGTGAAACCCTGTTCGAGTCGCTCAAGGAGCGGCGTCTCCACCTGCGCATCCACCGCGTGGATCGTAGCCTGCTGGAGGGGGTGCTGGCTCGCGGCGACCGAAGAATCGGCCGGGTCGTTTACGAAGCCTGGCGCGCGGGCGCCCGCTTCGACGCCTGGGACGAAACGCTGAACATGGCCTCTTGGGAGGCCGCCTTCAAGGCCGCCGGCATCGATCCGGCGTTCTACGCCCACCGCACCCGCGGCCGGGACGAGGTCTTCCCCTGGGACCGGGTCCTCGCCGGCGATTCCAAGGCCGACCTCTGGGACGAGTACCAAAAGGCTCTGGCCGACGCGTCGGCCTAGCGCCGTTTTTTGTGTCGCCCTCCTCTTGCCCTCCCCGGAGCCGTCGGTTAGGATAAAGGGTTCGATTATGGGATTTTTTTCTCCACAGGAGAGGCTGCCGGCAAATGGCACACCCTCCGCGGAAGCCGCCGCAAAACGCGAACGCCTCCCGGGCGGTCAGCGGCAACAGCGACGAATGCATCCTCGTCCAGGGCGCCCGCCAGCACAACCTGAAGAACATTACGGTCCGCATCCCGCGCGACCGCCTGGTGGTCATCACGGGCCTTTCGGGCAGCGGGAAGTCGAGCCTCGCGTTCGATACCATCTATGCGGAGGGCCAGCGGCGCTACGTCGAGTCCCTGTCGGCCTATGCCCGCCAGTTCCTCCACCAGATGGAAAAGCCCGACGTGGACGCCATCGAAGGTCTTCCGCCGACCATCGCCATCGAGCAGCGCCGGACCGGCTTCAACCCGCGTTCCACCGTCGCGACGGTCACCGAGGTCCACGATTATCTGCGCCTTCTCTTGGCGCGGGTGGGGACGCCGGCCTGTCCGCGTTGCGGCCGGCCGATCCGCCCGCAGCGGCCCGAGGAGATCGTCGAGAGTGTGCTGCGGCTCCCGCCGGGCACGCGCCTCATGGTTCTGGCCCCCCTGATCCGCGGCCAGCGCGGCGAGCACAAGGAGATCGTTCGCGGGATCGTGGCGGACGGCTTTGTGCGCGTCCGAATCGACGGGCAGATGTACGAACTGAAGAACGTTCCCCGGCTCGCCAAGGGCCGGCGCCACACGATCGAGGCTGCCGTCGATCGCCTGGTGGCGAAGGAGGCCTCCCGGAACCGCCTAGCCGATTCTGTCGAGACCGCCCTCCGCATGAGCGACGGCCTGGTGCTCGTGAGCCACGAGTCGGCGGAGGGGACCTGGAAAAACACCCTCTACAGCGAGCGGTACGCGTGCGTCCGCTGCAACCTGAGTTTCGAGGAACTTTCGCCCCGCCTCTTTAGTTTTAACAGCCCGTATGGGGCCTGCCCGACCTGCCACGGCCTTGGGGCCGTCCAGCAGTTCGACGAGGATCTCATCGTCCCCGACGCGGACCTCTCGCTGGCGGCCGGGGCGCTGGCGCCCTGGAAGGCAGGCCCGCACCGCTACCGGTCGTTCTACGAGGAGGCGCTCGCCCGCTTCATCCGCGATTTCAAGGTGGACCCCGAGACGCCCTTCCGCAAACTTCCGAAGCGCACCCGCGACGCCTTGCTCCATGGGGGAACGCCGAACGCCGGACGCAAGCGGGAACCTACCGGGCGCCCCGCCGAGCCATGGGAAGGCGTTATCCCCAGCCTCCAGCGCCTGGACGAGAAGAACCGCAAGGCGTCGGTCCGGCGCTGGCTCGAACAGTTCATGAGCGAGCAGCCCTGCCCGGCCTGCCGGGGGGCGCGCCTCAGGCCGGAGGCGCGAGCCGTCACGGTGGGCGGCAAAGCCATCCACGAAATCTGCGCTATGAGTGTGACCGAAGCCGCCGGCTTCTTCGACTCCCTTCACCTGGAAGGCGAGAAGGAAACGATCGGGCGCCAGGTCGTCGCCGAAATCCGCAACCGCCTGCGGTTCATGATGGGCGTCGGCGTCGGGTACCTGACGCTCGACCGTTCGAGCGATTCCCTGGCCGGCGGCGAGGCGCAGCGGATCCGGCTGGCGACACAGGTCGGCAGCGGCCTGGTGGGCGTCTGCTACGTCCTGGACGAACCGACGATCGGCCTGCACGCGCGCGACAACCGCCGGCTTCTCGACACCCTGCAGCGCCTGCGCGACCTGGGGAACACCGTCGTCGTCGTCGAGCACGACGAGGACACGATCCGCGCGGCCGACCATGTGCTGGACATGGGCCCCGGCGCGGGCGAGCACGGCGGGCGCATCGTGGCTGAGGGAACGGTCCCCCAGATCGCCGCCTCCAAAGGCTCGTTGACGGGGCGGTACCTGGCGCGCCACATCGCGATTCCGATTCCGGCGAAGCGGCGCCGCGCCAGTCGTCGGCGAGCCATCCGGCTCTCCGGCGCCCGCGAGAACAATTTGAAGAGCCTCTCGGTCGCCTTTCCGCTGGGGTGCCTGGTGTGCGTCACGGGCGTGAGCGGTTCGGGCAAGAGCACGCTGGTCGCTCAGACGCTGGCGCCGGCGCTTCGGCGGAAACTGTACGGAAGCCGCGAAAAATGCGGCGCCTATCGACGCCTCTCCGGGGCGGACGACATGGACCGCGTCATCGAGATCGATCAGAGCCCCATCGGCCGCACCCCGCGATCCAACGCCGCCACCTACACCAAGGTGTTCGACCATATTCGGCGCGTCTTCGCCCAGACACGCGAGGCAAAGGTTCGGGGCTACGGGGCCAGCCGATTCAGTTTCAACGTCAAGGGTGGGCGCTGTGAAGCCTGCCAGGGCCAGGGCGCCAAGAAACTCGAGATGCATTTCCTGCCCGATGTGTACGTGACGTGCAGCGAGTGCCACGGCAGCCGGTACGCCCGCGAGACGCTCGAAATCACGTACCGCGCGAAGACAATCGCCGACGTGCTGGAGATGCGGGTAAGCGAGGCCCTTCAGTTTTTCGAGAACTTTCCGCGCATCGTCGAGCAACTCGAGACACTGGAAGCAGTCGGCCTGGGGTATATCGCGCTGGGACAGAACTCGACGACGCTTTCGGGCGGCGAGGCCCAGCGCGTGAAACTCTCAGCCGAACTCGGGAAGCACTCCACCGGCTCGACGCTCTACGTGCTGGACGAGCCGACCACCGGCCTGCACTTCGCCGACATCCAGCGCCTGCTGGACGTGCTCCAAAGACTCGTGGACCTGGGCAACACGGTCCTGGTGATTGAGCACAACTTCGAGGTCATCAAGTGCGCCGACTGGGTCATCGACCTGGGGCCGGAGGGGGGCGACGCCGGTGGCCGCGTCATCGCCGCTGGACCGCCCGAACGCCTTGTCCGATCACCCGAGAGCCACACGGGGCGGTACCTCGCGCGACACCTGGCGGGCAAAGGATAGTGCAGCGCCTCGCGGTCAGAACCGTCAATCCTTGCCGAATAACCCTTTCACGCCGTCCAGGAGGCCCTTTTCGCCCGTGCCCTTGTCCAAGAGTCCCTTCTTCAGACCTTCTAGAACGTTTTCCTCAGGATAGACCTTCACTTCCATCTTCTCCGGATATCGCGAGGGGTGGCTCGAGAGGTTGTGCCCTTCGATCGTGACGCCCGGCAGGTCCTGATGGACCTTGACGCCGGTGAGTTTCAAGTTGCGGACGACCCACGTCGGATGCCGCGCAAGGGATCCCTGAGCCGAGAGCCTGAGGTAGCCGCGCAGCCGGGCCTCCTCCTCCAGATCGTCCTTCGAGGGCGCCCTCTTGGCGGACTCGTCGGACTGAAGGAACTCCTTGAGTTTCTGGATCTTCTCGTTCAGGCGTTTGGCCTGCTCATAGCACGCCTTGACCTTTCCAAGGCCGCCGACATCCAGGGGCGGTAGGACCGGTTCCTTCGACGCCGGCTCGCGGTACACTTGGCCGGGCACGGCGCGCTGGACGTCCAGGTGCATGTTGTCGCTTTCGACCGAGTCCAGGACAAACCGCCGCGCCAAGAGGTCCGCCAGACTCACGTCCGCAACAATGCGGTCGGCCTGGACCTGGTTGTGCGTCGGCCGCGCGGCGTCGGTCACCTGGAGCCCCTCGACGACGAGCCGTCCCGACAGGAGCGAAAGGTCTGCCTTGCCGACGTTGACCTCGGCGCCGGTGGCCAGGGCGACAGCGGCCTCGATGCCCTGTCGGGCCAGTCGGTCCAGGAACATCGCCTGCAAGGCGACGACCAGGATCAGGATGATGCCGCCTGCCACCAGCCGCCCTTTTCTCAGCAGCGGCCTCGAGGCCGCCATGTCCTCGCCGGCGGGTCTTCGCTTGCCGAACGCCGCCCAGAGAAGCAGCCGGACAACCGGGTTCTCGCGGGCCTTCCGGAAGCCCTCGCTCGTCTCGGAGGTCCTACGGATGCGAACCTGGGCCTTGCGGATCGCCAGCGTTGCGCCCAGCGCCAGTCCGCCGCCGACCACCACGACGATCGGCAAGGCCCCCAGCAACGCGTACACGTGCAGGTCCAGCAGCGCGAACACCGGCGTGTCGGCGGTGGCCCGGACCAGGCCCACCAGGCCGAGCGAGTGCATCATAAAGTAGCCGAGGTGGAAGGTAACCGGGGCCAGCAGCACACAGAGGGCCTTGGCGAGTATGGCCGAGAGGCCCGCCAGGCCGCCGTTCGTGTTGAGCAGCAGGAGAAGCACCACCGCCGTCAGGACCGTCAGGTTCACGCCGGGAAGCATGCCGGCGGCAAACCCGAGGAACACGGCCAGGAAGATCTGGCGCGGCGAGGCTCCGCCGCGCAGGGCCTTGAGGAGTTTGCGAACGAGTTTGAAGGGGTTCACGGCCATTCTCCTTTGCGCTTGCGATTCGCCGGGGCCTCCGGCGCCACATTCACGGCGGACGGGCCCGGATGATGAAGAAGCACCCGTGGGGGGCCGTGGGACCTGTGCGATGCGGTCCCGCCGCCTTCGTCATTCGGCCTTGCTGTTTGATTCGTCATTTGGGTTTCGTCATTCGGCCTTGTGTGGCGGGCGGCTCTTCTTCGGGCGGGGCGTGCTTCGGTTCGGGTTCGGTTCCGGGCGCCTCGGGCCGGCCATCGTCTGCCGCACGCAGGAGGCCGTCGATGTGCTCGATGGCCTTGTCGGCCTTATATGTCATGGGATGTTGAGGAAAGCGCTTCTGGAGTTCCACGAAAGCCTCGCGTGCCTCGCCATACCGTTTCTCGCCGTAGAGGGCGGTGCCGACGTAATACATGGCTGTCGGAACCTCCGGCGCATTGGGGAAGTCGAGAAGATACGTTGTGAGGTTGTCGAGGGTGGCGGCGGAGTCGCCGTCCTCGATCGGCACCAGGGCAAGGATGAGTTTGGCCTGGCTGCGGCGTCCGTGCTTGTTGTCGGGGTCAAGTTCGGCCGCCCGTTCCAGGAAGGGCGCCGCACGGTGAAGTTCATTGAGCATCGCGAAGGCGTTGCCGAGAGCGAAGTTCGCCTCGAGGTCGTTCGGCGCCTTTTTCTGGTCGCGCATAAGTTCGGGAAACAGACGGATCTGGTTCAAAAGGTTGGCAAACGCATTGGGTGTGCGTGGCCCTATGGCAAAGTGCAGCGTCTCACCGGTGGGCAGGAGAAAAAGGACGCTCGGATACACGCGGATGCCGAACCTCTGGCTGACCGGGCTCGTCTCCTCCGTGTCGTCCACGCGCAGCGGGATGAAGTGCCGGGAAATGAACGTCACCATCGGCTTGTTGCCGAAGCAGCCGCGGTTCATCCATTCGCAGGGCTGGCACCAGTCGGCGTAAAAGTAGATGAGGACGACGCGGTCGGAGGCGGCGGCTTCTTTCAAAGCCGAGTCGAGGTCTTTCCGCCAATCGGGTTGGATGGCGGGCGTTTCGGCCTTCGGCTGGTCCTCGGGTCCGGGCTCTTCGGACCCCCGAGCGGCGACGCCGACCGTCAGCACCGCCAAGCCCAGCCACACTCCCAGAGCGCGGCGCACCCAAAAGCCTCCCAGGTCGAGTGAATCGAGGATCACGAAGCCGGCGGCCCTTGGGCGGCCCCCACCTGCCCCGGGGCGACGGACCCCGCCGCCGCCTCGGCCACGACGCCGACGCGGCGATGTTTCTCATAGCGATCCGCCAGCAGTTCATCGAGAGGCCGCTGCTTCAGTTCCCTCAGGTGCCGCCCGATTCGACGCTCCAGCGTGATGGCCATCTCGCGGGGGCTGCGATGCGCCCCGCCGAGCGGCTCCGGAACGATCTCGTCAATGACGCCGAACTGCTTCAGGTCCGCGGCCGTCAACCGAAGCGCCTCGGCGGCCTCGGGCGCCTTGGCTGCCGTACGCCATAGAATCGCCGCGCACCCCTCCGGCGTAATGACGCTGCAATAAGCGTACTCGAGCATAAGCAGGCGGTCCGCGACGCCGATGCCGACGTATCCGCCGGAGGCGCCTTCGCCGATGATGATGCCGACGATCGGAACCCTCAGGCAGGCCATCTCGCGGAGGTTGACGGCAATGGCCTCAGCGACGCCGCGCTCCTCCGCGCCGATCCCCGGATACGCGCCCTGGGTGTCGATAAAGGCGATGATCGGCACGTGGAACTTCTCCGCCAGCCGCATGCACCTCAGGGCCTTGCGGTACCCCTCGGGATGGGCGCAGCCGAAAAAGCACGCCACCTTCTCGCGCGTGTCACGCCCCTTGTGATGGCCGACGACCATCACCCGCTCGCCGCCGATCCGACCCAGGCCGCATAGGATCGCCCGGTCGTCCCGGAACAGCCGGTCCCCGTGCAACTCCTTGAAGTCCTTAACGAAGGCTTCGACATAGTCGATCGTCTGAGGCCGATCCGGATGGCGCGCCACCTGGACGACCTCCCACGGGGTCAGCGACTCGTACTTCTTGCGAATCATCGCCACGAGGCTCTTGCGGATGTCGCGGATTTCCGCGCTCAGGTCCATGCCCCGAGTGCGCTGCTGCTCCTCCAACTCGTGGATCTGCTCCTCGAGTTTGGCGAACGGTTTCTCGAATTCCAGGCTCATCCGGGCCATGCGCCCTGCACCCTTATCCCTTCGGGCCGTAGGTCTCTGCCAGGGCCCGCAGCAGCGCACTCACATACCCCATCCCCTGCGGGCGGTCAAGAGGGTCTTTGGCCAGCATCGCCTGAACGAAGTCGTCCACCTGAAGCGGTATGTCAGGATTCAGCGACCGCACGGTCGGCACGGGCGCCCGCACGTGCTGGTCCAGGAGATCCTGCGGCCTGTGGCCGGCATAGGGTACCCGCCCGGTGAGGCACTCGTACAGCGTCACGCCTAGGCTGTAGACGTCCGACTGTCCCGTCATCCGGTCGTTCTGAATCTGCTCCGGCGACATGTAGGACCACGTGCCCGGCCGGCGGCGCTCGAACCACTTTCGCATCACGTGGCGCAGGGGCGTCGCATCCTGCCGGCAGGCCAGTGCGAAATCAATCACCTGCACCGGGTTCTCGTCGGCGACAATGATGTTCTGCGGCTTGATGTCGCGATGGAGATACCCGAGTTCGTGGAAGTACGCCAATCCGTCGGCCGCCTGCCCCAGCCACGCGAGCGATTGCAGGAGGCTCGGCCGGCCTCGCCTCAGAAGCATCTGAAGACTCCGCCCCGGAATGAAATCCATGATCAGGTGCGGCCGAACGTCGTTCAGTTCCAGTTCGAGAATCCGCACCAGGTTCGGGTGCTCCAGCTCGGAGCAAACGCGGTACTCCGTCTCGAGGTACCCGCGGTACAGATGGTCGTGAGCGAACTGCGGTCGTAGGGCCTTCAGCGCGTACTCGCCGCCGCGCCCCTTCCCCGCGAGCCGAATCGCCAGGAAGATCTCGGCGCTGTGCGATTCCGCCACCTTGCGCACGAGTTGGAACCCGCCGATAATTTGCGACATGGCAGCCTGCGCGACTGACATGAACCGCGTTCGCGGGCGCGGCGAAAACCCACCCACGCGGTGGCCGCACGCAATTCCCGCCCCTCTTTTAAACCATGAGTCTATCGGCCGGCCACCGGTATCGGCAACCCAAAAATCTATTGACCCGCCGCATGCCCGCCTCTAGAGTGGGGCAACGAGTCGTGGTCCAAGCCGTCGGGACCCCAGCCCTTGCCCTCGCACATGACGCCCTGGAACCAGGTGACTATTATCGGAGTGGGCCTGGTCGGCGGCAGCCTCGGCCTGGCCTTGAAGAAGCGCGGGCTCGCCCGCCGCGTGGTCGGCGTCGGCCACCGTGAGCCCAGTCTCCAGGCCGCCCGCGACTGCGGCGCCGCCGACGAAACCTCGCTGGACCCCCGCGCCGGCGTCGCCGGGAGCGACCTGGTCGTCCTGGCCACTCCCGTGGGCAAGTTCGCCGAGATCCTGCAGCGTGCTGTTCCCGCCCTCGAGCCGGGAGCTGTGGTCATCGACGTCGGCAGCACCAAGCGAGAGGTCGTCGCATCGCTCGAGCCCCTGGTTCGGGCGCCAAGCGCATTTGTCGGGTGCCACCCCATCGCGGGCAGCGAGCAGCGCGGGGTGGTCTACGCCCGCGAAGACCTTTTCCGGGGCGCCACCTGCGTCGTTACGCCGACCGATCGCACCCCCGCCGAGACCCTGAAGCGCGTCGTCGCCACGTGGGAAGGCGTCGGCATGGTCGTCCGGACGCTTTCGCCCGAAGTCCACGACCGCCTCCTGGCCGAGGTGAGCCACCTCCCGCACGTCGTCGCCTCGGTCCTCGTGCAAGCCGTTTCCGGCGAGGCGGAACCGCTGGTCGGTCCCGGCTGGGCGGACACGACCCGCGTGGCCTCGGGCGCCCCGCCTCTCTGGCGCGACATCCTCATGAGCAACGCCGACGAGGTGGCCGCAGCAATCGACCGGGCCCTGGGCGCCTTGGCCGCCTTCCGCACCGCACTCCGCAAGCGCGACGCCCGCCACGTCGAGGCTCTTCTCGACCAGGCCAAGCAGCAACGCGATCGCATCGTCCGGGGCCGGGGAACCCCCGGCCCGTCCGAACCGAAGAGAGGTCCGTGACCATGGTCTGGGAGATCGAAGTCCAACTGACGGACCATGCCCGCGACGTGCAAGGCCAGGAAGTGCTCCGTCAGATCCGCGACCTCGGCATCCGGTCCGTGACGGCGGTGGAATCCGCCCGGCTCTTTTACCTCGATACGGCGGCGCCGGCGAAGGACGTCGAACGCCTTGCCGGTGAACTGCTGACCGATCCGGTCGTCGAGCGCTATCGCCTCGCCGACGGAAAACGCAAGGGCAAAGACCCCCGCCCCACCGTCGTGGTCCGGCGTAAGCCCGGCGTCATGGACCCCGTGGCGACGAGCACCCTCCAAGCCATCGCCGACATGGGCATCCAGGCCCGCCGGTGCCGCACCGCACGCAAGTACTATTTCGCCGGCAATCCGAAGCGGGCCGAACTCGAAACCATCGCCCGGGCCGTCCTGGCGAACGCCTGCATCGAGGACATCGAGTTCAAGGACGATGCGTCCGGCGTCTTCCGCGACGCGCCCCCCTACCGTTTCCGGGTCATCACGGTTCCGCTGGCCGAGGCCGACGACGAACGCCTTCAGAAAATCAGCCGCGAGGGCGGCCTGTTCCTGAACGTCCGCGAGATGCGTGCCATCCAGGAGCATTTCAAATCCCTTGGCCGCGACCCCACCGACGTGGAACTCGAGACGCTCGCCCAGACATGGTCCGAGCACTGTGTCCACAAGACGCTGCGCGGCATCATCCGTTTCCGCCGCCCCGGAAAACGCGACGAAACGATCGACAACCTGCTAAAGAACACCGTCTTCCGCGCCACAAAAGAACTTGCGAGACCCTGGTGCATTTCCGTCTTTCAGGACAACGCCGGCATTATCGAGTTCGACGATCCGTGGTGCGTCTGCTTCAAGGTCGAGACGCACAACCATCCGAGCGCGCTCGAGCCTTACGGCGGAGCGGCCACGGGGATCGGCGGCGTCATCCGCGATCCGCTCGGCACCGGCCTCGGCGCCAAGCCCATCTTGAACACCGACATCTTCTGTTTCGCTCCGCCCGATTACCCTGCCGACAAATTGCCGCCCGGCGTGCTTCACCCCCGGCGGATCATGCGCGGGGTCGTGGCCGGCGTCCGCGATTACGGCAACCGCATGGGCATCCCCACCGCCAACGGCGCCCTCTATTTCGACGAAAGGTACCTCGGCAACTGCCTCGTGTACTGCGGCAACCTGGGCCTCATGCCGCGCGACAAGTGCTTCAAGCATCCCAAGGCCGGCCACAAGATCGTCGTCGTCGGCGGACGCACCGGACGCGACGGCATCCATGGCGCCACCTTCTCAAGCGGGGAACTCACCCACACGACCGGCACCGAGTTCAGCCACGCCGTCCAGATCGGTAACCCCATCGTCGAAAAGAAGATGGTTGATCCGCTTCTCATGGCGCGGGACCGCGGCCTTTACTCAGCCGTCACCGATTGCGGGGCCGCGGGGCTCTCCAGCGCCGTCGGCGAGATGGGCGCCGAACTCGGGGCCGAGGTTCACCTCGACCGCGTCCCCCTTAAGTACGACGGCCTGTCGTACACCGAAATCTGGATCTCCGAGGCCCAGGAACGGATGGTGCTTGCCGTCGAACCGGAAAAGGCCGACGAACTCCTGGCCCTCTTCGCCTCCGAAGACGTCGAGGCCACCGTCATCGGCGAGTTCACCGACACCGGCCTCCTGCGCCTCCGCTACGAGGGCCACCTCGTCTGCGACCTCGACCTAAGGTTCCTCCACAACGGCGTTCCGCGCTACGAACGGTCCGCGGAGTGGGCCCCGCCCGAGCATCCGGAACCGAAGATGCAACCGAAGGCCGACTACACCGCCGACCTGCTGGCCATCCTCTCCAGTTGGAACGTCTGCTCCAAGGAATGGGTCATCCGCCAGTACGACCACGAGGTCCAGGGCCAGACCGTCATCAAGCCCCTTCAGGGCGTCCGTGAGGACGGTCCCGGCGACGCGTGCGTCATCACGCCCATCCTCGGCTCCACGAAGGGTCTGGCCATCGGTTGCGGGATGAACCCGAAGTACGGCGACGTGGACCCCTATTGGATGGCCGCCGCCGGCATTGACGAGGCGGTGCGCAACGTCGTCGCCGTCGGCGCCCGCCCCGACCGCATTGCTCTGCTGGACAACTTTTGCTGGGGCAACTGCGAGAAGCCCGACCGCCTGGGGTCGCTCGTCCTCGCGGCCAAAGCGTGTTACGACGTGGCTGTCGCCTTCGGCACGCCCTTCATCAGCGGCAAGGACAGCCTCAACAACGAGTACGCCATGCCCGACGGTACGACCATCGCCATCCCGCCAACCCTGCTCATCAGCGCCCTTGGCCTGGTGGACGACATCCGCCGGTGCGTGACGATGGACCTCAAAGCGCCCGGCAACCCCGTGTACCTGGTGGGCCTGACGAAGGACGAACTCGGCGGCTCACACTGGTACGCGCTCGAGAAGGCCGTCGGCCGCCACGTGCCGCGCGTCGATTTGAAACTCGCGCCGAGAATCTTTGCGGCCGTCCACGCCGCCATCGCGGCTGGCAGCGTCCGCGCGTGCCATGACCTTTCGGAGGGGGGCCTCGCTGTCACCGCGGCCGAGATGGCCTTCGCCGCCGACCTCGGTCTGGAGATCAACCTCGCGGCCGTGCCGCGCGAGAACGTCTTGAACGACGACGGCCGCATCCTCTTCAGCGAATCCACGACGCGCTTCCTTGTCGAGGTCGCGCGCAGCCGGGTTGCCGAGTTCGAAAAGGCTCTGGCCGGCGTCCCGTGCGCCCGCGTCGGCGAGGTGACGAAGAACGGCCGCCTTGTCGTCCGCGGCGTGGGCGGTAAAACAGTTGTCGAAGCCGCCTGTGATTGCTTGCGGAGCGCCTGGAAAAAACCGCTCGCCTGGTAGCGAGGAGCCCGGATGCCTGTCCGCGCCCTGGTCCTTCGGACCGCCGGAACCAACTGCGACGAAGAGACACAGTTCGCCTGGGAGAAAGCCGGCGCCAAGGCCGAACGCGTCCACATCAACCGCCTGATCGAGGACCCCAAGCGGCTGGGCCGATACCAGATTCTCACGATTCCCGGCGGCTTTTCCTACGGCGACGACATTTCGGCCGGAAAGATCTTCGCCAACCAACTCGTCCACCACTTGGCCGACGTTCTCCACGACTTCCTCGAAGCCGATCGCCTCATCCTCGGCATCTGCAACGGCTTCCAGGTTCTCGTCAAGTGCGGCCTGCTTCCGGGCACCCAGGACGGCCACCCGACACTCGCCCAAGGCGCCACCCTCACGAGCAACGATTCCGGCCTGTTTGAGGACCGCTGGACGCACCTGCGTGCCGAGTCGGACCGCTGCGTCTTTCTCCAGAAGGGCGAATCCCTTTATCTGCCCGTCGCCCACGCCGAGGGAAAGTTCGTCCCCGGTGACGAAGCGCCCCTTGAAAAACTCGAGCAAGCCGGCCAGGTGGCCGTGCGCTACGTCGGCCCCGATGGCCGGCCGGGCGCAGGCTATCCGTGGAACCCGAACGGTTCGGTGGGCGACGTCGCCGGCCTGTGCGACCCGACGGGCCGGGTTCTCGGCCTGATGCCGCACCCCGAACGCCACCTCCTGCCCTGGCACCATCCGCAATGGACGCGCCTCGGCGCGCGCGAGTCGGGCGACGGCTTCCGCGTCTTCCAGCGCGCCGTTGCCTATTTCAAGTAGCGGGACGTGCGGCATCCTCGTGGGTCTTCGCCCTTTTTCTCTCGCTGGCGGTGTGCTAAACTGCGCCGGGATACGCTGGAGTGAAATACGCCATGGCCATTGTGTCCATCGCGGGCGTGGCGCGGGGGATCGGGAAGACGGCCGTCGCCGAGTTGCTTCTTACGCGCCTTGAGGGCTGGCATGCCGCCCGCGTCCGCGTGGCCGACGAGATCCCGGAAACCGACGCCGCTCGCATCGGCGACGAAGGATCCCGGGTCGTCATGGACGCCGACGATGCCGAGGTCCGCCGGCTCCACGACGCCGGCGCCGTCTCCACGGCGGTGCTCCTAGCCGAAGCGCGCGAACTGGAAGCGGGACTCGACACGCTCCTGACCGCCCTGCCCCGGGGTGCCAACATCCTGGTTGAGGGCAACGCCTTTCTCTGGGCCCGCCGCGCGGACCTCGCCGTGATGGTCATCGGGCCTGGGCCGTCCGGCAAGGGCTTGGCCCCCGTGAGGCCCTCGACGCGCGAACTCTTCGGAAAGATTGACCTCTGGACGTGGAACACGCGGGGCGACCCCGCGGCCGAGGGGTTCTTCGAGTTTCCCCAGGCCCTCATTCGGATGGGTTTCCAGGGTGGCGTCACGAACCGCGCCGATTTTCATCACGTCAACCCGCGTGAAACCGGCCACGAGGGGAACCGGGCGTTTCTCAAGGCCATGCGCCGCCGCATCGACCGGATCGGCATCCGGCGCGAGTCCGACGCTTTTCTACGGCGCATCGGTTTTGACACCCGCGACGAGGGCGGCCGCGATGGCTAAACCGTGGACGATCCGCCCGCCGGCGCCCGAGGCCGGCCTGCTGGCCCGTGACCTCGGCGTCCCGCCGCTTGTGGCGGTGGTTCTCGCGAATCGCGACCTCGCGGACCCCAAGGCCGCGCGGGAGTTTCTCGCCCCCGACCTTTCGCAACTTCATCCTCCGGAGGCGGAGCCCGCGCTGCTGGCGGCCGCCGACCGTCTCGCCCAAGCCGCTCGCGACGGCGAGCCCATCATCATCTATGGCGACTACGACGCCGACGGCATTACGGCCTCGGCAATCCTCTGGCACGCGCTGCGCCTGGCCGACGCCAACGTCCGTGTTTACATCCCGCACCGTCTCGAAGAAGGCTACGGGCTGAACGGCGAGGCCATCGAGCGCCTCGCGGCCGAAGGTGCCCGCGTCCTCGTGACCGTGGACTGCGGCATCACGAGCGCCGACGAGGTGGCAAAGGCCAAGGGCCTCGGCCTCGACACCATCATCACCGACCATCACGAACCGGACCCCGACCGCGTCCCGGAGGCGCTCGTCGTCGTGGACCCGAAACTGCCGGGGTCGGTGTATCCGTTTCGCGAACTTTCGGGCGCGGGGCTGGCGCTGAAACTGGCGTGGGCGCTCGGCCAGCGCCTGAGCCGGCGCGACCGGGTGAGCGAGGAGTTCCGCGCGTTTCTCATCGCCGCGACGGGCTTGGCGGCTCTCGGCACCATCGCTGACGTCGTGCCTCTGGTCGGGGAAAACCATGTCCTGGCGAGTTTCGGTCTGCGGGCGCTGGCCGCCAGCCGACTGCCGGGGATTGCCGCCCTCCTCCAGGTCGCCGGGCTCGAGGACAAGCGCCTCGATGCCGGGCACGTCGGTTTCATGCTGGCCCCGCGTTTGAACGCCGCCGGCCGGATGGGTAGCGCCGCCGAGGCCGTCGAACTCCTGACCACCGCCGGGCCCGAGGCCGCCCTGGCGATTGCCCAGGGGCTCGACCGCCTGAATCGGCAGCGACAGGAAACCGAAAAGGAAATCCTCGACCAGGCCGAGGCCCAGATCGCCGAGGCCTTCGCGCCTGAGCGCGACGCGGCGATCGTCCTGGCGGCCGAGGGCTGGCACGCCGGTGTCATCGGCATCGTCGCCTCGCGACTCGTGGAACGGTACTGGCGGCCGACGGTCCTCATCGCCGTCGACGGCCCGGACGCCCAAGGCTCCGGCCGCAGCATCCCCCGGTTCAACCTGTTCGAAGGTATTGCGGCGTGTGGGAAGCACCTGCGGACGTTCGGAGGCCACGCGATGGCCGCCGGGCTCCAACTCGCCGCCGCCGACGTCCCCGCCTTCCGCGAGGCCTTCCTCGCTTGGGCGCGCGAACGCCTCACCGCGGACGACCTCGCGCCGCAGGTCCTCGTGGATGCTGAGGCGGATCTAGCGGACCTCGACCTGGCGACCGTCCAGACGCTCGAGCGTTTCGGGCCGTTCGGATCGGGAAACCCGCGGCCTGTCTTTGCGGCGAAGCGCCTGCAGTTGGTCGGTTTGGCGCGCCGCCTCGGCCGGCGCGGCAACCATCTGGAAATGCACCTGACGCAGGCCGGCCGGGCGCGCCGCGCGATCGGCTGGAACATGGGCAGCGTGGTGGACGCCCTTTCGCGCGCGGGTTCATGCGGCGCCGCATTCACCTGCCACGTCTCGGACTTTCACGGGTCGCCCGAAGTGGAACTTCACCTGAAGGACGTCTGGATCGGTTCGTACGGCAACACGGATGCCACCAAGGAGTTCGCGTAGCCCTTCCGCGCCGAGGCGCTTCCCGGAATTTCGCGTTTACACCTTCGGCGCAGGCGGGTCCGCCGCCTCGTCAATCAGTTCGACGGACGTGAAGCGGCAGAAGCGGCGGAGGTCCTCCCGCAGGTTGCCGTAGCACGTCACGCGATGAAGCCCGTGCGACCAATTCTGCCAGAGTTTCTCCAGGTCGCCGTCCACCTTGACGGTGATCTTGGTCCGGCACCCGCGCGGCAAGTCGGGCGCGTCGAGGATTGTGCCGGTGAAGAAGATGAGGCGGTCGGTGCCGATGAGTTCCGCCTGCGTAACCTTCTCGCCGAGGCGCATGCGGACCTGCGGGACGGCCCCTTCCTGCCGCTCCATCACGGAGCGCAGCCGGTAGGGGGCGAAGGGCTTATCCGGCCCATCCATGCCGGGCGAACCCATGCAGTGGGCCAAGATGATGCCGGGGGCGGACAGATCCATCGTGGGGTCGCTCACGAAGCCGGGCTTGCCGGAAAGGCCCTGGAGCAGGACATGCGTGGTGCAGGACTGGAGGTCCGACTCGCACACGCCGCCGAGGCCCATGCTGTTGAGGCGCGCGTGGCTGATGCACGGATACGCCGGCAGTTGCCGCCACATGCTGCCGTAACAGTCAATCGTCATGACCGTGCCGCCCTCGTCATTCATGATCTTCTCGAGGGCAATCGCCAGTTTGCAAGACCTGAAGATCTCGTCGCGGGAGGGCTCGACGACCTTTTCGGCCCCGCGGTTCCAGCGTTGGGCTTCCGCTTCCGCCGCAGCGTCGGGCACGGCGTTGTAGGCAGCCAGCACGCTGTCCTTTTCGACGCGGACGATCTCCGTGCCGAACTTCTGCTTAACCGCCGCGGCGTAGGCGTCGAAGTTGCGCGTGGTCACGTTCAGGATGCGGGCCTCGCGCAGGTGGTGGATGGCGCGGAAGGGGCGGATGGCGGCGGCCAACTGGGCGGTGTCGCTCGTCAGCAGGCACTCCAGGAGCGATCCCTCCTTCTGCTTCCGCAGGGCGCCGAAGCCGGTCCACTCATGCCCGGAGTACGGCGCGGCAAAGAGGACCGTCGGCCGACCGACACTCAGAACTTCCTTGAGGATCGGCACAATGCCCATGGAGAGGTGGATCACCAGAATGCCGTCAGCGCCGGCCAGTTTGTCCTTCAGCGCCCCGACCTCGGCGGGCGCCGTGACCAGTTCGTTGACGACGAAGTCCACGTCCGCCAGTTGACCCTTCATGGCGGCGAACTGGGCTTCGTACCGGGCCATCTCCTCCTTGAGGTCCATCGCGGGCGTCGGCCAGAGCGCCTTGGGCTTGCCCAGGTAGAGTTTGGCCACGCGGACCTTCGACGTACGGCACCCCGGGCTGATGAGGGCCGGGCCGGCGGAGCGGGCGGCGGTGACTCCGCACCCGGCGGCCAGGCACAGGGCACCCCCCGCCATCGTAGTCTTCAGGAACGTCCTGCGAGTCGGCTTCCACGACATGGCCATCTCCTTTGTCTCTGGGGGTTCCCTGACTTCGGACGTACACCAAGACGTACGTCAAACCGCGATTATCACCGTGTGCCGCAAAGGCTTAACATTATATGACGCCCCCCGCGGCTATTCCTTTTTTTCGCTTTCCTTCCGCGTCTGGACCGTTTGGAAGACAGCCCCAATCACCGCCGGCACGCCTACGAGTACGGGCAGCCAATGGCGATGCGCGTGGATGCCTGCGATGACCGCTTCGCGGGCGCTCGGGGCCGCCATCACGAGCCCCACCATCCCCAGGACGACGAGCAGCGCCCCGAGCACGGCCGTGGTGAAGACGATGACGCCGCGAAACACCACAAATCCCAGGATGAATCCAAGGACGCCTCCGACGATGCCCGCGATGAGAATGTACACGGGATCGTTCAGCCAGAGGGCGCACATCGCTCCGAGCAAGCCGCCGGCGATCCCGCCGAGCACACTGACCGCGACCTTCAGAAGCGGCCAGGCGAGCGCGGCGAGGACAACCGCGCCCACAACCGAGCCGAAAGGCCCGGGGGCTCCGAACCGGACCGCGACGGCGCCGCCGACCACAACCCCCCCCATCGCCGCGTAGATGACTACCATCCCCTTAAAAAGTTTCAGCCCGTACAGGAGGCTGACCAAGCCGAGGACGACGAAGAAGACCAGTTGCCAGATCGGAATCCCGGCGAGAAACTCCGGAAAGGCCTGGACGGAAGCATCGACAGCGTCGGGAGCGCCCACCCAGGCGGAGTGCACGGCGTTTTCGGCAAGCATGAACTCACCCCTCGGGGCGCCGTCCGCCGCGCGGCCGGGGTTCGATCGGCGGTTCCTCTTCGCCGGCCGCGCCGGCCACGGCGCGCTGGGCCGCCAGTCCGATTCCCACGAGACACACCCACCCGGCCGCCAGCGTCAGCGGAAACGTTTGCGTGAGCGAGGGCGGCGCCGGTTCACGATAGAGCCCGGCGACATGGATAGCCGCCAGAACCAGAAGCGCGGCGCCCTGGGCGCTCGTGACCAGCCGCTCGCTGAAGCCGAAGCGCATGACAGCCACACCGGCCCCCAGTGCCAAGCCCGCGAGGAAGGCCGCCAGCACCGCGTCCTCGCCGAGGTTCGGGCCGCTCATCTGCATCGAGTAACTGCGGTCGGGGACGGCGAAGACGAGATACGAGGCGAAGCCTCCAGGCCCCAAGGCCACGGCGGCTAAGTGCGCGAAGATTGCCGCCAACACCAATCCCGCGAGCACAGCATGGGCGACAGTGCGGAAGAACGCCGTCAGACTCCCCAGCGCGATGCCTCCCGCGACGATGACGAGCGGCTGCCAGACGGGAACCCATTGCGAAACCTGGAGGCCCACCGCGCAGCCGAAAACCGTCATGCTGAGGACGTCGAACAGCCTCGGCCATCGGCTGCCGAAAACCAGATAGACCACGCCCACCAGCGCCACAAGGACGCTGCCCCAGAGAGGAATCACGAGGTTCAATTCGCCTGTTGCGGCGGCAAGCATGGACGGCTCCCCGTTCGCCGGTCGGCGGGTCTAGTATACCGAGAAGACCCCTCGGGGTGCAAAGGCTGAGATTCACTGACACAGGCGAGTCGCCTTGACACGTCCGGCTTCCCTGGTAAAATGCCCGCCTTGATTCTGGAAACCCAAACTGACGGAAGGCAGCACAAATGGCCAAGCAGCAGATCGGGCTCGCCGGGCTGGCCGTCATGGGCCAGAACCTCGTCCTGAACATGGCGAGCAGGGGCTTCTCCGTGGCCATCTTCAACCGCACCGGCTCGAAGACCAAGGACTTCGTCGAAGGGCCCGCCGCCGGCAAAAACATCCACGCCACCTACGACCCGAAGGAGTTCTGCGCCGCCCTCCAAAAGCCTCGCAAGATCATGATGATGGTCAAGGCAGGCGCGGCCGTCGACGCCATGATCGAGCAGTTCTTCCCCTACCTGGATAAGGGCGACCTGCTGATCGACGGCGGCAATTCGTTCTTCCTGGACACCGAGCGACGGGTTCAGGAACTTGCGAAGCAGGGCATCCTTTACATCGGCACGGGCGTCTCCGGCGGCGAGGAAGGCGCCCTGAAGGGTCCCTCGATCATGCCGGGCGGCTCCGAAGAGGCCTACGCCCTGGTCCGCGAAATCTTCGAAACGTGCGCCGCCCAGGTCGACGGCCCCTGCTGCACCTACATCGGCCCGCGCGGCGCCGGACACTACGTCAAGATGGTCCACAACGGCATCGAGTACGGCATCATGCAGTGCATTGCCGAGGTGTACGACATCATGCGGTCGGTCCTCGGCATGAAGGCCGACGAGATGAGCAAGGTCTTCGCCGAGTGGAACGCCGCCGAACTGGGCGGCTACCTGATGGAGATCACCGTCGTCAACCTCGCGACAAAGGATCCCGACACCGGTAAGCCCCTCGTGGACCTCATCCTCGACCAGGCCGGCCAGAAAGGCACCGGCAAGTGGGCCAGCCAGAACGCGCTGGACCTGGGCGTCGCCGTCCCGACGATCGACATGGCCGTCGAGGGCCGCATCCTCTCGGCCTTCAAGCAGGAGCGCGTCGCGGCGTCCAAGATCCTGAAAGGGCCCGCGCAAAAGCCGTCGGCCGACAAGGCCGCGCTCCTCAAAGCCCTCCGCGACGCCCTTTATGTCGCCGTCGTCGGTTGCTACGCGCAAGGCTTCGCTCTGATGCGCGAGGCGTCGAAGGAATACCAGTATGGCCTCAAGTTCCCCGAGATCGCGCGGATCTGGAAAGGCGGCTGCATCATCCGTTCCAAACTCCTCGACCCGATCACGGCGGCCTATCGCAGGAAGCCGGACCTCGCGAATCTCCTCGTGGACGGCTTCTTTGCGGCGATCGTGAACGAGAAGGCAACCGCCCTGCGGACCGTCATCTGCGAGGCCGTGCGGGCGGGCGTCCCGGTCCTGGGCCTCGCCTCGGCTCTCAGTTACATTGATTCGTATCGCAGCGAACGCCTGCCCCAGAACCTCACGCAGGCCCAGCGGGACTACTTTGGAGCCCATACCTACGAGCGCGTGGACAAGCCGGGCGTCTTTCACACGAAGTGGGCGGAGGGCTGAACCCCGAAGGCCAAGGGCAAGTGAACCGCAGAGACCGCGGAGAACGCAGCGATAGATTTCTAATTCTAGTTTTCTCTGCGTTCTCTGCGCTGAAACACGCGGTCAGGAAGGCCGAACGCCCATGAAGATCGTCGCCGACGAAAACATCCTCCTCCTGAGGGACGCCTTCGGTTCCCTCGGCGAGGTCGTGGCTATCCCCGCCGACGCCATTCGGCCCGCCCTTCTGCGCGACGCCCAGGCCCTGCTCGTCCGCAGCGTAACGCCCGTGGGCCCCGCCCTTCTGGACGGCTCGGCCGTGCGCTTCGTCGCCACGGCCACTATCGGCGTGGACCACATTGACCAGGAGTACCTTCGGCGGCACGGGATCGGTTTTTCGAGCGCCCAAGGCTCTAATGCTCGGAGCGTCGCCGAGTACGTCTTCACGGCCCTGGCGGTGCTGGCTGAGCGCGGCGGATGGCGCTTTAGGGACAAGGCGCTCGGCATCGTCGGCGTCGGCAACATCGGGTCCCGCGTTGCCCGCATGGCCGAGGGGCTTGGCCTGGCCGTCCTTCGGAACGACCCGCCCCTCGCCTGCGAGACCGGGGACCCGAAATACGTGCCGATTGAAACTCTTTTCGACGCCGACATCGTGACATTCCACGTGCCTCTGACGCGCGAAGGCCCCGATGCGACATACCACATGATCGGCGAAAGCCTGCTCAGCCGCCTCAAGCGTAGCGTGATTCTCCTCAACACGTCGCGCGGCAGCGTGGCGGACACAGCCGTACTGAAGGCGACCCTTGGGGTGAAGCGGCTCGGCGCGGTCGTCCTCGACGTTTGGGAAAACGAGCCCAACATCGACCTCGAACTCATGAACGCCGTGGACATCGCGACGCCGCACATCGCCGGCCACTCCTACGACGGGAAGGTGAACGGGACGCGCATGATCCTCCATGCGTTCTGCCGTCATTTCGGCCTCCAGCGCATGTGGGATCCCTCGCCCCTGATGCCGCCGCCCGAGACGCCGCGTATCCGCCTCCCGGCCGGGGTGGACGCGCGGCAGGCGATCCGGTATGCTACCCGTGCCGCCTACGATATTGAGGCGGACGACGCGAGGCTCCGGGCGATCCGCGAGAAACCGGCCGAGGGACGGAGCGCGTATTTTAAGTCGCTTCGGGAAAACTATTCCCTTCGGCGAGAGTTTCCGCAGACGACGGTTGAACTCGAATCCGCCGACACGCAGGTCCGATCGGCGATGGAAACGCTCGGGTTCCCGGTCAAGCCGGCGTCGTAAAAAGGACGGCCCATGCTGATTGGCCGCGGACATAAGGAAGGCCTCGTTGCCGACGTGGAGGTCCGCGAGTTCGTGAGCGAGGCGCTTGCCGGCCTTGACATCGAGGGCAAGCGCATCCTCGCGCTGATTCCCGACTCGACACGCACCGCCCCTGTCGGCCTCATGTTCCGGACGCTGGCGGACGCCCTCAAGGGCCGCGCGGCCAAACTCGATTTTCTCATCGCCCTCGGCACACACCGGGCGATGAACGAGAAGCAGATCCTCCGGCTCCTGGAGATGACGGCCAAGGAGCGGCGCGGCCGATACGGCAACATCGAAATTTTCAACCACGCCTGGGACGACCCGAAGGCGCTGGAGACGATCGGCACGCTGTCGGCCCGCGAGATGGACCGCCTGACCGAAGGCCGTTATGCCCGCGACGTGCCTGTCCAGATCAACCGTCTTGTCTTCGACTACGACCGGCTTTTCATCGTCGGCCCGACCTTTCCGCACGAGGTGGTCGGTTTCTCGGGCGGCTATAAGTACCTTTTCCCCGGCATTTGCGGGGCCGAGTTTCTCAACTTCTTCCACTGGCTCGGCGCCCTGGTGACGAACTGGAAGATCAACGGCGTCAAGGATACGGTCGTGCGGCACGTCATCGACCGCGCTGCCGAGTTCGTCAAGGTCCCCATCACGAACTTCGGCATGGTCGTCACGAGCGAGGGCTTGAAGGGCCTCTACATCGGGGAGGCGCGCGAGTCCTGGTCCGCGGCGGCCGACCTATCGGCCCAGATTCACATTCGGTACATGGACCGCCCGTTTAAGAAGGTGCTCGGCATCGCGCCGGAGATGTACGACGACCTCTGGACCGGCGGCAAGGTGATGTACAAACTCGAGCCGGTCGTCGCCGACGGCGGAGACCTCATCATCTACGCCCCGCACATTACGGAGGTTTCCTACACGCACGGTCGGTTGCTCGATAAGATCGGCTACCATTGCCTCGACTATTTCCGCGAGCAGATGGACAAGTTCGCCGACGTCCCGGGCGGTGTGATGGCCCACTCGACCCACGTCCGGGGTCTCGGCACGTACTGCAACGCGGTTGAGAAGCCGCGCATCAATGTTGTTCTGGCCACGGGCATTCTGGAGGAGCGCTGCCAGCGGATCAACCTGGGGTATATGGACCCGGCGAGCATCCGCGTCGACGAGTGGCGCGGCCGCGAGGACGAAGGCATTCTGGTCGTGGACCATGCCGGAGAAGTTCTCCACCGTCTGAAATCGGAGAAATCTGTTTAGCCGCGACCCAACGGGGAGCGCGCGGCTGAAACGAGGGAGACTTGAACAGCATGACCAAGGCAAAAAACGTCATCGTCGCCCAATCCGGCGGTCCCTCGCCCGTCATCAACAACTCCATCCGCGGCGCCGTCGAGGCGTGCCTTGAGGACCCGAAGACGTTCGGCACCGTCTATGCTGCGTGGCACGGCATCGAGGGCGTCCTGAAGGAGGAACTGCTGGACCTGTCGGCACAGCCGCGAAAAGAAATCGCGCTCCTGGAGACGACGCCGGCCGCCGGCACCATCGGCACCTGCCGCTATAAACTCAAAGCGCAGCAGAAGGAGGATTTCGAGCGAGTCATCGAGGTCCTCAAGGCGCACCAGGTCGGGTACTTTTTCTACACGGGCGGCAACGATTCGATGGACACCGCCCACAAGATCGCCCAACTCGCCCACGAGCGAGGTCTGGACCTCGTCGCCACCGGCGTTCCGAAGACGATCGACAACGACGTCGGCGACTCGGAGTTCCAACTCATCGACCACACACCCGGTTACGGGTCCGTCGCCCGCTACTGGGCCTGCTACGTCCAGAGCGCCAACGAGGAAAACGCCGGCTCCTCCCCCGCCGACCCGGTCCTCGTCATGCAGGCCATGGGCCGAAAGATCGGGTTCATCCCCGCCGCCGCACGCCTCGCCGACCCTGGGCGACGCCTGCCCTTGCAGATCTACCTTGCGGAGGCGGCCGTCACGCTCGATCAACTCGGCGATAACGTCAACGACGAACTGAAAAAAAGCGGCCGATGTCTGGTCGTCGTCAGCGAGGGGTTCGACGTCGGTTCCCTCGGCGAGCGCCGCGACTCCTTCGACCACGTCCAGTTTTCATCCAGCGAAACCACCGTCTGCCAGATGGTCGTGAACTACCTCAACGAGAAAGGCCTCGCCGCTCGCGGGGCGGCGCGCGGCAACGTGCCCGGAACCGACCAGCGCCACAACATGCTCTACGCTTCGACCGTGGACCTGAAGGAAGCCTACAAGGTCGGCCGGAAGGCCGCCGAGATTGCCGCGCGCGAAGGCTCCGGCTGGATGGCTACGATCCTCCGCGACGCCGGCCCAAAGTACCGCGTGACCTACGACAAGGTTCCCCTGGAGGCGATGGCGAACTCCGAGCGCAAGTTCCCCGCTGCCTGGATCGCCCCGTCGCGGTGCGACGTCACGGACGCGTTTTTCGACTACGTCCGGCCGCTCATCGGCGGCGACTGGGTCCGCGTGCCGCTCGAGAACGGACTCCAGCGATTCGCGCGATTCGAAGCCCTCTTCGCCGAAAGGAAATGCAAGGCCTATGTCCCCCAGGCGCACCGCAAGTAGCAAACCCACGCTTAGCCGCGACCCGCAGGGGAGCGAGTCGCCAGCAATGAAAGGGTGAAGGGATGGCCAAAGAGATTCGACTCCGCTACGGCATGAACCCCCACCAGAAGCACGCGCGCGTCTTCGTCGCCAAGGGCGAGTTGCCGATCGAAGTCCTGTCCGGTGCGCCCGGATTTATCAACGTCCTGGACGCGCTGAACGCGTGGGCGCTGGTGAAGGAACTCAGGCAGGTGCTCGGCCTGCCGGCGGCTGCGTCCTTCAAGCACGTCAGCCCGGCCGGCGCGGCCGTGGCCGTGCCCCTCTCGGACGCCGAGAAGAAGGCCTGCTTCGTCGAGGACATGTCGGACCTTTCGCCGCTGGCGGTCGCCTACGCCCGGGCCCGCGGGGCGGACCGCATGTCGAGTTTCGGCGATTTCGCCGCCTTCTCCGATAGGATGGACCGGACCGCCGCGGAACTCCTGGCCCGCGAGGTGTCCGACGGCTGCATCGCGCCCGCCTACGATGACGACGCTCTTAAGGTCCTGCGCGAGAAGCGCGGCGGAAAGTTCCTCGTCATGAAAATGGACCCGGACTTCGAGCCCTCGGAACTCGAGACGCGGCAACTCTACGGCATTTACCTGGAGCAGACCCGCAACACCGCCGTGCCGGGGCCGGACCTGTGCAAGAACATCGTGACCAGGAACAAGGATTTGCCGAAAGAGGCGATCCGCGGCCTGGTCGTCGGCTCGATTGCCCTGAAATACACGCAGTCCAACTCCGTCGCGTTCGCCGTGAGCGGCCAGGCGATCGGCATCGGAGCGGGCCAGCAGTCGCGGGTTCACTGCACGCGCCTCGCCGGCTCCAAGGCCGACATTTGGTGGCTCCGCCAGCACCCGCGCATCCTCGAAGCGAAGTTCAAGAACGGCCTGTCGCGGGCCGAGATGAACAACGCCATCGACCAGTACCTGCTGGAGCATCCGACGCCGATCGAGGAACGGGCCTGGAAAGAAGCGTTCGCCCCGGCCCCGAAACCGCTTTTGGCTAAGGAACGGGCCGACTGGATCGCCAAACTCAAGGGCGTCAGCCTCGCCTCCGATGCTTTCTTCCCGTTCCGCGACTCGATCGACCGCGCCGCCCAGAGCGGCGTGAAATATATCCTTCAGCCGGGCGGCTCCGACCGCGACAACCTCGTCATCGAGGCCTGCGACGAGCACGGCATGGTGATGGCGATGTCGGGCCTGCGGTTGTTCCATCATTGAGCCGCCGGATGCCGCGGCACCTTGGGAACTCCCGCCGAACGGCCGCGTCTAACCCGGCGTGTCGCGAGGGCGCGCCCTGGACGTGTCCGTGGGGGAAAAGATCGTGAACCAGAGAACCATCCGAGAGAAGGCCGTCCGTCTTGCCGCCCTGGCCATTGCCGTCTGCGGCTTTGCGTCGCAGGCGCCCGCCGGCCAGGGGCTCATCCTGCCGGAAGGCGCGGCCGACGCCTGTCAACCGGCCGAACGGGCCCTCATCGTCCACAACGGCAGCGTCGAGGTCCTCGTCGTCCAGGCCGACGTGAAGGCGCCTGAGAAGACGAAGGCCGTCCAGTTCCTGCCTCTGCCGTCGATGCCGGAAGTTGCGGTCGCGCCGGAAGGATGCTTCAAGACGCTCCAGGAGATCGCGAGTGCGGCCGACATGGTGTATGCCGCGTCGCTGGCGATTGCCGCGAGGCGGGGCGCCGACAACGCCGTCTCCGTCCCGGCGGACCCGGGCGTCGAGCCGGAGGCCGTCACGGTCGTCACGTGCGAGACCGTCGCCGATTTCACCAAGGCCGTCAGCGAGTACTTCGGCAAGAACAACCTCGGCAAGCCGGCCATCAACGGCCAGGTCCAGAAGGCCGTCGAAGCGTCGCTCAAGCAGGGGCTGAACGTCTTTGTCCTCGACATCGTGCCGGTCGGCCCCGAGGGTCCCACCATCCGGCCGATCGTCTGCCAGTTCCAGTCGGACAAGATCTTCTATCCCCTGAAGGCCAGCGAGTCGTGCGGCGACAGCGAGACGCGGATCGAACTGCTGACCCTCCTGCCGGTCGGCACCTTCGGCTGCGAACAGATGAGCATCATGCCGAACATGCCCAAGGGAGGGCGCATCTCCCTGACGGAGATCCAACTGTTCCGGTCCTCGTCCGCCCTGCTCCAGCCGGAAGATGCCGCCCGGCTCCTCCCGGCAGCCGCCGCGATCCTCGCGGAACAGCCGAGCGTCCTCCGCGCGGTCAAGTACGTCGGGAAAGCGTCGTTCAAGGACGAGGTCCGGGCGCTTCTGACCGACCGTCGCGGCGAGACGTGGTACGCGTTCTGCGCCGCCCTGGCCGCCGGCGACGACAAGGCCCTGGCCGACCTGACCGACGTCCCGTTCGCCTTCAACGAGGAGGAGGTCGTCACGGACAAGGCGCAGTTGGCCGAGCGGTTCAAGCAGTGCGCGGCCGGGGGCGCGAATCCCCCCGCCCTGCACACCATCTACCGCCATTCGACGTACATGGTCGGGTACTACGCGTCGTCGCGGATGAGCGACTTCGACAACCGTTTCGTGCGCGAGCACCTGAAGGCGAAGGACGACCGCATCCTCTCCGTCTCGCTGGACGGCGAGAAGGACGTCCTCCTGTTCGTGCGCGGCGGCAAGATCGCCGGCTTCAACCTGAGCCCCGGCGGCGGCGGAACGCGCTGAGCCGCCGGTCGAAACTCACGCCACGCGATGGGATTCGTTCAGCTCCGCGCCAGGGGGCGGTGGCCCCTTGCGTCCGACCAGCCAGCCGACGACACCCACGGCGGCGAGCAGGACGCCCGTCGCGGAGATGGCTGTCCCTGCCGTGGTCCAGATGAGCGCCCTCATCATGCACTCGCCAAGGTGGGATGCCACTGATGGTGCGCCCTGGCGCTGCACGTAATCGGAAGCCCTGTTTTCCTCGAAGGCAGATCCCGCCATGCCGAGCAGGCAACCTCCGACCACCAGGCACAGGCCCAGCACGAGGCATACCTTCAGAGCTTTGCCCATGCCCCGCCTCCTTCGCGGCGGCTCCTACGTCTTCCAGGGCGGCTTCTCAGGCAGCCGTTTGTCGAACTCGGCGATGAGGCCGGCCTCGTACTGCCTCGTGTACTCGCCCGCCAGGAACTTCGGCCCCGCTTCGTGGTGGAACCTCGCCCACGATTCCTCCTCATGGCCCGGGTTGATCGGGTAGAACATGGCCTTGTTCGCCTGGGCGGCCTTCAAGTCGCCCGGCGCGTCACCGATCATGAGGATTTTCTCCGGCGGATACTTTCCTCCAGTGGCAATCTGGAGGTGCTCCTTCTTCGAGCCCATCTCCTGACCCGCGATCACCGACATGTGCCGGGCGATGCCGTGCTCCTCCCACTCGCGCTGGAGCGCCTCGCCGGGGGTGGCGCTGACGACAATCATATCGGCCTTGCCGGCCAGCAATTCGAGGCTCTCCCGGACGCCCGGAAACGGCGGCACGCCCTTGACGACTCGCGCGACGGCCTCGTTAATCGCCTTGGACCACTCCAGGCACCGGGCGAGTTCCGCGTTCCCCGTCTTCTTGACCTCCGCCTCCAAGGCCGGGTTCCCGAGCGCGCTTTCCCGCTCGGTCCACGCCTGCAGGTCCGGCAACTCGGGGACATGCACGCTGCGACGCTGAACCTCCTCGCGCTCCCTGAGGAGGTTCATCACGTGCTGAAGCGCCAAGAACCGGTTGCAGCCTCGGAGTTTCGAGTACAGGTTGACGAAGTCCCACGCTTCGCGCGCGTATTTGGAGACGCTCGCCAGGTCCCAGATCCAGACCGTCGTCGGGCAGAAACACTCCTTGTGCTTCGGTTCCATCGTGTCGAACGCACAGCCGTCCGAGTCAATGCCCACGAAGTACTCGCACGTCGGCTGGAAGGCTTTCAGTTTCACATGCGGGTCCGCTTTCGCCACCGCGCGCCTCCTTCTCCGGCCAAGGGTTCGAAGGGGGCTGTATACTATCCGCGGAGGGAGAAGTTTCAAGCCTTTTGGCTGCGGCCGACGCCAGCCGACCGGAATCCCTTGCACCCCACGCCTGCCCCGCTATGATACGGCGGTTTCGCTGGTCGGATGCTTTCGGAAGGAGTCGGCAAAATGGCGGATACGGCATACTTGACCAGAATGTTCGGCCTCGACGGGAAACGGGCGGCGGTGATCGGCGGCGGCGGCGTCCTCGCCGGCGCCATGTCCCTCGCCCTCGCCCGCGCGGGGGCCAAGGTGGCCGTCCTCGACCTCAATCCCGATGCCGCCAAGACTCGCGCCGACCAAATCACCAAGGGCGGCGGCACCGCGCTGGCCCTTAAGGTGGACGTCGCCTCCAAACGCGACCTTCAGACCGCCTCCGACGCGATCGACAAGACGTGGGGTGGCACCGATATCCTGATTAATGCCCCCGGCCTCAACTCCGACACGCCTTTCTTCGACGTCACCGACGAGGAGTGGGAGAAACTCATCGCGGTGGACTTGAAGGGCGTCTTCCTCGCCTGCCAGGTCTTCGGGCGCGGCATGGTCGAACACCGAAGCGGGAGCATCATCAACATCTCGAGCGCTTCGAGCGGCCCGCCCCTCTCGAAGGTCTTCACCTACGGCGTCGCGAAGGGTGGCGTCAACCAGATCACCCAGTTCCTCGCCCGCGAGTGGGCCGAGGCCGGCGTCCGCATCAATGCCCTCATCCCCGGTTTCTTCCCGGCCGAGCAGAATCGCCGCCTCCTCACCGAGGAACGCACCGCCAAGATCATGGCCCACACGCCGATGCGACGCTTCGGCGAACCCGAGGAACTTCTCGGCGCGGTCCTCTGGCTCGCCAGCGCGAAGGCCTCCGGCTTCGTCACGGGCGCGCTCATTCGTGTGGACGGCGGCTTCCTCGCCATGACCATCTGAAGCCCCGGCGCGCTCTCGCCTCGTCTGATGACGCTGTGGGGTCGCAGAAATGGCGCCCGCCCGGGCCTACTTCAGGCCGAGCGACCGGCAGACCTTGCGGCAATGGTAACCGGAGATGGCCAGCGTGACGGCCAGCGAAAAGAGTTCGGGCCTCCGGAATTGCGTCCACGCCAGGAGCCGCCAGTACCCCAACCGCCCCTTCTCGAGGATGCCCAGCCGAAGGACCGAACGCAAAAATGCCAGAACGCCTCCAAACCGGATTCGCTCCCGCGCCTTCGGCGCCTGGTACTCCCGCAGGAAGGTCCGCACGCGCTCGTAGTACTGTTTCGGCGAGTAGATCCGCTCCAGGATCTTGCGGTATCCCTCGTGCAGCCGCTCCACGCTCATCCGCGGGACGAGGTTTATCGTTCCGTCCACGTTGTCGCCTGACGGTCGGCCCAGCAAGCGCCCCTCGCGCTTCAGACGCTCGTACAGCCTCGTCCCGGGGAACGCCTGGAGCAGGCCCACCATGGCCGTCACGATCCCGCTCTTCTGGATGAAATCGATCTGCCGCTGGAAAATAGACGGCTCATCGCTGTCAAACCCGACGATGAACCCGCCTTGCACCTGCAGGCCACAGCGCTGAATCCGCTTCACGTCCGCCACGAGGTCCCGCCCCTGGTTCTGTTTCTTGTTGCACTCGATCAGGCTCGTCTCGTCCGGTGTCTCGACCCCGATGAAGACCATGTGGAATCCCGCCTCGACCATCATCCGCATCAGGTCCTCGTCGTCCGCCAGGTTCATCGAGACCTGGGTCTGAAACGGGATGCCGGGATGGTTCTTCTGCCACGCGATCAGGGCCGGCAGGAGGTCCGTCCTCAAAACCTCTTTCTTGCCGGCGAAATTGTCATCCACGAAGAAGATGCCGCTACGCCAACCCCGCGCGTACAGGCCGTCCAGTTCCGCAAGGATCTGCCCCGACGTCTTAGTCCGGAACTTGTGGCCAAAAAGCGCCGTCACGTTGCAGAAGTCGCAGTTGAACGGGCACCCACGCGAAAACTGGACGCTCATCCAACCGTATCGTCTCAGGTCGGCCAGGTCCCACTGGGGGATCGGCGTCTCGCGCAGGTCCGCACGCTCCTCGCTCGTGTAAAGATGCTTCGCCCGGCCCTGCCTCAGGTCTTCCAGGAACGCCGGCAGCGTCACCTCCGCCTCGTTCAGCACGAAATGGTCGACTTCCTCGAACTGGTCGTGCTCGATGGTAAACAGCGGCCCGCCCGCCACCACCTTCAGGCCCGCCGCCTTGCACCGCCCTATCACCCGCCGCGAGGACTCCCGCTGCACCACCATCGCGCTCACCATCGCCAAGTCCGCCCACGCCAAGTCCTTCGTGCGGAGCCGCGTCACGTTCAAGTCCACCAGACGCTTCGACCATTCCGCCGGCAGCATGGCTGCCACCGTCAGTAGCCCCAGCGGCGGCGAACCCGCTCGCTTCCGGATGAACTTCAGCGCATGCTTGAAACTCCAGAACGTGTCGGGACACTCAGGATAAATCAAAAGGACGTTAATCGGATGGTTCCCCTACAAAGTCCCCCCACACCCCCCACACGCCACGACCCGAATTATATCACGTCGGCCCCCCCATTTCCCACCAAATTTCCCGGAGCCAACCACGCCTCCGAAGCCGGACCCCTCTTGCCGTGGGCCGTCGCCCCATCCCTAATGACCCTGAGCGGGATGGCCGGTTGCGTCACCTGACCCCACGGGACCGCTCGGAATTGGGGGGGTGAACCACGCGCCCGGTAGCAATCCTCGGCGTTCTGGCGCTCTTGGAAACCTCTGCGGTGAACTTTAAGCCTGAACTTACGAACGTCGGCGATTGTGGATAACTTTTTGGAGGAGGTTTTAGGGGAGATTTTTGGGCGATTTTTTGGAGGCCACCAGCCCTGGCGGTGGCGTCAGGGGGGATTTTTCTCCTAAAGACCCCCGAATGTTAAGATGGGCTAGCGCGGATTTTGACTTTTTTGGGTTTTTTTCACGTTTTTGGACCGGTTTTTACCGGTTTTTGTGCCCTATTTCGCACTTTTTCCATCCATGTCATGTGCATACCTTTATGTGCATAACTTCCCGCGGACGCACGTAAGTCAAAGTCGGGAGCGTGGCATTCAGGGTCGGCGGCAAATCTCGCGTTTGACAAAGAAACAGCATTGGACGGACAGTGCCTGGGTTCCTGAGTGCCTGAGGGACTGAGTAACTGAGGTGTGGCGAGCGGGCGTTGCCGGGTGTCACCTCGCCACGTCGAGTCGCCTGCGGCGACCCGACCGGACTTGTCCGCTGTAGCCTTGGCGAAGGCGGAAGGGAGGGGTCTCGCCTTGGTCATTGTTGTTTGTCGTTTGCCGTTTGCCTTTCCCCAATCTGCGCCTTTCTCCGCGTGCTCTGCGGTCTCTGCGTTGAAACGCGCCGCTTGCTTAAGGTCAGCAGAAAAATCTCGCATTTGACAAAGAAACAGCAGAGGCGGCTGGGGGAAATGACGAAATTTACCCGCCAGTGGCGGGTCCGAATGACGAATGGCGGCGGACGGCAAAGCGGCGTTCGCGACCTGCGGCCTCACGCCCCAAGCCTCAAGCCTGCCGTTGAAGCCTGTCGCCGGCCCGAAGGGCTCCTTTGAAGGAACAGGGACCCCAAAGGGGTCCAAAGGCGAACAAGGACCCCAAAGGGGTCCAAAGGCGAACAGGGACCCCAAGGGGGTCCAACGTCAAACATGGAGAAATCGGAAAAGCGAAAGCAGGATTGTGGCCCCCGAAATCCCCCGGTCCCCATGGCGGGGCGGACGATCTCAGCGATGCGATGAACCCAGTGTCTGTCTCTCAACAAACCACTTATTGCCAGCGCGCCCCATGGACTCGGTTCGACATCCGGCCTGTCCCGATGGTGAGATGCCACCGCCCAACGGGGGCCAGGGGGAATCTTCTCATCGTAGGCGATGTTGGGCACATACACTGTGCCAGCACCTTCCCCGGAGAACAGGCGGTCCTGCCCGTCCGGTAAGTTCTGGCAGCACAACACCTCAACCGCCAGGAAGTCGTTGGAGGCGTCATCGTAGAGCCCGTTCTCTCCCGTCAGTGCCAGCAAGTCCAGCAGAGTCGTGGCAAGGTAAGAGGATCGCCGATGGTCGGTCTTGACATGTTCGAAGGCATAACCCAGAAGTTGGTCGACCTCTTGCTGCTCGGTGGCGTGAACCCCCGCGAGCCCATCTCCTCTCTGGTAGGCGTCGCACACCCACTTGACCGCTCCCCTCAGGTACGGAGCCAGGGCCTCCCTGTGTCCGCACGCTGCAAGCAGACAGCAGATCACCTGGACGGTGTAGGCATAGCGGTCGGAGACCGGATGGGCGCAGGCCGGATACTGCTGCAGAACCCGCACCAATCGGTCAGCCATCCCTCTGGCCACCTCGGGCTCGCCGTGCAGCAACCCGTAGAGCCCTCTCAGGGCCAGCGTCTCAGCGACAACACAGCACCTGACGGTGTGTGACACGGGGGCCGAAGACGACTGCGCATGGAGCGACAGCAGCCCATCGGCAGCATCCAGAAGAGGACCGAGTTCGGCCAGTACGAGGTCCGAGTAGGTCACGAACATCTCCCCCGCGAGCGCCTCGGCGGGATCGATGAGAGCCTGGTCGCCGTGGCCGAGGCGGCAGGACTCAACTGCGCGGAACAAGGCTAGAGTCAAGGCGATGCTGAGGTGTGAGCGTTTCCGCTGATGAAGGCGATGAGCCAGCACGCTGGCCTCGAGGAACGGCACCCACCCATCAGCCAAATCCGCAACCCAGGACCTCGTGTAAGTCTCGAGGTCAGAGGCAGTGAGTTGATCCCCGTCGACGGCTGCAGCCACGGCCACCAGTTCCGCCCTAGGTCTAAGCAACCCGGCAACGTCCCCTTGTCCGAGAATCTTCTCCACGAGGACTTCGTGGTCCCACACTTCAAGGGCTGGCTCCGCCCTCTGACGACACCGTTCACTGTACTCCTGCACTAGAAGGGCTGTCTTTCCCTTGAGTCGACCTGTGATGACCAGCCGCGCTCTTCTGGGAAGGGACGCGTCGAAGTCAGGATGGCCAAGGGCTGAGGTCCGCAGTTCGTCAACTTGCGGCCTAATAGCAGCCCACTCCCTTGCTGTAAGATCGCCAGCCTTCGTTTGGAAGGCGTACTGGTGTTGCTCACCATCGTCGTCGCGCTTCGCTATGAAATCTTTGCCAAATTCGTACTGGCCGTGCAGCAGGTGGATGTCGTAGAAACTCTCGTGCCTCAGCAGGGCCATGAAGGGAACGTCAAATTCCCTCTCACTCAGGCTCTCAAGATATGCGGCGACCACGCTTTCGAGCACGGAAGGCCTCCCGTTTCTCGGCAATGATGCCCTCCAGCCTATCCCGGTGTTCCTTCGTAAAGGGCAGGCGGTCAAAGGCCGCCTTAATCTGTGGATTGGTACAGAACGTCGGCATTTTCGGAGCACCATTTTTGTCGAAGTCAATCTCCACTCTCTCCAAGGCGTCCAGCACCAAGTCCCAACTTGCGGGCTTGCCCCCGGTGTCAATGGCAGTGCCGGCTTTCTCGCACAACTCTCCGATCCGTCGGAAGAACTCCTTCATGAGTGGTTCAAGGCATTTCTCCGCGAGTTCGTCGACTGACACGACTATTGCCTCGACATCGGTGTTCGAAATTGCTGCCGTTTCAAGGGTGATTGAGGCTTCAATGGCAATCGGCTGGTGGGTCACGGGCTCATCGAAGTCTGCGTATTGAACGGGACCGGCGCGCTGCGTCGAACTGACGCTTACCTGACGCAACACTGGATCCTTGGCCTTCATGAGAGCGTCTACCGCCGCGTCAACAAAGGCATTCCACGAACGGTCGTACTCAGGAAAAGTGAGCACGGCTGCCATTGGGCCCTCACCAACGGATTCCATAGCGCCCATAGTGCATCCTTGGATCAGCCAGCAGTCTCCGCCAGTCCTCCGCCGCTGGTGCCGGTGCCTTGACTGCGGCCAGGTGAGAATCGACAAGGAATACGCCTAACGTCGAAGCTCAGCCGCGCGCGGCTATTTGCGCGTCCGCTGGCGCGCCGGGTTAGGCCCATGCCTTTCAGACATATCGATTGACCTGAGCGCCAAGGCTCCGATACGCGTTCACCAACTCGTGATATGTATCAACGTCGCGCCGATATGCCTCCTTCGAGTAGCTGGCCATATCACCTTGGCTTTTCTCGTAAAGCTTTTGGCACATGTCGCGAAGATACGCGACTGTGTCGAGAAGGGCGGCCACATAAACGGGAAAGATCGCTGGAGCATCTGGTATTCGACGCAGCGATTCAAGGACACGCTCCAGACGTGTCGACAGTGAGGTAAGTTGCGAGTGGTGTCGGCCATAGTCAATTGGCTTGAAGATTCCAGGGATCGGAAGCACCTTACGCCACGAGAACTTGAATATCTCGTCATGCACCGCCACGTATTGACTGAGAATGGCGTGAGCTTCCAGCATCTCGTCTGGCACGGGGACCATTGCCACCTCCAGGGTTGACTAAGGCCTAACAACGATTAGGCGGCCCCGCATAAGATGCGCAAAGTTGGCTTCCTGTCAGTATAACACGCCGTTGATCCATGTGCCAGGGCTGCGATAATCCCTTTGGCCTTGGTCACTCTCGGAGGCGAATCCCCCACTTGTGCGGGGCCCCCGCCCCGCTTTCTCTTGAACCACAAAGGTACCCGATTGTACCCGCGATTGCCCGGGTTCTCAAATGCGCCGGCCCGCGAGCCCTGCGCCCTTCTCCTCCGGTCGGATACTTTTTGCTTGCTTGGCCGCGGGGCTCGGGGTACAGATATCCTCGTGCGACAAACCGTCTGGTGCCCGCGATTCGCCAGAGAAATGGGGGCCAAGTCATGAAGCCGCGGCTACTGTCTACGGTGGCGTTGCTGACCCTGGCGGTCCTGGGCACTTTTTTTCTCTGCACCGCCGACGCGTCGGCCGCCCGTCTCAAGCACAAGGAGACCGGCGAGATCATCACCGGCACCGTCACCAAACAGAAAATCAACAAAATGACCGTCTTCAAATTGGAGGACGGTGGAACCAAATTCATCACGTTCGACGAGTGGGAAGTCCTCGAGGCCGACCCCGAGCCGGCCGAGGCCGAGCCCCCCGCCGCCCTTCCGGCCGAAGGCGCCTCCGCCCCCACTGCGGCCGTCCCGACCGTCGCGCCGAAACCTGAGAAGACGCCCGTCACCAAGGTATACATTCTTCCCGTCAGCGGCACTATTGAGCATTACGCCATGGTCGAGGCTTTGCAGAAGGGCGCGGCCGACGCGAAGAAACGCGGCGCGTCCGTCGTCATCTTCCGCCTCAACACGCCCGGCGGGCGCATTGACCTCGGCGAAAAAATCGTCGACCTCGTCCAGCAGGTCGATGACTGGGCCACCACCGTCGCCTGGGTCAAGGGCGACGAAAACCGCGCCCTCTCCTGCGGGGCCTTCATCGCCCTGGCCACCCAGAAGATCTTCATGGCCCCCGGCACCACCCTCGGTGCCGCCACCCCCTTCCGCACAGGCCTCTGGGGGGCCGAGATCGACGAGAAACTCACCAGCGCCTTCCGCGCCCGCTTCCGCAGCCTCGCCCAACAGCGCGGCCATCCCGTCGCCATCGCCGACGCCATGGTCGATAACAGCGTCTCCGTCGTCCAGGTCTTCCTCGACGGCAAACAGACGCTCGTCACCTCCGAGGAAGCCGCCCAAATGGCCAAGGAATATAAGGAGGGCAACCGATTCAAGCGCGGCAAAACCGTCTCCGCGCGCGGCAAACTGATCACCCTCACGGACCAGGAAGCCCTCGAATTCCAAATCTGCTCCGCCATCGCCGACTCCGGCCAGGAGGTCGCCAAGGCCCTCGGCTTCGAGAAGTCCGCCGTCGAGGAAGCCTCCTGGATCCCTGCCTGGGTCGATAAGGAACAACGGGCTCGAAGGGCCCTCTTCGAAAAGTGCAACGCGGATTTCGAAACCGCCCTCTCCAGTGCCCAATTTGCCACCAGCCGAACCTCCAGCCGAAAGTACATCGAGCAGGCCGCCGCCGCCCTCGCCAACATCGAAAAAATAGTCGCCGACCCTCGGTATGACATCCATATCCGCCAAGAGGAAATCGATCGTATGAAGGCCAGGCTCCAGTCCTGGTACGAGGCCTTGAGCCGCCCCTGAGATAACCCGTCCGGCCCCACGGGCTTCCTTTGATGGACTGCGGCTTTGCCCCCCGGATTCCGATTCGGACCGCCGTTCGGACCTTCCCCCTCGCCCAGACCAACCAGGTCCTCGCGATGCTCAAACGCGCGGAAATCCAGGGCGCCGCCGCGGAGCGCTCAGGCTTCTTCGATCGTGGCCTCTTGGCGCAGGCCGTCGAGGTAGGTCTCGATCGCCTCCTCGCGCATCCGGGCGGCGAGGCGCTGGCGGATGTGGTCGGCGACTTCCTCCAGGGCGTAGGGCGCAGCGGCTTTGCGCTCGATCAGGCGCACGATGTGAAAGCCGAACCGCGTGGCGAAGATGTCGCTCACCCCGCCCGGCTTCATCTTCCAGACGGTATGCTCGAACTCCTCGACCATCTGGCCGCGAGGGAACCACCCCAGGTCGCCGCCGTTCTCGGGACAGCCGGAGTACTTGACGGCCGTCTCGGCGAAGTCGGCGCCCTCGGCGAGTTCCTGCTGGGCCTTCCGCAGTTCGGCCTCGGCCACCTCGGGCGGCACCGACGCGCTCACGTGTTTGACAATGTGAGCGGCGTGAATCCGCTCGGGGGCCATGAACTCCTTCTCGTGCTCCTCATAGTACCGGCGTACGGCCCCGTCGGCCGGCTCCGGCAGGTCCTTGACAACGTTCTCCATCAGGCGGCTGACGCGCAGATGCCGTTCGACGTCCGCGCGAAGTTCCTCCTCGGTTTTTGACCCATCGGCGCTCTGCATTGCGGCATCGATCGCCTTTTCGACCTCCTCGGGGGGCAGCGGTTCGGAGTCGGTCCTGGCGGCCTGTTCCAGCAGGACCCGCTCGATGGCGTTGTCGCGTGCCCACTCCCGGAGGCGGGCTTCTCGGGTGGAGTGCGCCTCGTCGGAGAACGCCTTCTCGTAGGCCGGCCGCATGCGCTCGGCCTCTTCGCGGATCGCCTCGTCCTCGATACGCACACCGTTGACGATGATGGCCATGGGTCGCTCCCTGTGCTTCCAAAGGTTCGCGCCAAAGTGCCGCATTGTAGCGGGGCGCGGCCCCTTGTGCAACGTCTCGCGGCGAAACGGCACGGCAGTTCAACGCAGAGGACGCAGAGCACGCAGAGAAAAGCGGGAAGGGGGAAAGGCGACGGCAAACAGCACGGCACGAGGCGGGGCGCACGGCCGGACAAGACCGGCCGTGGCACACGGCGCGCGGGGAGGAACAACGCACTGGCGGACAAGCCGCCAGTGGCACACGGCGCGCGAGCGGTTACTTTTGCGGCGGGACGTTAGGGAAGAGTTCGCCGGGGGAGCCACGGCGGATGGGTTTTTC
>JBAUDW010000107.1:0-10205 GCA_049678285.1 Phycisphaerae bacterium
CCGCCCCTCCCGCTTCCCGCGCTGCCGGCGCCTCCACCGCTTCCCGCGCCGCCCACGCCGCCCATCATCCCCACGCCGACGCCGGCCCTGGCCCCCATCGTCCTTGAACTCGGCGAACCGGGAGAAAGCGGCGGACGCAAGTTCGTCGAGGAATGGCTCCTCCTGGGCCCCATTCCCTTCAAGACCGAGAACCTGGGCGGAACCAACCCCGCCGAGTACGCCTTCGTCGCCGGCGAGGCGAACCTCGACGGAACCCAGACGCCTCCCGCCGGGGCCTCATGGAAGGTCGGCCATTTCAGACAAAGTGATCCCGAGGGCTGCATCAACCTGGGGAAGTCCTTCAACAACCTCCAGAATGCCGCTGTCTATGCCGTCACGTGGATCGATTCGCCCCGCGAGTACCGCGCCGCCAAGTTGCGCCTCGGATGCGACGACCACTTGCAGGTCTGGGTCAACGGCGACCTCGTGTTCACCTACAAGGGAATGCCCCAGATGGCAAACCCCAACCAGTACACCGTCACGGGCGTATCGCTCAAGAAGGGCCTCAACCACGTCGTCGTCAAGTGCGTCAACCTGACGAGGCGCTGGGCGTTCTTCCTCCGCCTGACGGACGGCGCCGACAAGGCGATCCCCGTCCGGGCGGTCCGCCAGGCGCCGCCCGCCCCGAAATGACCCGCTCGCGAGCCGACGGACTACTTTTTGTTTGACACGCCGCGCCGCACGCCGGATAGTGAACCCCCGTTCGGATCTCTTTCCGCGCACAACTCCATGCCGACATCTTCAGAAACGCGATTTGAGCAGCACGTGCTGGACCGCGGCCTCGTGACGCCGGACGAACTCCAGCAGGCGCGCTGCCTCCTGAACGAGGCCGAGGAAAAGGGTCAGCGGCTTTCCCTGCCCGAGGTCCTCGTCCGCGCCGGCGCCCTGACCAAAGCCCAGGCGAGACGGGCCCTGGCATCCCTCAAGGAAGAAACCGTCTCCCCCACCATCCAGATCCCCGGCATCGAACTCCTCGAACGCATCGGCCGCGGAAGCCAGGCCGTCGTCTACAAGGGCCGACAGACCAGCGTCGACCGCATCGTCGCCGTCAAAATCCTCCTCTCCAAGGCCGGAGGCGACCCCGACGCTCGCCGCCGCTTCATCCAGGAAGCCAAGAGCGCCGCCAAACTCTCCCACTCCAACATCGTCCAGGCCATCGACGCCGGCGAAACGGGCGGACACTCCTACTTCATCATGGAGTACGTGGACGGCACGACCGTCTACGACATGCTGAAGGACCGCGGTGAGCCGCTCGGAGAAGAACAGTCCTTGCGCATCATCATCCAGATCGCCGAGGCCCTCGCCCACGCCCACTCCCGCGGCTTCATCCACCGCGACGTCAAACCCAAAAACATCATGATCACCAAGGAAGGCGTCGCCAAATTGGCCGACATGGGGCTGGCGCGCCACGCCGAGGACGCCAGCGCCGCTCTCGAAGAGGCCGGCAAGGCCTACGGCACGCCGTACTATATCGCCCCGGAGCAGGTGCGCGGCGACCCGCGTATCGATTCCCGCGCCGACATCTATTCCCTCGGCGCCACGTTCTACGAGATGCTCACCGGCCGGCCACCCTTCACCGCCCCGACGCCCCAGCAGGTGATGCAGAAACACGTCATGGCACCCCTCGTCCCGCCCGACCACGTGAACCCGGAATTGTCGGCCGGCATCAGCGAAGTCGTCGAAGTCATGATGCTCAAACGCCCCCAGGACCGCTACAACTCCACGGACGACCTCTTGGTGGACCTCCGCAGCATCGCCGCCGGCGAGCCCCCGCGCATCGCCCGCGAAAAAGTCGGCATGCAGACCGCCGCGCTCGAAGGCCTCGCCCATGGCGAACCGGCCCACGACGCCGCCGGAACCGGCGCCCAGGCCCTCCTCGCCCCGGCCCCCGGCCCCTTTGCCGTCAACCAACTCACCATCATTCTCCTCGTCGCGCTGGTCGTCTCGATCCTCTTGAACCTCCTCCAACTGTTCCTCTAGCGTCGCTCCCTCTCGACTAACTCAGGGCGGCGTCTGACGTTTGCGGCTCTGAGCCTGTCGCTGCTTCCCTATAGGGCGAGCGCAAAAAAACGGCAGCCAAAACCGGCCGCCGCGCGTTTCTCAGACAGAGCCTAATACGAAAACAGCCAGTCGTTCCCGTCGTAGTACAGACAGATGATCCCGTTCGGCCTCTCGGGATACCAGTTCGCCGGGTTCTCCACATCCGCGTTCAGCCCCTCCGGCGGCCCGCCGGGCCCCGCGCTCCAGATTATCAGCCGCACCGGTGCCTTGAACCAATCTGCGTAGGTGTACGTCGTCACCGTCCCCCCGCTCTTCGGGAAGTTCGCCGGGACTTTGAAGTCCAGCGGGCCCGCCGGGGCCGCCCCGTTCAGGCGCAGAAACCCGATGGCCTTGTACCGATACGTCTCGCCCGGGTTAAACGGGTCCATCAGCGGACCGTTGAGGTAGCCCGTCTGCCAGAGTTCTTCCGGCTGTTCCGGCGGGTAAAGTTCTTCCGGCAGGGTGTAATCCTTGTGCCCGTCCGCCGCCGCCGTGTACCGCCACGTCGGAGGAAACGCATCGAGATGCGTTACATACTGCCTCAGCGCCGTCTCCACCTGCCTCATGTCCGACCGCGCCTGCGTGATCGTCGCCAGCACCAGCGCCGCGTGCACCCCGGGCAAGAGCAGCGCGATCAGAATCCCGATGATCATGATGACGACCAGCAGTTCGATGAGCGTCATGCCCCTGCGGCCGCTTTCGCCCCATCGTCCCGCCATGGCTTTCCTCTCGCCTCGCTCACCCGCCGCGGCCTCTATCGGCCGCCTCCCTGCATTCATTATAGCCACCAGCCCCCCGACTTCAACACCCCGCCCCTGATTCCAAAACCCGACCCCTAATCCGTGAACCCAAAAATTTCAAAAAATACCTCTTGACAACCGGCGAATTATACGATAGTATCCCGATGGGATTACTTGGGTACAGGAGCCTGGCCATGATGCAGGCCTCACAGAAGTGCCAATATGCCCTCCGGGCCGTCTACGAACTGGCCAAACGCCACGGCGAAGGCCCCGCCTCGGCCCCGGACATCGCCCGCGCCCAAGCCATCCCACCGAAGTTCCTGGAACTGATCCTCCAGGAACTGCGGCAGGCAGGCCTGGTCGAATCGCGGCGAGGGCCCCTGGGAGGATACCTCCTGGCCGGGGACCCTCGTGCCCTGACCGTCGGCCAGGTTATTCGCCTCATCGAGGGCCCCTTCGCCCCCGTCTCGTGCATTGCCGCCGGCGATCCCGGCGCGCCGGGACCGTGCCCTCTCCAGGGAAGATGCGCCTTCCTTAACATGTGGGAGCGGGCGCACTCGGCCGTCGCCGGCGTATTGGATTCCACCACCTTCCAGGACCTCATCGAAGCCGAACGGGAGGTTGCCTTTGTCCCGAACTATTGCATATGACGCCCTCGCCCCGACCCCCTCGGGGGCCGCACCGGACGCAGCCTACGAGCGCCTCCTCGGCGCCTTCCCGCAGGACCCCGGCGCGCCGGGGGAACTCATCGACGCCCTGCACTTCGGCCAGAAGGTGGACCGGAGCCTCGACCTCCTCCGCGCCGCCCACCGCGAGTTCGGACCGCGCCTCGTCGTCGCCAACAGCCTCGGCATGGGCATCGTCTGGGACCTGGCGAAGCGCGTCAGCCCCGACATTCGCGGCTTCGTCGTCGTCACGCGCCACAGCCACCCCGAGACGCTCGACTTCCTTCGCCGCACCCTCGCGCGCTATCCGGAACTGAGCGTCTACCGCAACGACGCGCCTCTGCCCGACGACCTCTGGCGCACCGACCCCGACCGCTGCTGCGAATTCCTGAAGGTCGAGCCCGCCCGACGCGCCATCCGCGACATGGGCGCCGCCTGCTGGGCCAGCGGCGTCCGCGCTACCAGCGGCGGCCGACGCGCCGACTTCCGTGAAATCGAAAAGCGCCCCGACGGGCTCATCAAACTCAACCCCATTCTCCTCTGGCACGAGTTCGAGGTCTGGAAATACGCCGCCCTCTACCGCGTCCAGGTCAACCCGCTTTACGCGCTCGGCTACCGGTCGCTCGGCTGCGCGCCGTGCACGCGCCTCATCGCCGGGAACGACGAACGCGCCGGACGATGGATCGATTCGTCGAAGTGCGGCGGCGAGTGCGGCATCAACACCAAACCCCTCAAACTCGTCGCTGGAGCCGGCATCTGATGGAGCGCCCCCACTTTCCCTGCGACGCCATCCCCGCCGACCCCGCCCGGGCCAGGCTCCTCGGCCTCTATCCCCAGCGGCAAGAGGGACTCTGGATGCAGCGAACCAAACTCCTCGGCGGAAGGTTGAACGCCGACCAGTGGCGGGCCCTCGCCCGCGCTGCCGCGCAATTTACCCCCGGCGCGCCGCTCCATCTGACCACCCGCCAGGACGTCGAACTCCACGACCTCGACCCCGACACCGTTCCACAACTCCAGCGCGCCCTCGCCGACGCCGCCCTCTCCACCGTCGGCGCCTGCGGCGACACGCCGAGAAACATCACCCTCTGCCCCGGCTCCGGCACGCGGCCCGACGCCCCCGACCTCGCCCCCCTGGCGCGCGACGCCCAGGCGATCCTCGAACAGACCGCCGGCATCTGGGCCCTCCCGCGCAAGTTCAAGATCTCTTTCTCCGCCTGCCCCGACGCCTGCGCCCAGCCCTGGATCAACGATCTCGGCTTCGTCGCCCTGCGCCGCGGCGAGCAGTGGGGCTTCCGCGTCATGGCCGGCGGCTCCCTCGGCCCTGTGCCGCGCACCGCCATGCTCTTCGACGACTTTCTCCCAGCGGACGACGCCCTGCCTCTGATCTCTGCCGCCGTCCGTTTCTTTGCCGCCCACGGCGACCGCGCCAACCGCCGACGCGCCCGCCTCCGCCACCTCCGCGAGAACATGGGCGACCCGCCCTTTGCCGACGCCCTTCGCTGTTCGCTTGATGAGGCGCGCCGAGAGCGATCCTGGACCGGCGTATCCTTCCCCTCGTCGCCGGCCGGCCTCGAGGCGCGCCTCCTTCTTACCTTCCCCAACGGCGATGTCGCGCCCGACCAGGCCGACGCCCTCGCTCGTCTGGCCGACGCGGGCCTCGCCGTTCGCATCGCCAACCAGCACCGCGTCGTCGTCTTCGGTCCCGACGAGGCGACGGTCCACGAGGCCGTCGCCCGCCGGACCGTACTGGCACCCAACGCCAGGCCTCAGCCGACCGTCGTCGCCTGTCCCGGCGCCCGGTGGTGCCAGGCCGCCTTGGCCGACACCCGCGGCTTGGCCGATCGGATCCGCGAACGCTTCGCCGACGCACTCGACCCCCAGACGACCGTCTGCATCTCCGGCTGCCCGAACGGCTGCGCGCAGAGCGCGGTGGCCGGCATCGGACTCGTCGGGGGCCTGGCGACGCGCGACGGACAACGCACCGAAGTGTACAACCTCTTCGCCGGCGGCCAAATGGGACGAACACCTCGCCTCGCCACCACCATCGCCCACCGACTCGACGCCGACCAGGTTCTCGCCGCCGTCGCCCAGCGCCTAACTGAATGAACGAAAAAGGGTCCAGGACTTTTTTCGCGCAACCCGTTTTCTGATTTCCAAAACGCCCCTCGCGCGCCCGCGCGGTCCGCAAAAAACGGTCGCCTCCGCCGCAGGGAGTGCTGCCCCTGCGGGAAGCGGGTTACAACCCGGGAGAAGGCTATCGGGTCGTCGTCCTATTGTCGGTTGTCCGCCGCATCACTGCAACGTAACGCGTCAGCCTCGCGGCTACTTGCCGTCGCCGGCATCCGCCTTGTTGGCCTTACTTTCCTGCAAGAGGTTCACTTCCTGGAGAGCCATGGCATAGGCGCCGCCCGGCGGATTGGTCTTCTGATTCCGAGTGAAGTTGCCTGAGTAGCATAGCCAAGCCGTCCTTCCGTCACGGCTGATGAACTTGCTTGGAAAATTCACGAAGTACGCCTGTTCTCCAAAGTTCTTCATGTAAACCACCAGTTTCCAGGGACCCGTCAGTTTGTCAGACTCAAGAATATAGGTGTTCATCGTCTTGATTGTGGGCCACCCGTCAGTCACGCACATGAGGTACTTCTTCAACGGTGCATTGTAGGTCATGGTCACACAACCGCAGTTGTTGTCCCAGTCTATCAAGGGCTTGATGGCCGCAAAGTCGGCAGACCACAACGCGTTGCCGTCCTTGTCGTGCCCGGCGAAGTACTCGTACTTTGATTCATCATTGATATTCGCTGGCGTTGGCACGACTCTGCATAGATAGATCTGATCCCCGCTGATCCAACTGAGATTGGCCTTGCGGTCCTCAAGGTCCTGTTCGGTTGATCCGTGCGCAACAAGATAGGCCTTGCCATCAGGCGAATGCTCCATGTTCTTTCCGAAATCAACAAAATGAGGTGCTCCAATCTTGACCGGTCCGTTGATGTTCTTGGGTTCAGGGAAGAGCGCTTTACCTGGTTCACAGGTATGCGGCGGATCTTCCCATGTTTTGCCCATATCTCGGGAAATCCGGAAGCCGGGACACGGACCGAGAATCGGCCAATTGAGACCGTAGTTGGAGTAATTGAGTGCGTAAGTGCCGTAGTACCAGATCCCGTTATGGACGAGAGTCCCGCAGGGGTAGCGACCTCCATAGGGGGTCGCCGGGCCGAGGTGTGAACCGAGAGAAACGACCTTCAGATTGAGGGGATCCGCACCTTCGATGCTTGCTTGTCCTGTCCGGGCTTTTGCTCCAGACCAGGAATTGCAATTCTCACCGTCGATACTTCCGTCGGTCCAAGGGGAGTAAAGATGACCGTCCGACGCCCATGACGGATACCATGTATCGGCCTTGGTGTATGTCCTTGCTCGTCCCGTAAAGGTGATGCCGGTCACATCTTGGGATGCGGAAAATGGACAACCCTCAGGTGGCTCAGACTTCCAAGTAAGAGGTGTGTCTTGCTCTGCGGCACACAGCACTCCGTATGTCAGGACGACGGCAAACAAGCTGAACCATGCTGTTTTCATCGTCAATCCTTTCCAGGCCACGGCTCAGGCGCGCCGGGCACCTGAGCCACGATCAACACAAGAAGGCGCAATCCGGCGTCTCCTGCAGCGATTGGTTCGGCGCCGTCCGCGATCCTTGCCGCATGCTCCCGCTCTTTCGCCAGCGCCCTACTGCTGCATCGGCATCCAGGGACTCTCAACCACGCCGGCCACCTGGAGGATGATGCCCAGGATGCCCAGCGCGATGCCGATGTACCCGAGCACCAGGCCGACGGTAGCGATGGTCTTGCCGCCCGCCTCGCCCCGGTTGATCTTCGCCATTGCCAGATGACCGCAGATCACCGCCGCGATCCCTGTCAGCGGCCAGCAGCAGATGATCAGGCCGCACACCAGACTGGCGATGGCCAATCCCGAGGTTTTCTGTTCGGCCCCCGGGGCCGGTGCGGTTGGAGGGGCTTGCATCATGGTCGGTTCCTTTCGTCCATAAAATCGATGGTTCGGCGCGCCGCGCGCCGATGTTTTCCCGGCCCCTTGTTTGGCACCTCCGAGCGCGGTTGTCAACAAAACTTCCGCCCCCTGCGCCATCCAGGCCCGCCGCGCACCTCACCACCAGCGCCGTTCGCGCGCCCCCGATCCCCCAAGAAAGAGGCCCGTCACCAGGTACCGCAGCGCGTCGATCGGGTGGTCCGCCCCGTCCTTCGCCGGCCGCTCCGCCATGGTCCCCTCGCGCGACGCGCTCCAGTGATACTCCTGGAGCGCCCGGACAAGCCATCGGCACGACGGGGCCACCACCAGCCCCGCGGCCTCTCCCGGCGCGCCGGGACTCGGCTTCAGGAGCCGACGCAACAGTTCCACGCCCTCCAGGATGGCGGCCCTCGGCGTGCGGACGCGGAGGCCCGCCCGAGCGAGTTCCTGGCACGGCCCAGTGCCCGTCACGTCCGAGCGCTGCCACCCCGCCGGGTCCGCGTACGTCGCCGCGACCGGCCCGGGGTCCCGCTCGCGCATCGCCCGAAGGTGCTCCCCGATCGGACGCTCCCGCTCCACGTACTCCCCCAACACCCGCACCTGCACCCCCGACAGGTCCACGTCTGCTGTCTCTTTGTCTTTTTGATCTTTCGTTCTGCATTCCGCATTCTGCATTCTGCATTTGCCTTTGACCTGCACCCACAGGCACACGAACGGGTTCGCGTAGCCGAAGTCCAGCGCACGATAGAGCGGAAGGGCCGGGTCATACGCCACCGGCGCGACGTGCCGAGATGGCTCGAAGTCCGCAAACACGCGCCGGTCGGCCCGAGGCCTTCGGCAGAGCATCTCGGCTTCCCAGGCCTCGCGGCTCGCGCGGCTCTTTTGGGCGATGGCGTCGGCGATCGGAAAGTAGCCTTCCGCCCGCCGCGCCCGGCCCTCGCAGTCCGGCCAGAGCGGACACCGCGAACAGGAACGCTCCGGCGGGCATCGCTCGATCACCTCCCACAAGCACCATGTCAACAGCGCCGGGCCCATTGCTTGTGTCGTTTTCGCTGTTCTGCTGTTCACTCCGCACTCCGCACTCCGCATTCCGCATTGGGTCAGTCGATCCACCAACTCCGCCATCGGACCGAACGGACGATGCATCGTCGAGAACACCTCCATCTGGGCCGCGATCCACTCCCCGTCCGATCCCGGACCCGACTGCGTCACGAACTGCGCCGCCTGCCAGACCTCCGGCAAAAACTCGTCCACCTCGTCGCACTTCAGCCGATGCACCCGCTGACCCCGCACGCTCCGACCCGACTGCGTCAGCACCTCTATCGCCGACCCGTTCACCAGCCGCATCCGCCGAACCGTCGGCTCGCGCGCCAGGCTCCCCGCAAACAGACCGCGCATCTTCCGCGACAGATACTCGTACATCTTCTGCGACTGGTCCAGGCTCCCGCCCAAAATCCGCGTCTGGCACCCCGGTCGGAAGATCGAATCCAGGTGCGTTGCGATGCTCCCCAGTTCCGTCTTCGCTCCGCCGCGCGACGCCCACACCACCAGGTCCCGCCCCGGCTCCAAAATCGCCCGCCGAAGGTACTCGAATGGCGCGGCATGACCCGGGCACACCGCACGCCGCGGAACCGCCAAGCCGTACGCCATCCGCACAAACTCCCACAGCGCGTCGGGCGTCCTCGGTCGAGCCCCCAGGAGCGCCCGCGCGAGCCTCGATCTCGCGTCGTCCGCCCGCCGCACGTTCGCCCTCGGCCACCCGATCTTTTTCCTCTTCTTCCTCTTCGATCCGGCCATCGCTCCCGCCTTCCTCAGCGCCGGCCGACCGATTCAAGGTACCAGAGCGCCAACCGCTCGAGGCGCTCGGCCCGGCCGAGGCGGGCCGCGCCCTCTGCCGCTCCTTCCTCAGCCACCGCGCCCAGCGCCTCGCGCACCAGCACCTCCTGCTCCTCCGAGAGGAAGAAGACCAGCGCCTGCGGCAAAGGTTCGAGCGAGTCCGGCGGCGCCGGTTCCGGCGGGGGCTCGGCCAGGCGCAGCAGCCGCTCCACCGCGTCGGGCGGTTCCGGCAGCAGGCGCGCCAGGTCCTCGGCGCTCCGCCCCGTCGCCAGGTGCGCCACCAGCCGCGCTCGCGCCTTCGGATCGTCCCGCCCTTCGAGCCGATTCAGCGTCGCCAGGAGCATCCGCGCCTCATCGTCGTCCACGTCCCACACGTCGCACCGCGCGCGCGTGTGGCCGAGCGCCTTCAGCACCTCGGCCCGGTGATGGCCGTTCAGGATCTGGTAGCGCTGCGATTTGCGCACCCGGCCCCGCGTCACCGGCGACGGAACGGGGCGGACGACGAGCGGTTCGTACCGGCCCGTCCGTTCGATATGCGATTGGAGTTTTTCAAGGAGCGCCTCCGGCATCCGGTTCGCATTCTCCGGATGCGGCTCGAGGCAGTCGATCGGCACCCAACGCAGCGTCATCGTGCGACTCCTTTCGTTCGCCGGCTGCTCGCGCGCTCGGTGCCATGCGCGCGAGGCGAAACTAGCCCCGAGCGCTAGCGAGGGGTCCGCGGTCTTTGGCAGCCCGTCACGCAGCGCCGCTCCCTCACGGTCGCGGCTCGGAAGCGCTCGTCGCGTCAGCACTGTTCAGGATGGCAAAGATGCTTTTGACCTGCTCGTCGGAGAGTCGCGCGACCTGCCGCGACAGCGGGTCCTCGGCCGAGAGG